>NZ_NFHY01000012.1:0-119816 GCF_002161525.1 Drancourtella sp. An57
AAAAATGGTTTGTAATATATTCATAAGTCTATTATGCAGGAAAAACACATAAAAAGAAACCCCCAATTCCCCCATGAATGGGGGCTAGGGGGCTGAAGTGTCGAAGACACTTTTTTATTTAACAGGAAGCTTCGTTTCCTGCAAATGATAGATGTTCCCTTTCTGAGCATGGGTGAACAGAAATAAATTGTGCAAAATATATATTTTTCACCAGTTGTAATAAGATTAATTGTGCATTATAATAAATGGCATGGAGATGATTTCTCTTTGGGATGAAAGAGAAATATCATATGACAGTATGGGATCAAGGAGGAAAAAGACATGATAATCACAGCGGAACATCTGATTACCGGAGACGGAAGCACCGTGCTTGAGAAGGCGGCAGTGCTGATCGGAAAGGATGGCAAAATTGCAAAAGTAGGGAAGAAGGAAGAATTGACTGCCCAATATCCGGAGGAAGAAGTCAAAGATTATGGGGAGGCAACAATTTTGCCGGGACTTACCGATATGCATGCACATCTGGGATACTGGTTCAGCCAGCCGGACAGCTTCAACTATAATGATCAGATGATTATGATGTATGCACTTCAGCATGCGCAGGCGGCATTTACGAAAGGAATCACAAGTGTCAGAGACTGCTATTCTCCGCACGGAGTGTGCAAGACATTGAAACTTGCGGAGGAGAAAGGATTTATCACGATTCCCCGTATCACGCATGTGGGAGAAGGTATGTGTATGACGGGTGGACACTGCTGGGATGAAGTTGTTGAAGTGGATGGACCATGGGCAATCCGCAAAGAGATCAGAAAGCAGAGAAGAGATGGAGCGGAATGGATCAAACTGCTTACAAGCCACCGTTCCCATATTCCGGAGTACACCCAGGAAGAATTAGATGCGGCGGCAGATGAGTGCCACAGAAGAGGAATCAAATGTGTTGTTCACGCGGGAACTCATCCATCGATTCAGATGTGTATTGATGCCGGGTTCGATACGATTGAACACGGAACATTCCTGACAGTAGAGCAGGCGCAGCAGATGAAAGAAAAGGGAATTGCGTGGACGCCGACGATTTTTGCCTATACATATTTATATGAAGTGTGCAAGAAGAACATCGAGGAGGGAAACGCGGATGTATTCAATGATCCGGTTGCCGCAAAAGAGCAGAGGGATTATCAGTTCTATGAGCCGGCATATGAAGCCTACCGTGATCATTTTAAAGAGCTTTATGATACAGGTGTGACGGTCTGCACCGGAAGCGATATGGTAATGTACGGTGCTCCGGTTCTTCCAATCGCTCAGGAAATGGAGCTGATGGTAAAATACGGAATCACTCCGGTACAGGCGATTCAGACATCAACAGCAAACCCTGCAAAAGTTCTCGGAAGAGAAGATGAACTTGGAATGATTAAAGAAGGTCTGCTGGCAGACATTCTTGTAGTAGACGGAGATCTGAGCAAAGACATCTCCTGTGTTTATAATGTCAATACGGTATACCTTGGTGGAAAAACCGTATATTCACAGGGAGTAAGATTTGTATAAATCAGCCCTGGAATAGAAGAGTTCCTGTAGATTCTGACAGGGAATAATATAAGAAAGTGAAAAATCCCCTTCGGAAATGACCGCGCCGCTGGTGTGCGGATTCCCGGAGGGGATTTTTTGTATTGAGAAACTTGTTTCGCCTTGTTTAGTTTTCGATGCCGGCCAGCTGTTTCATTTTATCGTATGTAAAGTGGTTGAAGACGGCAATCGTGCGTCCCACTCCGATCATGGCAAGAATCGTGCCGACGCCGATGCCTATCAGATGCCCGGCGAAAGTGAGGCTTAATGTGATTGTGATGGAAATATTGAGCACATCGAAGCAGTTTTTGGTAAAGCCGACGCTTTTGTGTGCCGTATCTGCGATGGCCTGAACAATTCCATCACCTGGATTTGGTACGATGCGCATATTCAGGGACATGGCGGCTCCGATCCCGGTTAGAATGATTGCGATGACCAGAACGATGACGCGAAATGCCATTTCTCCTGCACTGCTTTCTGAACCGGAGTAAAGAGCCGGGATCAAAGCGGAGAATGCATTGAGAAACCGCGTAAAAATGAGGCTTAAAGGGATCTGGAGAATGTCCATCAGGAAAATCAGCTTCCGGTCACGCTTTCCTGCCTGGGACAGTACGCCGTGTGATTCTTCTACATAGCGGTGTTCTCTTATGAGATGAAGAATAAGTTCGATGACCACAAAGAGGGAATAGAGAGCAAGAGTCATGTTGCCGAAATTATGTCCGGAGATGACTGCCGTGCTGTAAGCGACTGAGATAATAGGTGAGACTCCGAGCCCTGTCTTGGTGTTCAAGGTCAGACCCAGTGCGAGCACCAGAAGACCGATGATATAGAACAGTGCACGGAAGAACGTAGATTGTTTCATGAAAATTCCTGCCTTCCTTCTAAGAAATGCTGCCATAAATCTGGCAGCATTTCTATTTTAGAGGTATTGGCAGGCATTTGTCAAATGGCAGAGTCAAGGACCTTCTTTAATTCTGCAGCGGATTTCTGAAGTTTTTCTTTTTCCTCCTGACTCAGCGGGATTTCCAGTACCTGTTCGGCGCCTTTTGCGGAGACAATGGTAGGAACACTGATGCACAGATCCGTGAGCCCGTATTCTCCCTCCATCAGACTGGAAACCGGGAGCACGGAATGCTCGTTGCGGATAATGCTCTCCGCGATCCGGCTCACCGCCATGGCAACACCGTAGTAGGTGGCGCCTTTCCGCTCGATGATTTCGTAAGCGCTGTCCCGCACGGTCCGGTAAATCCGGTCCATGGCCTCATCATGCTCGTAGTGGCCGCGGAGCTCGCAGAAATCATTGATGCCGATACCGGAGACATTGGCGCTGCTCCAGACGGCAAGCTCGCTGTCGCCGTGTTCACCGATAATATAGGCGTGAACGCTTCGGCTGTCCACATTGAGATGCTCGCTTAAGAGGTAGCGGAAACGGGCGGAATCAAGCACGGTGCCGCTTCCGAGGACCCGTTCTTTTGGGTAGCCGGAAATTTTGAGGGCGGCGTAGGTGAGGATGTCCACCGGATTTGCCACGATCAGCAGGATTCCTTCAAAATTTCTCTTTGTGATTTCGGGAATGATGGATTTGAAAATAGCTACATTCTTGTGGACGAGATCCAGTCTTGTCTCACCGGGTTTCTGGTTGGCGCCCGCTGTAATGATAATCAGCGAACAGTCGCTGATGTCGTCGTAACTTCCGGCGTAAATTTTCATAGGGGAAGTAAACGGCCGGCCGTGACTCAAATCCATGGCTTCGCCTTCTGCTTTGGCATGGTTGGCATCGATCAGAACCAGCTCTGAAAATAATCCTTTGTGTACCAGGCTGAATGCGGATGAAGCTCCGACAAATCCGCAGCCGATGATAGCGGCTTTTCTAATATTTATCATATCTGTTTCCTCCAAATAATTGTAATTCTAAAAAAATAGTAACAATTCTTGTTATCAACATAGCATAATATATGGAGAATTACAAGGGGTGAAAAAATAAAAATTTTTCTTGACACGTGGAATGTGCTTGTGATACAATAAAATGCACTATTGTGGGAAGATGGGCTGTGAAGAGAGCTGAAAATGCTTGAAATTCCCGCAATAAACTATGAAAACTGGTGATTTTCACGAGAATAATAATACAAGGAGTGAAACGTCAATGGAGAAAAACAGAATTCGTCCCATGAAAAGCGGAAGAAGTTCCCGGATGACCTATTCCAGACAAAAAGAAGTTCTTGAGATGCCAAATCTGATTGAGGTTCAGAAAGATTCCTATCAGTGGTTCCTCGACGAGGGCTTGAAAGAAGTGTTCGACGACATTTCGCCGATTACGGATTACAGCGGACAGCTGAGCCTGGAATTTGTCGATTTTACATTATGCGAAGATGATGTGAAGTATACGATCGAGGAATGCAAAGAGCGGGATGCGACTTATGCAGCGCCTTTGAAAGTAAGGGTAAGGCTTTATAATAAGGAAACGGATGAGATCAACGAACACGAGATCTTTATGGGCGATCTGCCTATTATGACGAAGACAGGTACTTTTGTCATCAATGGTGCGGAACGTGTCATCGTAAGCCAGCTTGTACGTTCGCCTGGCATTTACTACGGAATCGCACATGATAAAATCGGTAAGCAGCTCTATTCCTGTACCGTGATTCCGAACCGTGGTGCATGGCTGGAATATGAGACAGACTCTAATGACGTTTTCTATGTAAGGGTAGACAGGACAAGAAAGGTGCCGATCACCGTGCTGATCCGTGCGCTTGGCGTGGGCACCAATCCGGAGATCATCGAAATGTTCGGCGAAGAGCCGAAGATTCTTGCAAGTTTCGGCAAAGATACTGCTGAAAACTATCAGGAAGGTCTCCTCGAACTTTACAAAAAGATCCGTCCGGGCGAGCCGCTTGCAGTAGACAGTGCGGAAAGCCTGATTACAAGCATGTTCTTCGATCCAAGAAGATATGACCTTGCAAGAGTAGGACGTTATAAATTTAATAAGAAATTACTCCTTAAGAACAGAATCACAGGACATGTTCTCGCAAGAGAAGTGTTCAGTCCATTGACAGGCGAGATCCTGGCGGAAGCAGGAACGGAAGTGACAAGGGAGCTTGCCGATACGATTCAGAACAATGCGGTGCCGTTTGTATGGATCAGCCGTGAGGGTGAGGACAGGGATATCAAAGTCCTTTCCAATATGGCGGTAGATCTCAAAGAGGTGACCGGCATTGAGCCAAAAGAAGTAGGAGTTTCCGAGCTTGTGTATTACCCGGTTCTTGCAGATCTGATGGAAGAAGCGGCAGGTGATACAGAAGAGCTCAAAGAAGCAGTCAGAAAGAATCTCCATGAGCTTGTTCCGAAGCATATCACAAAGGAGGACATTTTTGCGTCCATCAACTACAACATGCATCTGGAATACGGCCTTGGAAATGACGATGATATCGACCATCTGGGCAACAGACGTATCCGTGCGGTAGGAGAACTTCTCCAGAACCAGTACCGGATCGGACTTTCCCGTCTGGAAAGAGTTGTCCGTGAAAGAATGACAACGCAGGATCTGGAAGGTATCTCACCACAGTCTCTGATCAACATCAAACCGGTGACCGCGGCGGTGAAGGAGTTCTTCGGTTCCTCACAGCTGTCCCAGTTCATGGATCAGAACAATCCGCTTGGCGAGCTGACACACAAGAGACGTCTTTCCGCACTTGGACCGGGAGGTCTTTCCAGAGACCGTGCAGGATTCGAGGTGCGAGACGTTCACTATTCCCATTACGGAAGAATGTGCCCGATCGAGACGCCTGAAGGTCCGAACATCGGTCTGATCAACTCTCTTGCAACTTACGCAAGAATCAATAAATATGGTTTTGTCGAGGCTCCGTACCGGAAGATCGACAAGAGCGATCCGGAAAATCCGGTCGTAACAGACGAAGTTGTCTACATGACAGCAGACGAAGAGGATAACTACCACGTAGCACAGGCGAACGAACCGCTGGATGCAGAAGGACATTTTGTGAGAAAGAATGTATCCGGTCGTTACCGTGAAGAGACACAGGAATACGAGAGAAGCAAATTTGACTACATGGACGTGTCTCCGAAGATGGTATTCTCCGTTGCTACAGCGCTGATTCCTTTCCTGGAAAACGATGATGCCAACCGTGCGCTGATGGGATCCAACATGCAGCGTCAGGCAGTACCGCTTCTGACAACAGAGGCTCCGGTAGTCGGTACAGGTATGGAAGAGAAATCCGCGGTAGACTCCGGTGTCTGCGTCGTTGCAGAGGAAGCAGGCGTTGTAGAAAGAGCTGCTTCCACAGAGATCATTATCCGTCAGGACGACGGCGTGAAGAAGACTTACAAGCTGACCAAGTTCTTACGAAGCAACCAGTCCAACTGCTACAACCAGAGACCGATTGTATTCAAGGGCGACAGAGTGGAGAAGGGAGAAGTCATCGCAGACGGACCGTCCACATCCAACGGTGAGATGGCTCTTGGTAAGAACCCGCTGATCGGATTCATGACATGGGAAGGATATAACTACGAGGATGCCGTTCTCTTAAGCGAGCGCCTTGTTCAGGATGATGTATATACATCCGTTCATATAGAAGAATATGAGGCAGAAGCACGTGACACGAAGCTGGGACCGGAAGAGATTACACGGGATATCCCGGGTGTCGGTGATGATGCACTTAAAGACCTGGATGAAAGAGGAATCATCCGTATCGGTGCGGAAGTACGTGCCGGCGATATCCTTGTCGGAAAGGTTACTCCGAAAGGAGAGACGGAGCTGACAGCAGAAGAGCGTCTGTTAAGAGCGATCTTCGGTGAGAAAGCCCGCGAAGTCAGAGATACTTCTCTGAAAGTACCGCATGGTGAATATGGTATTGTCGTAGATGCCAAAGTATTCACAAGAGAAAACGGAGACGAACTTTCTCCGGGTGTAAACCAGGCAGTGCGCATTTACATTGCCCAGAAGAGAAAGATCTCTGTAGGAGATAAAATGGCCGGACGTCACGGAAACAAGGGTGTCGTTTCCCGTGTACTCCCGGTAGAGGATATGCCGTTCCTTCCAAACGGACGTCCGCTTGATATCGTGCTGAACCCGCTTGGTGTGCCTTCCCGTATGAACATCGGACAGGTACTTGAGATTCACCTGAGTCTTGCGGCAAAAGCACTTGGATTTAATGTGGCAACTCCGGTATTCGACGGAGCAAACGAAAATGACATTATGGATACACTTGACCTGGCGAACGATTATGTAAATCTTTCCTGGGAAGAGTTTGAAGAAAAGCATAAAGAGGAGCTTCTTCCTGAAGTAATGCAGTATCTCTATGACAACAGGGAACACAGAAAGCTGTGGAAAGGCGTGCCGATTTCCAGAGACGGTAAAGTACGCCTGAGAGACGGACGTACAGGTGAGTACTTCGACAGCCCGGTTACGATCGGACACATGCACTACCTGAAACTGCACCACCTTGTTGATGACAAGATCCATGCACGTTCCACAGGTCCTTACTCCCTCGTTACACAGCAGCCGCTCGGTGGTAAAGCACAGTTCGGTGGACAGCGTTTCGGAGAGATGGAGGTATGGGCACTGGAGGCATACGGTGCGTCCTACACCCTGCAGGAGATCCTGACAGTGAAATCCGACGATGTGATCGGCCGTGTGAAGACATACGAAGCCATCATCAAAGGAGACAACATTCCGGAGCCGGGTATTCCGGAGTCCTTCAAGGTACTTTTAAAAGAGCTTCAGTCTCTCGGACTGGATGTACGTGTGCTCAGAGACGACAATACAGAAGTTGAGATCATGGAGACATCCGATTACGGTGAGACGAACTTAAATGCAATCATTGAAGGAGACAGAAGGTATTCCAACGACAGGGAGTCCTACGGTGAGCATGGTTTCTCACAGCAGGAATTCCAGGGAGAAGAATTAGTTGACATCGAAGAAGGACAGGATGAAGAAGAACTGGATTTTAACGACGAAGACTTTACGATTGATTTTGACGAAATGTCAGATGAAGAATAGAAAGGGGTGCCGTAATGACGGGAAACAATAATGAAGCGACGTATCAGCCGATGACCTTTGATGCGATCAAGATCGGGCTGGCATCACCTGAAAAGATTCTGGAGTGGTCAAGAGGCGAGGTAACAAAGCCGGAGACCATCAACTACAGAACTTTAAAGCCGGAACGCGACGGGCTGTTCTGCGAACGTATTTTCGGACCAAGCAAGGACTGGGAATGTCACTGTGGTAAATATAAGAAAATCCGTTATAAAGGTGTGATCTGTGACCGCTGCGGTGTTGAGGTTACGAAATCTGCAGTACGCCGTGAGCGTATGGGACATATCGCACTGGCGGCTCCGGTATCCCATATCTGGTATTTTAAAGGAATCCCGAGCCGGATGGGACTGATTCTCGACCTTTCTCCGAGAACACTGGAGAAAGTACTGTACTTTGCTTCCTACATTGTACTCGATAAAGGGGAGACAGATTTACAGTACAAACAGGTGCTCTCCGAACAGGAATATCAGGAAGCAAGAGAAAAATGGGGAAGCGCATTCCGTGTCGGCATGGGCGCGGAAGCGATTCAGGAACTGTTAAAGAATATTGATCTGGAAAAGGAATACCATGAGTTAAGAGACGGACTCGAAGGAGCGACCGGACAGAAACGTGCAAGAATCGTAAAACGTCTGGAAGTTGTGGAAGCGTTCCGTGAATCCGGAAACAAACCGGAGTGGATGATCATGACGGTCATCCCGGTTATTCCGCCGGATCTGCGTCCGATGGTTCAGCTTGATGGAGGACGTTTTGCAACATCTGACTTAAATGACCTTTACAGAAGAATCATCAACCGTAACAACCGTCTGAGAAGACTTCTGGAGCTTGGAGCCCCGGATATCATCGTAAGAAACGAAAAGAGAATGCTTCAGGAAGCAGTTGACGCCCTGATCGACAACGGCCGCCGCGGCCGTCCGGTTACAGGACCGGGAAACCGTGCCCTGAAATCTCTTTCCGATATGTTAAAAGGAAAGTCCGGACGTTTCCGTCAGAACCTGCTCGGAAAACGTGTTGACTATTCCGGACGTTCCGTTATCGTAGTAGGACCGGAACTGAAGATCTATCAGTGCGGTCTGCCGAAAGAAATGGCAATCGAGCTGTTCAAACCGTTCGTAATGAAAGAGCTTGTTGCAAACGGTACAGCACACAATATCAAAAACGCAAAGAAAATGGTGGAAAGACTTCAGACAGAAGTCTGGGATGTCCTGGAAGATGTCATTAAAGAGCATCCGGTTATGCTGAACCGTGCCCCTACACTGCACAGACTTGGTATCCAGGCATTCGAGCCGATTCTTGTAGAAGGTAAGGCAATCAAGCTTCACCCGCTCGTATGTACAGCGTTCAACGCCGACTTCGACGGTGACCAGATGGCGGTTCATCTTCCGCTTTCCGTAGAAGCACAGGCAGAGTGCCGTTTCCTTCTCCTTTCACCGAACAACCTTCTGAAACCTTCAGACGGTGGCCCGGTAGCCGTTCCTTCACAGGATATGGTACTTGGTATCTACTACCTGACACAGGAAAGACCAGGTGTGAAAGGTGAAGGCAAGTTCTTCAAGAGCGTAAACGAAGCAATCCTTGCCTACGAAAACCAGGTAATCACACTGCACTCACGGATCAAGGTACGTGTCTCCAAGACAATGCCGGACGGAACTGTGAAGTCGGGAACAGTAGAGTCCACACTGGGACGGTTCCTCTTCAACGAAATCATTCCGCAGGATCTCGGATTCGTGGATAGAACCGTAGAAGGAAATGAGCTTCTTCTGGAAGTCGATTTCCATGTCGGCAAGAAGCAGTTAAAGAAGATCCTGGAAAAGGTTATCAATACACATGGTGCATCTGCAACAGCAGAAGTACTTGATAACGTAAAATCCATCGGATACAAGTTCTCTACGAGAGCTGCTATGACAGTATCCATCTCCGATATGACCGTTCCGCCGCAGAAGCCGCAGATGATCCAGCAGGCACAGGATACGGTAGATAAGATCACAAGAAACTTCAAACGTGGTCTCATCACAGAGGAGGAGCGTTACAAAGAAGTCGTTGAGACATGGAAGGCAACTGACGATGCCCTGACAGAGGCACTGCTTTCCGGTCTGGATAAATACAACAATATCTTCATGATGGCGGATTCCGGAGCCCGTGGTTCTGACAAGCAGATCAAACAGCTTGCCGGTATGCGTGGTCTGATGGCAGATACGACCGGACGTACGATCGAGCTGCCGATCAAGTCCAACTTCCGTGAAGGTCTGGACGTACTGGAATACTTCATGTCCGCCCACGGAGCACGTAAAGGTCTGTCCGATACGGCGCTTCGTACAGCCGATTCCGGTTACCTGACTAGACGTCTTGTAGACGTTTCTCAGGAACTTTCTATCCGCGAAGTAGACTGCGTGGAGAAGGGAGAAGAAATCCCGGGAATGT
Organism: Drancourtella sp. An57; assembly: GCF_002161525.1. Taxonomy (NCBI): domain Bacteria; kingdom Bacillati; phylum Bacillota; class Clostridia; order Eubacteriales; family Oscillospiraceae; genus Drancourtella; species Drancourtella sp. An57. Next base: position 10,025 of record NZ_NFHY01000012.1, read on the forward strand.
ATGTCAAGGCATTTACGGACGGAAATGAAGAGATTGAAAGCCTTCAGGAGCGTATCACAGGACGTTATTCCTGCGAGACGATCTGCGACAGAGAAGGCAATGTGATTGTCAAAGCAAATCACATGATTACGCCGAAACGTGCGGCTGCGATCGTAACAAAAGGTGTGGATGAAAACGGCAACGAGATCAAAAAGGTGAAGATCCGTACCATCCTGACATGTAAATCCCATCTGGGTGTCTGCGCAAAATGTTACGGTGCCAACATGGCAACAGGAGAGCCGGTACAGGTCGGCGAGGCAGTCGGAATCATCGCTGCCCAGTCCATCGGTGAGCCTGGTACACAGCTTACCATGCGTACCTTCCATACAGGTGGTGTTGCCGGTGACGATATCACACAGGGTCTTCCTCGTGTCGAAGAGCTTTTCGAGGCAAGAAAGCCGAAGGGACTTGCAATCATTACAGAGTTCGCCGGAAAAGCAACGATCAACGATACAAAGAAGAAACGTGAGATCATCGTTACCAACAATGAGACAGGGGAATCCAAGGCATACCTCATTCCGTACGGTTCCAGAATCAAGATTCAGGACGGCGTGGAACTGGAAGCCGGAGACGAGCTTACAGAAGGTAGTGTCAACCCGCACGATATCCTGAGAATCAAAGGTCTGCGTGCTGTACAGGATTACATGATCCAGGAAGTGCAGAGAGTATACCGTCTCCAGGGTGTAGATATCAACGATAAGCACATCGAAGTCATTGTGCGTCAGATGCTGAAGAAAGTCCGTATCGAGGAGAACGGAGATTCCGAATTCCTTCCGGGCACTATGGTAGACGCCCTTGAGTTCGAAGACAGAAATAAAGAACTCGTGGCTGAAGGTAAAGAGCCGGCAACAGGAGAGCAGATCATGCTTGGTATTACCAAGGCGGCACTTGCTACAAACTCCTTCCTGTCCGCAGCTTCCTTCCAGGAGACAACAAAAGTCCTCACAGAAGCAGCCATCAAAGGAAAAGTCGATCCGCTGATCGGTCTGAAAGAGAACGTTATCATCGGTAAACTGATTCCGGTTGGTACCGGTATGAGCAAATACCGCAATATCAAGCTGAATACAGATGCGATGATCGAAGCTCAGAAAGAAGAAGAGGCACGCCTCCGCAGAGAAGCTGAAGAAAAGGAAAATGCAAAAGAAGACGAGAAAGCAGAATCCGAAGCAGCTGAGGAGGATACAGAGATTCTTGGTGCAGATCTGGATCTGACAGAAGAACCGGAAGCGGAAACAGCTGAAGAGACGGCAGAGGAAGTTTCCGAAGAAGCATCCGAAGAGGAAAGCCAGGAGACAGAAACAGAAGAATAAGAACGATCTGTAGAATAGTTTACTCAGGTAAAGCATAGCGCCCTGCGGAAAATCCCGCAGGGCGCTTATATTTTGACCATGTAAAGCAAGTATCGGGTATTTCGCCGTTTTCAAATTCATGCTATACTATAGGGCAGAGACAAAAGATAAAGGGAAAGGATGATGAAAAATGAATCAGTTTCAAGGATTGACAGCAGATGATCTCTCCGGGTTTGAGGAAAAGTATGCAGGCAGTGCGCTCTGCCGTGCGATGACGAATGCGCTTTACAAGCATTCGGTAAAGGATGCGGCGTTTTGCCATGCAGGGCTTGCATCCTCCCAGTATGCATTCTCCATTGATATTCCGACGCTTCCGGTGACGAATCAGAAAGCCAGCGGACGCTGCTGGATTTTCTCTGCGCTGAATGTGCTCCGTGAAGTGACGGCAAAGAAATGCAATCTGGACAAATTTGAACTTTCCCAGAACTACACAGCATTCTGGGACAAGTTTGAGAAAGCCAATTATATGCTGGAGAGCATCATTGATCTGGCGGACCGCTCGGTGGACGACCGTACCGTGTGCCACATTCTTTCAGAAGGCGTCGGCGATGGAGGCCAGTGGGATATGTTTGTCAATCTCGTGGAAAAGTACGGAGTGGTTCCGAAGAGTGCCATGGAGGAAACCTACCAGAGCAGCAATACGAGAGATATGAATGCGCTTCTGAATTCCAGACTGCGCCTGTGTGCGGAAAAACTTCGTGAGACAGTCAGAAGCGGAGGAGACGTGCAGGGAGAAAAGAAAGCGATGATGTCTGAGATTTACAGTTTCCTGTGCATGTGCTTCGGAAATCCGCCGAAGAAATTTGACTTTGAATATGTGGATAAGGATAAGAAATACCATGTAGTACGTGACCTGACACCAAAATCATTCTATGAAGAATATGTGGGACTGAAGCTTCGTGAAGATTATGTCAGCATCATCAATTCACCTACCGAAGATAAACCGTTTGGAAAGAGCTACACCGTTGACTATCTTGGAAATGTCGCAGAAGGTGCGCCGGTGCGTTACTACAATCTGCCGATGGACACGCTGAAAAGCCTGATTATCCGTCAGCTTTCTGACGGCGAGGTCGTTTGGTTCGGAAGTGATGTCGGCAAATACGGAGAACGCGACAGGGGACTCTGGTGCACGGAGTGCTATGATTTTGAAGGTACCTACGGCATGCAGTTTGATATGGAAAAAGGTGCCGGACTGGACTACCGGGAAAGCGCAATGAACCATGCGATGGTGATTACCGGCGTAGATCTGGACGAAGAAGGCAATGCACGGAAATGGAAAATCCAGAACAGCTGGAGTGATGAGCACGGGGAAAAAGGATACTATCTGATGAGTGCGGACTGGTTTGACCGGTATGTATACCAGGCAGTGATCAATAAAAAATATTTGACAAAAGAGCAGCTTGAGGAAGCGGCCGGGGAACCGGTTCATCTGAATCCGTGGGATCCGATGGGAACACTGGCACAGTAACATAATTCAAAGAATAGATTCAGGAGGAAAGAACAATGGCGGTTACACGTGATCAGGCATACGAGATTTTACATAAATACATGGAAGGAGAACGCTATCTGGAGCATTCTTATGCAGTGGAGGCGATCATGCGGGGAGTCGCAGAAAAGCTTGCTCCTGAAGAAGTGGAATACTGGGGCGTAGTGGGGCTCCTTCATGATCTGGATGAGGAACACTGCGAGTGGAAGGAGCACCCGGAGACCCACGGACCGACATCGGTGGAAATCCTGAAAAAAGAAGGAATTGATGATCCGGTGCTGTTTGACGCCATTTGTGCCCACAATCCGGAAAGCGGCGTGAAAGCAAAAACAAAACTTCAGTATGCGATTCTTGCATCCGATCCGATGAGTGGTTTTTTGAAAGCCATTGCTCAGATCTATCCGGATAAAAAGATTGCAAGCGTCAAACATAAATCTGTGCTCAAACGTTTCCGTGAGCTTCGGTTTGCAGCCGGTGCCAACCGCGACTATATGGAAGCGATTGAATTTACGGGCATGGATTTTGACGAATTTATCGACATTGCACTGGAAGCAATGCGCGGTATTGCGGACCGGATCGGATTGTAGGAGCAGGCAGATGGTATTTGAAAATATGCTGACGATGCAGGGGATGATGTTCTTCTTTGTGATCGTTGGATTTATCGTAAGAAAAAGAGGAATAGTAGGCACGACAGGAAGGTTGAACATGGTGGATCTGTGTCTGTATGTGCTGCTGCCGTTTAACATTTTTCATGCGTTTCTTGTACAGCCCCATCATGATGTCTGGAAGCCGGTTGTCATGACGGTGCTGTTATCCGTGCTGTATAATATGATATCTGTGGCGTCAGCGTTTCTGTTGTACAAAAAAACAGATGAGGAAAAGAGAAAGCCGCTCCGGTACGGGACGATTGTTTCTAACGGCGGCTTTCTGGGAAATCCGGTAATTGAAAGTATTTACGGGACGTCCGGGCTTTTGTATGCGTCAGTCTTCATGCTCCCGGTCCGGGTGGTCATGTGGTCGGTGGGCGTCTCCTGCTTTCTGCCGGGTCAGAAAAAGAACGTGCTGAAAAAGGTAGTCACCCATCCGTGCATTGTTTCGATTTATCTGGGGCTGATCGTCATGTTTCTTCCGGTATCCTGGCCGGACTTCTTTACCCGGGCGGTGGAGGGATTGAGCAGCGCCAATACACCCATGAGTATGATGCTGATCGGAATGATGCTTGCGGAGATGGATCCAAGAGGACTGATTGACCGTACCATGGTATTTTATGCGGCAGTCCGCCTTGTATTGATCCCGGCGGTCGTCTTTGCTCTGACAGCCTTTCTTCCGGTGGATCCGGTGCTGCGGGGGATTACCGTAATCATGGCCGGAATGCCGGCGCCTGTCACAACAGCACTTCTTTCTTCCAAATACCATGGGGATGAGCGGTATGCGACGGGGATGATTTTCCTCAGTACGCTGCTGTCGCTTCTGACACTCCCGCTCTGGTGTCTGGTGCTTGGTTAAGAAGGAAAATGTATAAAGAAAAACGATAAACAAGAAGAAATTGTCTACAAAATAACTGTCAAAATATTAACTGACAAGTTTACTATTTAACACTTGACTCTGGAGTAAGTGAATTTTATAATAACTTTAAAGTTGAATGATGAACCTGTGAGATACCACTATAGCGCAGTGTGCGGCGCGGGAATGATAGCCGGAGCCGAAGGGGCATGCAAGAAACTCTCAGGCAAAAGGAACAGGTTCGGACAACACTCTGGAGAACAATATGATTGTACCGAAGAAGTAATCTGGCGTGCAGCACAGCACTGCTGGATAATCTTTCAGGTAAAAGGACAGAGGCAGATGAAAGGACTTCTCATGATGGAGAAGTTACTTGATCTGCTTTTTTTGTTGCCCCGGATTTTCGGCCGGAATCCGTATCGACAGAAAAAGCAAGAATATTGATTTGAGGAGGAAATACGTATGAGTATGGTAGGAGATGTTACGAACTACATCAAAGAGTACGATCCGGAAGTCGGCGGGGCTCTGGAACAGGAACTTGGAAGGCAGAGAAGAAATCTGGAGCTGATCGCATCGGAAAATATAGTAAGCCCGGCGGTGATGCTTGCGATGGGGACGGTCCCGACAAACAAGTATGCGGAAGGATATCCGGGGAAACGGTATTACGGAGGCTGTGAATATGTAGATGTGATTGAAAATCTGGCAATCGAGCGTGCAAAACAGCTGTTTGGATGCGAACATGCCTGTGTACAGCCGCATTCGGGGGCAAGCGCCAATATTGCGGTTTATCAGGCCTTTCTGAAGCCGGGAGATACGGTGATGGGACTCAATCTGGACCATGGCGGACACCTGACCCACGGCTCACCGGTGAATATGTCCGGAATTCTTTATCATTTTGTACCATACAGCATCAATGAAGAAGGATTTCTGGACTACGATGAAATCCGAAAGACAGCACTGGAATGCAAACCGAAGATGATTGTTGCAGGGGCGTCTGCATATCCAAGAGAGATCCGGTTTGACCGGTTTGCGGAGATTGCGAAAGAAGTGGGCGCCGTTTTGTTTGTGGATATGGCGCATATTGCCGGACTGGTTGCGGCCGGACTCCATCAGAGCCCGGTTCCTTATGCAGATGTGGTGACAACGACCACCCACAAGACGCTGCGGGGACCAAGAGGCGGCATGATCATGTGCAAGGAAGAACACGCAAAGGCCATCAACAAGGCGGTATTTCCAGGAACCCAGGGTGGGCCTTTGATGCATATCATCGCCGCGAAGGCAGTCTGCTTTGGGGAAGCGTTAAAACCGGAATTCAAGACCTATCAGGAACAGATTTTAAAGAACGCAAAAGCACTGGCTGAAGCACTGAAGGAAGAAGGCTTTGACCTGGTCAGCGGCGGAACGGACAACCATCTGATGCTGGTCGATCTCCAGAATATGAACATTACCGGAAAAGAACTGCAGCGCCGTCTGGACGAGGTTTATATCACAGTCAATAAAAACGCGGTGCCAAATGACCCGGCAAGTCCGTTTGTGACAAGCGGCATCCGGATCGGAACGCCGGCTGTGACAACACGTGGGCTTAAAGAAGACGAGATGAGAACGATTGCAAAGCTGATCAAGATGGCGGCAACAGACTTTGATACAAAGGCAGACGAGATCCGCAGCACAGTCAATGAAATCTGCGGCAGACATCCATTGTATGAATAAGGAGGACACGGGAGATGGAATTAAAAACACCACTTTATGAAGAACATATAAAGGCCGGAGGAAAGATGGTTCCGTTTGCAGGTTATTCTCTTCCGGTGCAGTATCCGACAGGAGTGATCAAGGAACACATGGCGGTGCGCACCCGGGCAGGGCTCTTTGATGTTTCCCATATGGGAGAGATTCTCTGCACGGGAGAAGATGCGAAGGCAAATCTTCAGATGCTTCTCACCAATGATTATACGAAGATCAAGGACGGCCAGGCCAAGTACAGCCCGATGTGCAACGAACACGGAGGCACGGTGGATGATCTGATTGTCTACCGGAAATTCGAGGAAGAATACCTGATCGTTGTCAATGCGGCAAACAAGGAGAAGGACTACCAGTGGATGCTGGATCACCAGTTTGGAAACGTGGCATTTACGGACGTTTCCGACCAGTATGCGCAGCTTGCCCTCCAGGGACCGAAAGCCCTTGAGATTTTAAGAAAACTGACGGACGAAGAGAGTATTCCGGAGAAATATTATCACGCAGTGTTTGATGGCAGGGTGGCAGAAATCCCTTGTATCGTTTCCAGGACCGGCTATACAGGTGAGGACGGCGTGGAGCTGTATCTGGCGGCAGAATATGCGCCGCAGATGTGGAATGCGCTTCTGGAAGCAGGAAAAGAGGAAGGACTGATCCCGTGCGGACTGGGAGCAAGAGATACCCTGCGGATGGAAGCTGCAATGCCGCTCTACGGACACGAGATGAACGAAGAAGTGACTCCTCTGGAAGCGGGACTTCAGTTTGCCGTAAAAATGGCAAAAGAAAATTTTATCGGGAAGAAGGCGCTGGAAGAAGCAGGAGAGCCAAAGAGAGAACGGATCGGACTGAAAGTGACCGGGCGGGGCATTATCCGGGAAGAGCAGAAGGTTTCGCTGGAAGGCACAGAGATTGGAACGACGACATCCGGCACACACTGCCCGTACCTTGGATATCCGATCGCCATGGCGCTTGTGAAGGCAGGAGCGGTCAGGACAGGAGACAAGGTGGAGGTTGACGTGCGCGGACGAAGCGTGGAGGCGGAAGTTGTAGATCTTCCATTTTATAAAAGACAGAAATAAAAATCAGAAAAGGAGAAACGGATATGGAAATCAGAGAAGAATTAAAGTATGTAAAATCACATGAGTGGGTAAAAGAGGAAGACGGAGTTGCAGTGATCGGGCTGACGGACTACGCCCAGTCAGAGCTTGGAGATCTGGTGTTTGTCAATCTTCCGGAAGAGGGGGATGAGGTGACGGTAGGAGAGGCATTTGGCGATGTGGAATCCGTCAAAGCGGTATCTGATGTGTACTCTCCGGTATCCGGTGTGGTATGTGAAATCAACGAAAGACTGCTGGATGAGCCGGAATATATCAATGAGGCTCCGTATGATGCGTGGTTTATCAAAGTGAAAGACATCACAGAAAAAGAAGAGCTGCTCTCAGGAGCGGAGTATGAGGCGTTTGTAGAGAGCGAGAAAGAATAACAGAGAGGCGGTGAGTTCGGATGGGCGGCTATGTACCGAATACAGAGAAAGAAAGACAGGAAATGCTGCAGGCGGCCGGATATTCTGACATGAATGAGCTCTTTGCGGACATTCCAGATGAAGTCAGACTGAAAGGGGAGCTTGAGATCCCGGCAGGCATGCCGGAACTGTATGTCAGAAGAGAAATGGAGAAAATGGCCGGAAAGAACAGGATCTTTCCTACCATTTTCCGGGGTGCCGGAGTGTACCGGCACTATATCCCGGCAGCTGTCACAAGCATCACATCCAAGGAAAATTTTGCGACGGCCTATACCCCGTATCAGGCGGAAATCAGCCAGGGAATTCTGCAGTCCATCTTTGAATATCAGACAATGATCTGTGATCTGACCGGGATGGATGCGTCCAATGCGTCAGTCTATGACGGCGCTTCTGCAGCCGCAGAAGGAGTTTCCATGTGCCGGGAACGAAAACGGCAGAAAGTCCTGATTTCACAGACGTCCTCCCCGTATGTGATCCGGACGGTGCAGACCTACTGCCACGGAAATGGAATGCAGGTGGAGCTGATTCCGGAAAAGGACGGGCGTACGGACAAAGAGATTCTCAGAGAACAAATTGATGCACAAACGGCGTGTGTTTACATACAGCATCCCAATTATTACGGAAATCTGGAGGATGCAGAAGAAATTGGACAGATTGCCCATGAAGGCGGGGCAAAATATGTGATGGGAGTCAATCCGGTTTCTCTTGGCATTTTAAAAACACCGGCTGAATACGGAGCGGATGTGGCGGTCGGAGAAGGACAGCCGATGGGGCTTCCACTGGCATTTGGAGGACCGTACCTTGGTTTTATGGCATGTACGGACAAGATGATGCGGAAGCTGCCTGGCAGAATTGTCGGACAGACAAAAGACAAAAACGGAAAGACCGGTTATGTGCTGACACTTCAGGCAAGAGAACAGCATATCCGGAGAGAGAAAGCGTCCAGCAATATCTGTTCCAACCAGGCGCTCTGTGCACTGGCGGTGACGGTATACCTGGCGTCCATGGGACCGGACGGACTGAAAGAGGCGGCGGTGCAGTGTGTCTCCAAGGCACACTATCTGGCAGGAGAGCTGGAGAAAATCGGATACCGCACGAAAAATCAGGGGAATTTTTTCCATGAATTTGTGACGGAATCCAAGGTGCCGGCAGGGGAGACCTTGAAGGCTTTGGAGGAACATGGAATTCTGGGAGGATATCCGCTGGATGAGCACCGGATTCTCTGGTGCTGTACGGAGATGAATACAAAAGAAGAAATGGATGAGGTCATCCGGATTCTGAAGGAGGTGCAGGGATGTTAATTTTTGAAAAAAGCAGACCGGGACGCAGATGCAGCATGCTTCCTGCGTGCGATGTGGAAGAGACCAGGCTTCCGCAGGAAGACCAGAGACAGAAAGCCCTCCATCTTCCGGAAATCGCAGAGGGGGATCTGAGCAGACATTACAGTGAACTGGCGAGAAAGTCCCACGGAGTCAACGATGGATTTTATCCGCTTGGTTCCTGTACGATGAAATATAACCCGAAGATCAACGAGGCGGCAGCGGCACTTCCGGGATTTACCGGGATTCACCCGCTTCAGCCGGAACATACCGTACAGGGATGCCTGGAAGTACTTCATAAGGCGGAGAAATATCTCTGCGCCATTACCGGTATGGACCGGATGGTATTCCAGCCGGCGGCAGGAGCCCACGGCGAGTTTACGGGACTTCTCCTGATCCGGGCCTACCACGAAAGCAGGGGAGATACCAGGAGAACGAAGATTCTGGTGCCGGATTCCGCACACGGAACCAACCCGGCCAGCGCGGTGATGGCAGGCTATAAAGTGGTCAGTGTTCCGTCAGACGCGGATGGCTGCGTGGACCTGGAAAAGCTGAAAGAAGCGGCGGACGAAGAGACCGCAGGAATCATGCTGACGAATCCGAATACTCTTGGAATTTTTGAAAAACACATCCTGGAGATTACGGAAATCATCCATGAATGCGGCGGACTCTGCTACTATGACGGGGCGAATCTGAACGCGGTAATGGGAACGGTCCGTCCGGGAGACATGGGATTTGATGTTGTCCATCTGAATCTTCACAAAACTTTTTCCACCCCGCATGGAGGCGGAGGGCCGGGAAGCGGACCGGTAGGATGTAAAGAACTGCTCGCAGAGTTCCTTCCTTCCGTTCTTGTGGAAAAAGACGAGCATTATTATATGAAGAAACCGGAACACAGCATCGGGGAAATGAAAAGCTTTTACGGCAACTTCCTCGTCGTGGTGCGGGCCCTTTCCTACCTGATGACACTTGGAAAAGAAGGCATCCCGGAAGCAGGCAGGAATGCAGTATTAAACGCCAATTATATGATGAACGGGTTAAAGGATATCTTCCCGGCGGCATACGGAAAGAGCTGCATGCATGAGTTTGTCATCAGCCTTGCCGATCTGAAAAAGAAGACGGGTATTTCCGCCATGGATATCGCCAAAGGACTGCTTGACAATGGCATTCATCCGCCGACCATGTATTTTCCGCTGATTGTCGACGAGGCATTGATGATCGAACCGACAGAGACAGAATCACGCGAAACGCTGGATGAAGCGCTGGAGGTCTTCCATAATCTGTATCGTCAGGCACTGGAATATCCGGATCAACTGCATCGTGCCCCGGTTACCACACCGGTTACACGGCTGGATGAAGTGGAGGCAGCCAGACATCCGGTGCTGCGCTGGCATTTTGATGAATAGGGTGAAGCGACATGTTGGAAACACTTACATATATAGAAAGTCATGGAACCGATCCGTACAGAAATCTTGCGCTGGAGGAGTTTCTTCTCTTTGGATGTAAGGAGAAGGAGTGCATTCTCTACCTCTGGCAGAACGAAAAGACCGTGGTGATCGGGAAAAACCAGAACGCATGGAAAGAATGCAGAACAGAACAGCTGGAGAGGGACGGAGGCCATCTGGCAAGACGGCTTTCCGGAGGAGGAGCGGTATATCATGATCTGGGAAATTTGAATTTTACCTTTCTGGTTTCCGGAGAATATTATGATGTCAAACGGCAGCTTTCGGTCATTGCCGGGGCGCTGGAACATCTGGGACTGCACATTGAGGCGTCCGGCCGGAATGATCTTTTGATTGACGGGAAGAAATTTTCCGGGAACGCATTTTACCGCCATGGAGACCACTGCTATCACCATGGAACGATCATGCTGGATGTGGACAAGGAAAAACTGGGAAGCTATCTGACCGTCTCCAGGGAGAAACTGAAATCCAAAGGAGTGGATTCAGTACGGTCCAGAGTGGCGAATCTGAGAACGTATCTTCCGGATCTGACCATTGATGATCTGAAGTACGCTCTCCGCCAGGCCTTTGGAGAGGTGTATGGCCTTCCGGTACAGGAACGGAAGCTGGATGACCGGGAGAAAAAGGAAATAGAAAGCAGGGCGGAATATTTCAGATCCTGGGAATGGCTCTATGGAAGAAAGATCCCTTTTCAGCATGAAATCACGAGGAAATTCCCATGGGGCGAGGTGACCATCCGGTTTCAGGTGGAAAACGGGAAGATCAAGGATGCGGCAGTCTATTCGGATGCCCTCAAAACCGGGGTGATTGAAGCTCTTCCGAACTATCTGAACGGAGTACGGTTTTCCAGCAGAAGCATCTGTATCGAACTGGGTCTGTACTGGTCAGAAGATCCGGAAGAAGAGAAGATGCTGAAAGATCTGATAGAATGGATGAAAGAAGAGGAATGGTAGATGGAAGGACAATTTGATCTGATTGTAATCGGCGCAGGGCCGGGCGGCTATGTGGCTGCCATCAAAGCCGCGAAACTGGGGCTTCGCACGGCGGTTGTCGAGAACAGGGATATCGGAGGTACCTGCCTGAACCGGGGCTGTATTCCGGCAAAGGCCATGATTCATGCATCCTCTCTGTACAGGGAGATGCAGCACTGCGCGGAATTTGGAATCTGCGCCTCTGATGTCACCTGTGATTACGGGAAAATCCTGGCATATAAGGAAGAGACGACACAGCAGCTTGTTCAGGGAATTGAACAGCTTTTAAAGGCAAATGGCGTGACGGTGGTGAAAGGGACCGGCACCCTGCTTCCTGAAAATGGAGAAGAGAAGGAAGTCCTTGTCTCATCGGGGGATGGAGAACAGAGATACAAGGCATCGAACGTGCTTCTGGCGTCCGGATCAAAACCGCTTAAGATTCCGATTCCGGGAATAGAGCTGCCTGGAGTCATCACGAGTGATGAGCTGTTCCGGATGGAAGAACCGCCGCAGAGCATGGTGATTATCGGAGGCGGTGTCATCAGTGTGGAATTTGCCACTGTCTATGCGGCCCTGGGAAGCCGGGCGACGATTCTGGAGGCGATGCCGAGAATCGTTCCGAATATGGACAAAGAAATTTCCCAGAATCTGAAGATGATCCTGAAAAAGAGAGGAATCGAGATCCATACATCCGCGTCGGTACAGGCAGTGGAACAGGATGGAGACGAATACCGGTGCCGGTATGTGGAAAAGGAAAAAGAGCAGGAGGCAAAAGGAGACTGTGTGCTCTGTGCGGTGGGCAGATGTGCCAATATGGACGGCCTTTTTGCGGAGGGCGCGGCGCCTGAGATGGAGCGCGGGCGCATCACTGTGGATGCGGATTTTCAGACAAGCATTCCGCATGTATATGCCATCGGTGACCTGATCGGCGGAGCCCAGCTGGCTCATGCAGCGAGTGCCCAGGGCATTGCCGTGGCGGAACATCTGGCAGGCCGGGAGCGGTCGGTGGATCTGAGAATTGTTCCGGGGTGCGTCTACACAGATCCGGAAATAGCATCGGCCGGAATAACAGAAGAGGAAGCAAAGGAAAAAGGGATTCAGGTGGAAACCGGCAAATTCATTATGAGTGCCAACGGGAAGTCGCTGATCACAAAAGAAGAGCGTGGATTTATCAAAGTGGTGGCGGATAAGGAGACAAAGACCATACTGGGAGCACAGATGATGTGTGCGCGGGCAACGGACATGATTGGAGAATTCGTGACGGCCATAACCAATCGGATGACAATATCTCAGCTCTTAAAGGGAATGAGAGCCCATCCTACCTATAATGAAGGAATCGGAGAGGCACTGGAAGAACTGGAAGGCGGGGCTGTCCATGTCGTTCCGAAGAAAAAGCGATCATAAGAAAAGCAATCTGGCAGGGTGTATAAAGCACCCTGTCTTTTTGTTGCCATAAGATAAAAATCAGATATGATAGAAGAAAAAAAGGAGGGAACAATCATGTCAGAAATTATTTACAGAGATGCCAAAGTGGAGGATGCCGAAAAGATTGTGGCATTCTACAATTATGTAGGAGGAGAGACAAGCTATTTAAGCTTTGAGAAGGATGAATATCCGATGACTGTAAGCGAGCAGGAGGATGAAATCCGTTCTCTGGAAGGCAATCAGACAAACCGGATGCTGATCGACTGGTGCAAAGGAAACGGCGTTACCACCAGAATCAGTCTGGATACAAGAGCGGACAATATTCCGGCCGTTGCTCTTTACATGAAATTCGGTTTTGAGATCGAAGGATGCCGGAAAAACTCCACACTTCTGAACGGCGTTTACTATGACCTTTACATCATGGGAATGATGATAAATTAATGTAAAAAGCCTTGACTTTTCCTTTTAGACGTAATACAATGATTAAGCGCGTGTGGAAATACGTGATATTTTTGTGCGCAAATCAGAAATTTTCAAGCAAACCTATTAATTATTCGTAGGAGGTGAAAGGAATGCCAACATTCAACCAGTTAGTAAAAAAAGGACGTGAGGTTTCTGTAAAGAAATCTACAGCTCCGGCGCTTCAGAAAGGATACAACTCTCTGAGAAAAAGAGCTATCAATGCATCTGCTCCGCAGAAGAGAGGTGTATGTACAGCAGTTAAGACAGCTACACCTAAGAAGCCTAACTCAGCTCTTAGAAAAATTGCCAGAGTTCGTCTGTCTAACGGAATCGAAGTAACAAGCTACATCCCGGGAGAAGGACACAACCTTCAGGAACACAGCGTTGTTCTGATCCGTGGAGGCCGTGTTAAGGACCTGCCAGGTACAAGATACCACATCGTCCGCGGAACACTTGATACAGCAGGTGTTGCAAAGAGACGTCAGGCACGTTCAAAATATGGTGCTAAGAGACCGAAAGACGCAAAGAAATAAGTAAAAGTTTAAAGTAACAAAATCGTTATCGTATCACAGGACTATGAAATTAGTAGGTTGCGGATTGACATATACTGATATGTCCCTGCCGCACGAACGCAAACTGTGAAGCGAGTACTGATGATTTAATCCAATTATGATTAAGGAGGGAAGGACCGTGCCACGTAAAGGACATACTCAGAAAAGAGACGTATTAGCGGATCCATTATACAATAACAAAGTTGTTACAAAGCTTATCAACAACATCATGCTGGATGGTAAGAAAGGTGTAGCACAGAAGATTGTATATGGCGCATTTGAAAGAGTTGCCGAGAAAGCTGACAAACCGGCGATCGAAGTATTCGAAGAGGCAATGAACAACATCATGCCTGTACTGGAAGTAAAGGCAAGACGTATCGGAGGTGCAACATATCAGGTACCGATCGAAGTACGTGCTGACAGAAGACAGGCGTTAGCTCTTCGCTGGCTGACAACATTCTCCCGTAACAGAGGAGAAAAGACAATGGAAGAAAGATTGGCCAACGAAATTCTGGATGCTGCAAACAACACAGGAGCATCTGTGAAGAGAAAAGAAGATATGCACAAGATGGCAGAAGCAAACAAAGCGTTTGCTCACTACCGTTTCTAAGGATTCTCCCTGGAGACGGTTCTGCCGGATATGGCAGGAAACAGTCGATCTTATTAGTTTAGGAGGAAAAAGTCTTGGCTGGAAGAGAATATCCATTAGAGAGAACAAGAAACATCGGTATCATGGCTCACATCGATGCTGGTAAGACTACGCTGACAGAGCGTATTCTCTACTATACCGGTGTAAACTACAAGATCGGTGATACACATGAAGGTACTGCTACCATGGACTGGATGGAGCAGGAGCAGGAAAGAGGTATCACGATCACTTCAGCTGCTACAACATGTCACTGGACACTGGAAGAAAAGACGAAACCGAAGCCGGGCGCTCTTGAGCACCGTATCAACATCATCGATACTCCGGGACACGTTGACTTCACAGTAGAAGTAGAGCGTTCCCTGCGTGTACTTGACGGTGCTGTAGGTGTGTTCTGTGCCAAAGGTGGTGTAGAGCCTCAGTCAGAAAACGTATGGCGTCAGGCTGACACTTACAACGTACCTCGTATGGCTTTCATCAACAAGATGGACATTCTGGGTGCAGATTTCTACAATGCAGTTGAACAGATCAAAACAAGATTAGGTAAAAACGCAATCTGTCTTCAGCTTCCAATCGGAAAAGAAGACGAATTCAAAGGTATCATCGACCTGATGGAAATGCAGGCATACATCTACAATGATGAAAAAGGTGATGACATCACTGTATGCGACATTCCGGAAGAAATGAAAGATGATGCGGAATTATATCGTACAGAGCTCGTTGAAAAGATCTGTGAACTTGACGACGACCTGATGATGGAATATCTGGAAGGTGAAGAACCGGCAGTAGAAGATCTGAAGAGAGTACTGAGAAAAGCGACATGCGAATGTACAGCTGTTCCGGTATGCTGTGGATCTGCTTACAGAAACAAAGGTGTTCAGAAACTTCTGGATGCAATCCTTGAGTATATGCCGGCTCCGACAGATATCCCGGCTATCAAGGGTGTTGATGAAGACGGAAACGAAGTAGAGAGACATTCTTCTGACGAAGAGCCGTTCTCCGCTCTCGTATTCAAGATCATGACAGACCCGTTCGTAGGTAAGCTTGCTTACTTCCGTGTATATTCAGGAACAATGAACTCCGGTTCTTATGTCCTGAACGCGACAAAGAATAAAAAAGAACGTGTTGGACGTATCCTTCAGATGCATGCCAACAAGAGAGCAGAACTTGACAAAGTTTACTCTGGAGATATCGCTGCAGCGATCGGATTCAAATTCTCCACAACAGGAGATACAATCTGTGACGATCAGCACCCGGTAATCCTTGAATCCATGGAATTCCCGGAACCGGTTATCGAGCTTGCTATCGAGCCGAAGACAAAAGCTTCTCAGGGCAAACTTGGTGAATCTCTTGCAAAACTTGCAGAAGAAGACCCGACATTCCGTGCTCATACAGACCATGAGACAGGACAGACCATCATCGCCGGTATGGGTGAGCTCCATCTTGAAATCATCGTAGACAGACTTCTCCGTGAATTCAAGGTAGAGGCTAATGTAGGTGCACCTCAGGTTGCTTACAAAGAAACTTTCACCAAACCGGTTGATGTAGACAGCAAGTACGCTAAACAGTCCGGTGGACGTGGACAGTACGGACATTGTAAAGTTAAATTCGAGCCAATGGATGTCAACGGTGAAGAAACATATAAATTCGAATCCACTGTTGTCGGCGGTGCTATTCCGAAGGAATATATTCCGGCAGTAGGTGAAGGTATCGAAGAAGCTATGAAATCCGGTATCCTTGGAGGATTCCCGGTTGTTGGTATCCACGCAAATGTATACGATGGATCCTACCATGAAGTCGACTCTTCCGAAATGGCATTCCATATCGCTGGTTCCCTTGCATTCAAGGATGCGATGGCAAAATCAGCTCCGGTACTTCTTGAACCTATCATGAAAGTAGAAGTAACAATGCCGGAAGAATATATGGGTGATGTTATCGGTGACATCAACTCCCGTCGTGGACGTATCGAAGGAATGGATGACCTGGGCGGCGGAAAGATTGTACGTGCATATGTACCGCTTTCTGAAATGTTCGGATACTCTACAGATCTTCGTTCCAGAACACAGGGACGTGGTAACTACTCTATGTTCTTTGAGAAATATGAGCAGGTACCGAAGAATGTACAGGAAAAGGTATTATCCAATAAAAAAGCTTAAAAAGGCTTGAAAATTCAGCAGTTTTGAAATATAATCAGATATAGCTGAGTAAACTTTTAAATTAAAAAAATTGCCCTGCTTGAGGGTAGAATTAAGGAGGATTATTCAAATGGCAAAGGCTAAATTTGAAAGAACAAAACCACATTGTAATATTGGTACAATCGGACACGTTGACCATGGTAAAACTACTTTAACAGCTGCTATCACAAAAACTCTTGCAGAAAGAGTTGCTGGTAACGCTGCAGTAGATTTCGAAAATATCGATAAAGCACCAGAAGAAAGAGAACGTGGTATCACAATCTCCACAGCTCACGTAGAGTACGAAACAGAGAAACGTCACTACGCACACGTTGACTGCCCGGGTCATGCTGACTACGTTAAGAACATGATCACAGGAGCAGCTCAGATGGACGGAGCTATCCTTGTAGTAGCTGCTACAGATGGTGTTATGGCTCAGACAAGAGAGCACATCCTTCTGTCCCGTCAGGTAGGTGTACCTTACATCGTTGTATTCATGAACAAATGTGATATGGTAGACGACGAAGAACTTCTTGAATTAGTAGAAATGGAAATCCGTGAACTCCTTGACGAGTATGAATTCCCGGGAGATGACACTCCGATCATCAGAGGATCTGCTCTGAAAGCTCTGGAAGATCCGAGCGGAGAATGGGGAGACAAGATCATGGAACTTATGGATGCTGTTGACAGCTACATTCCGGATCCGGAACGTGACACAGACAAACCGTTCCTTATGCCGGTCGAAGACGTATTCTCTATCACAGGACGTGGTACAGTTGCTACAGGTAGAGTAGAACGTGGTACACTTCACGTATCTGATGAAGTAGAAATCGTTGGTATCCATGAAGAAACACGTAAAGTTGTTGTAACAGGTGTTGAAATGTTCCGTAAACTTCTTGATGAAGCTCAGGCTGGTGACAACATCGGTGCTCTGCTTCGTGGTGTTCAGAGAACAGAAATCGAAAGAGGACAGGTTCTTTGTAAACCAGGTTCTGTAACATGCCACCACAAATTTACAGCTCAGGTTTACGTTCTGACAAAAGATGAAGGTGGACGTCATACTCCATTCTTCAACAACTACCGTCCACAGTTCTACTTCAGAACAACAGACGTAACAGGTGTTTGCGAACTTCCGGAAGGAACAGAAATGTGCATGCCTGGAGATAACGTAGAAATGACAGTTGAACTGATCCATCCAGTAGCTATGGAGCAGGGACTTCGTTTCGCTATCCGTGAAGGTGGACGTACAGTAGGATCTGGACGTGTTGCTACAATCATCGAGTAATCGAATATAGCGAAGATTTAAGGGATTGCCGAACGGCAATCCCTTTTTAAGCTTTATCTTTTCGTAAATATCAGGAATGTCTTACGGAAAAGTCCGGATAGAAACCTCTCAGTGTATTCATAATGAGTTTAAATGTAAGTTCAGCCATATGCTGGGGGCTTGCGGAGGATTCTTCTGACAGCCAGGTCTTGACCAGACCGATGCAGCCGGAAAGACAAAAGGCATAATAATATGTCAGATCATCCATCTTCCCCGGAAATGTTTTTTTCAGAGCATTCAGACTGTGTTCGGAAAGAATATTCTCAATCCGGTGCAGGAAAGAGATGTCTCCGTTAGGTCCCAGGAGGGCGGCACAAATATCACGGTTTTCCGCAAGGATAGAGAAAATGTCTTCGATGAACGGGAAGCTGTCCTCATTGAAAGGGCTGACCGGATGGGTATGGATCAGATCTTCAATCTCCCCGGTCAGTTCATTTTCAATCTTTTCCATCATGTCATAGATATCCGTATAGTGTAAATAGAAGGTGGAGCGGTTAATGTCCACTTTTTCTACGAGTTCTTTAATGGTGATCTCCTTTAAGCTTTTTTCTTTCAGAAGTTCGGCCAGCCCCTGACGGAGCTGGGCTCTTGTCTTGCGAATCCGCCGGTCCATAGTTTTTGGCATGAAATAAATCCTCCTCTTAAAATAATAGACATTATGTCGTTTGCTTATCCATTAACAGACAGAGAGCCGTCACATTAATGGTTGTATCTCTTTTCTGATTTTACTATAATTCATGGTGATAGAAAAATCAACACAATATCTATTAATGGAATTAATGTTGCAAAAAGAGAGGAGAAAAAAGATGTTGAGGCAGGAATGGCACAGTCTGTTCAAAAATAAGATTTTACTGATTGTTACAGTCGCGGTCATCGCGATCCCGACAATCTATACGACACTTTTCCTTGGATCTATGTGGGATCCATACGGAAATCTTGATAAGCTTCCGGTGGCTGTCATCAATCATGACGTTCCGGTGACTTATGCAGATCAGAAGCTGGATATTGGCGGCACATTGATGGACGAACTGAAAGACAACGATTCTCTTGACTTTCAGTTCCCGTCAGACAAAGAAGCGCAGAAAGGACTTAAGGATGGTACATACTATATGGTTATTACCATACCGGAAGAGTTTTCAGCTCATGCCGCATCGCTGACGGATGCGAACCCGGAAAAGATGACGTTGTCCTATGAAACGAATCCGGGAACAAATTATATCGCATCCAAGATGAGCGAGACGGCGATGAAAGAACTGGAAAGTTCAGTACGGGAAGAGGTTACCAGGACGTATACAGAAGTCCTGTTTGATAAACTTGCGGAAGTGGGGGACGGAATGCAGGAGGCAGCTGACGGTTCTGGTGAATTGAAAGACGGGGCGGATCAGTTGGCCGACGGAAATCGGACGATTACTGACAATCTGCAGATTCTTTCCAAGAGCGCTCTGGTATTCGCGGATGGAAGTCAGGAATTAGAAGTAGGGCTTGAGCAGTATACAGATGGAGTCAGTGCGGCGGCAGCAGGAGCAGAAGAATTGCAAAACGGTGTAAATGCGCTGGACAGCGGCGTAAATGATGCACAGAAAGGCGGCTCCGATCTGGCAGCCGGTGCGGCGGATGTGGATGATAATATGACTGCTCTCAACGCCGGACTGTCCGAACTGAATGTGGCCGCATCTGCCCTTCCGGATGCGGCAGATGCGCTGAATGACGGAGCAGCTTCTTTAAATGACGGAGCAAAACAGCTTTCAGGCGGGATTACAGCTCTGTCTGAAGGAGCGGCCAACTTGAAGGATGGAGCGGATTCTCTTAGCTCCGGTCTGCAGTCTGCTGCTTCCAGTTCCCGGTCGTTGCGTAATGGGGCGGCCGGGATCAGCCAGGCGCTGGCGGCACTTGCCGGAGCAGAAGGCGTACCGGAAGAACTGAGGACACAGATTGCAGCAGTACAGCAACAGGCAGAAATATTGTCTGCAGGTGTTTCCGATTATACATACGGTGTTGATGAAGCGGCAGCAGGAAGCACACAGCTTGCATCGAAGATCCCGGAACTTCAGAATGGTATTTCCACTGTGCAGAATGGTGCGGATTCCCTGAAAAACGGGATCGGACAGCTTCAGTCCGGGACGTCCGCACTGGCAGAGCAGGCTCCGGTACTGGTGAGAGGAATTTCCGCTGCTGCTTCAGGAGCAGATCAGCTTCAGAAGCAGGGAACATCAGCGCTCCGGAAAGGAGCTGCGGAACTGAACAGTGGCCTTGGGGCGTTGGCACAGGGAAGTACGAAGCTGAAAGACGGAACGGATACACTTGTTTCCGGAGCCGGAAAGCTTACTTTGAACAGTAAAGCACTGACGGAGGGGGCGGCAAAGTTGACAGACGGAGCCGGCCAGATCAGCAAAGGAGCGGAACAACTTTCTGACGGCAGTCGCGAACTGGGCGATGGGATCGATCAGGTTTCGGAGGGTGCGGATACGTTGTCAAAAGAACTGGGAAGCGGTGCGGAGAAGATCCGGGAAACGAATACGTCAGATGAGGCGACGGATATGTTTGCCGCACCGGTAGATACAGAAGAGACACAGATCACGGAGGTTGCCAACAACGGCCATGCAATGGCGCCGTATATGATGTCTGTAGGGCTGTGGGTCGGCTGCATTGCGTTCAGCCTGATGTATCCGCTGACCAGTTATGGAGGAAAAATGAAATCCGGCTTCCGCTGGTGGATCAGCAAGGCATCTGTGCTCTATCTGACAGCAGTTCTACAGGCGGTAGTTATGATTGGTGCACTCCATATATTTGATGGTTTTACTCCTGTGGAAATTGGAAAGACCGTTCTGGTAGCGTGTGGAGCATCGCTTGC
Organism: Drancourtella sp. An57; assembly: GCF_002161525.1. NCBI lineage: Bacteria > Bacillati > Bacillota > Clostridia > Eubacteriales > Oscillospiraceae > Drancourtella > Drancourtella sp. An57. Next base: position 30,844 of record NZ_NFHY01000012.1, read on the forward strand.
ATTTATGTCGGTGATGTACTTCTTTACCAGTCTGCTGGGCCGTGTAGGAAGTTTCCTGATGCTGATATTCATGGTGATCCAGCTGGCCGGTTCTGCAGGTACGTACCCTTATGAACTGTCCGGATCATTTGTGCCGTATCTTCATGACTGGGTGCCGTTTACCTATACGGTGCAGGCGTTCCGCAGTACCATAAGCGGCGGCGAGAGTATCCGAGGATGTCTCATTTTCCTGCTGATTTTGTTCCTTGTATTTACAGGACTTACGATTCTGGAGTTCACTGTGAGATCCCGGAAAATGCGGGAAGGCAAAAATACATGGATGGTGTGGCTGGAAGAGCATGGACTGGCATGATGGATGAGGTGCCATTGCATAAAGATTCTAAATTATTTAGACCGTATTCAGGTATAAAAAGCACCGGAATACGGTCTTTTTTTGATTCGGTATTTGTAAAAAAAGAAGAAGGACTGTATAATGAGAATATAATTTACGAATGGGGGAAGTTATGAAACCACAAAGCATAACAGAGAGACCGGGCACTGGGAAGATGGAACTGATTCGTAAATGGATGGGAAAATAACAGATTGAAAGAGTAGAAAGAGGGAGCAACAATGAGATTATGCATTGCATTATCTCCATGCAAAGTCTTGTAAGATCACATTGCATGGAGTAAGATGATCAGTCAGAGACTTTGCCGGGAAGAAAGAAAAAAAGGAGCAAAGTCTTATGAAAACATATAAAACAACATTACACGAAATGAAACCATTTCTCATGCTGTGGGGGACACAGGCATTCTCCGCACTGGGAAGTGCGATGACCAGTTATGCACTTGTAATCTGGTCCTATACACAGAAACAATCGGCTCTGATGACATCATTATTAATGGTCTGCTCTTATGCGCCATATGTCATCTTCAGCATTTTTGCCGGGGCGTTGAGCGACCGCTGGAATAAGAAGGCGACAATGTTAGTCTGCGATACGGTCGCGGCGGTATCCACCGTGGTAATGCTGGTTCTCATGAAACAGCAGACGCTGCAGGTAGGACATCTTTATCTGATCAATATTGTCAACGGACTGATGAATACGGTACAGCAGCCGGCATCCGAGGTGGCCGTGACGAGAATTCTGCCGCCAAAGTATTATCAGAAAGTCGGAGGCATGCGGTATCTGGCCAATGCTTTGAATTCGATTCTTACGCCGATTATAGCAACGGCTGTACTGGGAATCGCAGGAATGGATGCGGTGATTGCATTTGACCTGTTTACATTTGGAGCGGCATTTATGACATTGGCGTTTGGAATTCAAATTCCAGAAGAGACGGAAGAAGCGCCGGGGAACGAATCGTTGCTTATATCTGCAGGGAAAGGAATCGCATATCTCAGAACAGAAAAAGGAATCTTTGGACTGATTCTGTTTCTTGCGGCAATTAATCTGGTGGCATCCATCTATGATGCGGCCCTTCCGGCAATGATGCTCTCCAGAAAAGGCGGAAGCCAAACTGCGATGGGACTGGTGAATGCCGTGATCGGTGCCGCTACACTTCTGGGAAGTATTCTGGCATCGGTACTGCCAAAGCCGAAAAGCCGCTGAAGCAGGATGCTCTCATTGGACGCATTACTAATATCCAAGTGCAGCAAACAAATATACGTCTTGATTATTCATTAACAGAGGAGAGAATATGCTATGACGATTTATCACAATTGACAAACTTATTGGATATGGGAACATGGGAATGGAACCGAACACATTGGACAATAAAAAAAACAAATTTAGAAGACCTGAAACCATATTTTTCATCAAAGAAAAAGAATAATCCAACAGTATTTATATCCTATAGTTGGAATCCACCAGAGAATCAAAAAAATGTTTTTTCTTTAATAGAAAAATTGGAAAAAGATAGTATTCATGTAATTTATGATAAAAAGGATCTTCATCCTGGTCAGGATATGAATTATTTCATGGAACAGGCTTTGTCGTTACGCGAAGTTGACGCTGTTATAATCGTATGCAATAGTGATTATGCTCAAAAAGCAAATTCAAGATCAGGCGGTGTAGGATATGAATCAGGCTTGATATTAAATCAAATCAGAAATGAACCATTGCAGGATAGATATATTCCTGTTGCAAGTGAACGAACTGATAAAGGAGAATTACCATTGCCCGATTTTTTAAAATCGAGAAATTGCATAGATTTGACTGCCGAAAATGGATATGATTGTTTAAAAAAAGCAATTTATGATGTGGCAGGCAGGGATGATAAATTGTAATCATTGTGGTTACCATTTGATGGATAAAGTAAATTGGATATTTTGGAAAGTCAGAAGATATATAAAGGCTTTATGTAATTTAGGAATTATAAAGAAGATGTACGCTACTAAAAGTAGTGTTTATAAGAAGATCTGAATTATTCGCTCTTAAAGGATGAGCGAATAGTAATTTACGAGCATAGTCTTGAGTTGATTAACGGTATGAGTTTTAGGAATAAACATAGAAGATACTTGCAAAACTTCTTTGATTTTAATATTTACAGATATTTGAGTGGAGACCAGCTATGAAAAGTCAGTTGAACACAAATTTACTTGGCATAGGTGAAGCGCTTGAGGAACCTGTAGAAATTACAGGCGGACTTCTTCATAAAATGTACAGGGTATGCACAGCGGAAGGTGTATTTGCGGTAAAAGTTTTGAACAGTGAGATTATGAAACGGCCAGGTGTGCTTGAAAATACAATCCGTTCGGAAAAGATTGCCGTATTTTTCAGCAAAAAGATTCCGGCAGTGACAGCGTTGGAAGTGAATGGTGAAAAAGTCTGCACCATAGACGGTAAATTTTATATGGTATTTCCGTGGGTGGAGGGAAATTCTGTATTTCCGCCTGAAATTCAGGAAAGGCATTGTGCGAAAATTGGTGAGATACTTGGGATCATGCATAAGCTTGCAGAGAATGCATGGCAAATAAAGGATACAGAAGAAATGATGCCAATGTATAAATGGGAGAGGTATCTGCCGGAGGATGTTCTGGAATGCTTGGATGGCTTGCATACAATATAAAACGTGCACTTGGGATTGAAGTAGCAGATGACGACGAAATTCTCCTTGGAAAGCAAGAAGTAGAAAAAGCAATCCGGGAGCTGAACGAATATCAGGAGAAAATCAGGCTGATTCAGAAATGGATGGAATAGCGCTGTGTAGGATATTTTTTCTTTTCCTTGTGAATCTGTAGATGACAGTTTATAATAATTCCAGAGTCTGTTTTAGGAGGACGCTGGAAATGTACGTGACAGATAAACTTACGAAGCCGTTAACAGAAGTAAAATATTTAAATGCGGATAATGTGGACCGGTATCGGTGCATTATGCGTATTTTTTTTGATAATTATGAAAAGTTAAAATATTGGATGTATCAGGAGGAAGTTTATGACGAATTAAAACAGGATCCATATTTTGCTGATTATAAGATGGAGCAGTGTCAGCAGGATTTAAATGCGTTGACTGCCTGGAAAAATCTGACTGCGGATCAGGATACGCGGAAAGTCACATCGTTGGAGGAGTTCAGTAACCGCAGGTTCCGGTATCAGATGTCAGAATACAGTGTGGAGATTGAGAGACTGGTTCTCAGACTGGAAAATTTGTTTATTGAGGGAGCATCATTGGAACCGACGCTTTTGGAACGGATCCGGATCAATGTAGGGAGATTTCCGCAGATGGTATCGGAACCATTAGATGCAGTTTACACGTGGTGGACAGATCTCAATAATGATTTCATCCGGCTGAATCAGAATTACCAGGATTATATCCGGGACCTGAACAGCGTAAGAGCGGAAGAGATGATGAGGACACGGGCATTTCTTGGATTCAAAGACCGTTTGATTGAATATCTGAGGAATTTTATCAAAGGACTGCAGAGAAATGTGGGAATCATTGAGGAAGAAATCCGGGGACTGCCGGAAGAAACGAAAGAGACTGTCTTGAATAAGGTAGTACAGTATTCGATGTCAATACCAAGAATAGATGTGGAAATGTCAGAGACGTTGATTGCTGATAATATTTACGGCAGATTTCAAAGTATCTATGACTGGTTTGTTCCGGAGAATGGCCAGGAGAATGAGGCGGGAAAACTGTTTGATGCTACGAACGAAATTATTCGAAAGATCACCCGGTACGCGGCACAGATCAGTGAGAGGAATGCTCTTGGAGCAAACCGCAAGGAAGAATATAAAAAGGCGGCGTCTATCTTTATGGCCTGTGAGGACGTGCAGCAGGCGCATAAGATGGCGGCAATGATTTTCGGATTGGAGAAACCATTCCATTTGAATGTAAAAAAAGAACGTGAGACAGACAGTATGAATACGACCGTGTATGAGGAAGCTCCGGAGGAGTTCGTATTAAAACCGAGGATCCGGACATATCGGGAAAAGAGTATAAGAAGCGGTCTTCGTGACCATGGAACAGAAAAAGCCAGGGTGCGTGAGCAGATGTTAAAGCAGATCAAAGAAGACAGGGAAAAGGCAGGAGAGCTGATTCAGAATGGAAGAATTGATTTTTCCACACTTCCGGTAATTGAACCAAGAGTCAGAGAGATCCTTTTAAGATGGCTGTCCGATGCGATGGAAGATGCAGAATATTCTGCACGGACCGATGATGGCAGACGGTTTGTACTTGATATGAAATATGCGCAGGAGAAGTGTGGGGTTCACTGTGAAGATGGAAATTTTACGATGCCAAAAATCAGTATTGTATTTCAAGAGGATGAGTAATGAGAGAAGAACTTGAGATTTTAATGAATCGAAGATGGGTATTAAAGGCGGAAGAGAAAGAACTGTATTACAGGCTGAGGGATGCGGCAGGTGAAATACGGAAGTTTGCAACAGAAAAAATGGGCTGCCAGATCATTGCCAATTCGCTGCTGATCAAAATGGAGAAGATTCCGGCAGTGCCGGAGGAATGGATGGGAATCCGGGAGTTTACATCCAGAGAGGAATATGCCTTTCTTTGTGTACTGTTGATGTTTCTGGAGGATAAAGATACAGAATATCAGTTTACGATTTCTATGCTGACGGATTATATTTCCGCTAATATGCCGGCAGAAAAGGTGGATTGGACACTCTACACGCACAGGCGGAGGCTGGTGAAGGTGATGCGTTATGCAAAGACGCAGGGGATTATTCAGGTAACAGACGGGAATGATGAAAATTTTATGGAAGATCAAAATGGGCAGGTCCTTTATGAAAATACAGGAGCGTCCAGGTATTTTATGAAAAATTTCTCTACAGATATTATGTCTTATTCTGAACCGGAGGATTTTTTGGAAAGCGAGTGGTTTGGCGTGGATGAAGACCGGGGAATTGCCAGGAGACACCGTGTCTATAAGCGTCTTTTGTTTTCACCCGGAATGTACAGAAGCGAGGGAACAGCGGAGGATTTCGAATATCTGAAATATTATGGAAGACGTCTGGCAGAAGATTTGAATGAACATCTGGACTGTGATCTGCATATTCACAGAGGCAGCGCTTATGCCCTTCCGCAGGAAGGAAGCAGGCTTGGAATACAATTTCCGGGAAATAATGCAGTATCAGACATGATTCTGCTTGTGTGCCGGGAAGTAAGGCGGAAAGTTGAAGAAGGAATCTGGAAAGCAGAGACAGATGAGATGATCCTGGTAGATCAGATGGAATTTGAGAGACTTCTAAAAGAAGTGAAGAGAACGTATGGAAATGGATTTACCAAGCAGTTTCGGGAAATGCAGGAAGGAGAATATGTAGAAACCATGATGGAAGAAATGCGGATCTGGAGTTTTATCCGGGTAATGGAGAAGGATCACATGGTTGGCATCTATCCGGCAGCAGGAAAAATACAGGGAAGATACCCGGCAGATTACGCAGGAGGAGATAGAGATGAACAGTAGATGGCAGGCGAACAAGATCGGTTTGATCAATTTCTGGTACTATGATGAGCAGGAGTTTTCTTTTGCGAAAGGGAGAATGCTTCTCAGGGGTTCCAATGGTTCGGGGAAGTCAGTAACAATGCAGAGTGTGATTCCTCTTCTGCTGGACGGCAATATGAATCCGGAACGGTTGGATCCTTTCGGATCGAGAGACCGGAAAATGAGCAGCTATCTTCTGGAAGAGGGAGATGAGAGAGAAGAGAGGACAGGATATCTCTATCTGGAGTTTAAACGATGTGACAGCGAGAACTATCTGACGATCGGGATGGGGATTCGTGCCAGAAAAGGAAAGCCGTTGGATAAATGGTATTTTGCCATCACAGACGGAAGAAGAATCGGAAAGGATTTCTGGCTTTATAAAGAACTGGATGAGAAGATCACTCTTTCCAAAAGAGAACTGGAAAACCGGATTGGAGATGGGGGCCGGGTTATAGAACGGCAGGCAGAGTATATGGAATATGTCAATCGTCAGATTTTTGGCTTTGAGAATGTGGAAGAATACAAAGAGATGATCGATCTCTTGATTCAGCTGCGTACACCGAAACTGTCAAAAGATTTTAAACCGTCAATTATCAATGAAATTTTGAGCGATTCCCTGCAGCCGTTGTCAGACGAGGATCTTCTGCCGATGTCGGAAGCAATTGAAAATATGGACACCATGAACATGAATCTGAAAGCGCGCCGGGAAGGGAAACAGGCTGCGGAAAAGATCAACAGGGTATTTGAGAAGTATAATCGACTGGTACTTTATGAGAAAGTCCAGAATTACTGCGAAGCAAAGAAACGGCTCAATGACACAAAAAGAGAGCAGGAAGAAGATGAGCAGCTGCTTCAGAAACATCAGGAACGGGTGCAGGAACTCATCGCTGAACAAGAAAAGCTGGATGCCGGACGGGAGACGATGGAAAAAGAAAGAGATTCTCTGAAGAAAAGTGACGCTGTCGGTTTAAAAGAACGGGAAGTGGAATTGGGAAAGAGGATTTCTGATCAGGAAATTCAGCTTCAAAAAAAGAAAGGGCAGCTTGCGGACAAGCAGGACACATATATTGAGACAGAGAAGAAAAAGAAGCAGGAAGAAGATAAGGCATTTGAAAAGAGAAGTGAGATTGGGCATCTTTTAGAAGAAATGGATGAAAATGCGGGGGACATGGCATTTGAAGAGCATACATTTTTTGCGGATGAACTTTTGCAGCATTTAGAAGAGCCGTACGGCTTTGACAGTCATCAGACACAGCTGGATATGACACAAAAGAGGATCAGTGAGGGACTGGAAATTCTCCGGATGGCTGATGGAAAAGAGCGGTATCTGGAGGGACTGCGTCTGCAGAGAGAACGCCATCAAAGAGAAGAAGATCTGGCGGCCAGGAAGGTGCAGGAGCAGGAAATTCTGCTTATTCAGGTACAGAATGAATGGAAAGAGTCTCTGTATAAATGGGCGGGCAATAATGAGGAACTGCTTATTCCTCAGGACGTGTTGAAAGCAATCTCCGGATTCGCAGAACACTATGGGGAACATTCAGATTTCGCAGAGGTTCGGACACAGACGGCAGATATCTGGATGCGAAAACGGGAAGAACTTGACCGGAAGAAGCGGGAACGGGAGATAAAAAGTCATGATCTGATAAAGGAGTACGAGGAGACAAAGGGGGAACTGTCTGACTGGCAGAACAAAAAGGAACCGGAACCTGAACGGAGTGAGGCGGTTCTGGAAAACCGCCGTGTACTTCAGGAAAAACAGATTCCATATCAGGAGTTTTATAAAGTCATTGAATTCGGACAGAATCTGAGCAAGGAAGATTGCGACCACCTGGAAGAGGCGCTGGCTTATATGGGGATTCTGGATGCGCTTGTCATCGATGAAGCTTACAAAGATCAGGTTCTGCATCTTGATACGACAGGGTGTGACAAGTATCTGTTTGTACAGAAAGGACATGTAGAGCAAAGCCTTCTTTCAGTACTGGATCTCAACGACACGGTAAACAATCTTTTCTTTAATCAAACTATCACGAATATTCTGGGGCGGATTGCCTACGGCGGGGATGCGCAGGGAAATACGGCGGTAACGAAAGAAGGAATTTATCAGATCGGCGTGCTGACGGGAACCGTGACCGGAAACTATGAAGCAGGGTTTCTCGGTACGCAGGCAAGAGAGAGAAACCGGCAGGAAAAAATCCGCCTGTGCGAGGAGCGGCTGAATGTGCTTCAGGAAGAGATAACGTCTCTGAAAGAAGAAACAGCTGTTTTGAAAAAACGGATGGAACTTCTGGAAAAAGAATACCAGGCGCTCCCGGGCGATCAGGATCTTCGCACTTCCTGGAAAATGCTGACAGATGCGGAAGAGAAAGAAAAGAAACTGAAGGAAGAGGGAAGCCGGCTGGAAGGAGAGATTGGAACAGCGGCCGCAGAGCTAAGAGAGCTGAAAACAAAGGCAGGAGAAATTGCGGATAAACTGTATCTGACATGCCGGCTTGATGTGTTCCAGAAAGCGGATACCGCTTCCAGAATGTATGAAAAAGCTTTTTACCAGCTAAAAGCCGGCCATGAGGTCTATATCCAGATGATTCGTTATGAAAAAGAGCTGGACGGGCAGCTGGAAGGACTGGACTTTGACATGGATCAGATCCGCTACGACATTGGGATTGTAGAAAGGCAGCTGAATAAAGAAAAGGCAGAATATGATTCGGTCAGGGAACAGTTGAAGCTGACGGATTATGAGAAAATCAAAGAACGGCTGGATGCCTGCGTTACATGGTTGAATGCTTATCCGAAAAAACTGGAAAAATGCGTGCAGGAAAAGGCGCAGAAAGAAGAACAAATCCGGGGAATCAAGGATCAGATAGAAAAACTGGAGGACAAAAAACGGGAATTCGAGGACAAAGAAGAGTATTTGAAGACCTGTTTTGAGGAAGAACTGTTCCTGGGATATGCGGGATTCGGGAAAGAATCGGAAGAAAAACCGGAAGAGGTCAGAAGAGTCCTCAATGCAGACTGCCAGAAAATGGATCGAAACAGTATTATTCAGGAACTGAATCAGGTTTACTTTGAAAACAGGGGTGTTTTAAATGACTATCAGCCGATGCAGACAGAGCTGTTTGGGGACAGGGAGATTAAAGAAGGGATGCCGTCTCCAAAGAGAATTGATATGTCGGCAAGATATCAGGGGGCGGTGATTCCATTTGGAAAACTTCTTGGATATCTGGAGGAAGAGATTCAGGATCTGACAGACCTGATCCGTGAAGGGGACAGGGAGCTTTTTGAAGATATTCTGGCAAATACGATCAGCCGGAAAATCCGCGGAAAAATTAACAGTTCTATTTCCTGGGTGGAAAACATGAATCAGCTCATGGGAGCGATGAATACGTCAAGTGGACTTAAACTCAGTCTTCGCTGGAGAAGCCGGACGGCGGAAACAGAGGGACAGCTGGATACGAAAGAACTGGTCGATCTTTTGAAAAAAGACTACCGGCTGATGCGGGAAGAGGAGGCAGAACGCCTTTCCATGCACTTCCGTTCAAAAGTAGAGGAAGCGCGGAAAAATGCAAGAGACAGTGGCGGAATGGTTTCGTTCTATCAGGTAATGAAGGAGACGCTGGATTACCGGAAATGGTTTGAATTCCAGCTGTTTTTCCAAAAAGGCGGCGAAAAGGTCAAAGAGCTGACGAACAGTATGTTTGGAACATTCAGCGGGGGAGAAAAGGCGATGGCAATGTATGTACCGCTGTTTTCGGCTGTGGTTGCGAAATATGAAGGCGGGCGGGCAGACGCTCCGAGGCTGATTTCTCTGGATGAAGCATTTGCGGGTGTGGATAACCGGAATATCAGAGACATGTTCCGGCTGATGGCAGAATTTCAGTTTGATTTTCTGATCAATTCTCAGGTACTCTGGGGAGACTGCGACACATTGGACGCTCTTGCGATTTATCAGCTGATCCGTCCGGAGAATGCAAAGTTTGTGACCGTGATGCCGTATCTTTGGAATGGAAAGACAAAGGAATTGATGGAAGATGAAGAGGAGATGGAACAGCGGGCAGCAGAAGCTTGAAAATGAATGCCGCACATATTTAAAAGAACAAAAAATATTTAAAAGACTGTTGGAAGGATTCTGGAAAAAGTATGAATCTTACGGTATGTTTACCGGCACAATAGAATTACGAAATCTGACAGAGCATGAACGGGAAGAGCTGGAAGGTTTTTTCGGGAAAAATTTTCACGGGAAAAAGAGTGCCTCGATTTCTGCGGCAAAATTCAGGAAAGCATGGGAGAGCAGCAGATTTGGCGAAATTTCGCCGGAGAAAGTTCTGGAAATCTATTTCGATAAAAAGCCGGAGGCAAAAAGCGAAGAAAAAAGATTATATGAACAGATGTGGAAAAGGATCCTGAAACAGGCAGGGAAAGAAGCGGAAGGAACACCTGCAGCCGGCTGGATTAAGAATCTTGAGGACGTGTTGGAAAAAGGCGTCAGTTCTGATGTTTCTGCCTGTGTGAAGGAGATATACCGCTATTTGAAAAAACGCTGTGGCGAGTCAAAAAGCAGTGAACATGAGATCCGAAAACAGGTTTCCATGGTTGTCCGGATGATCAATGCGCTCCCATACTGGAAAGGGAACGTGGAATATCAAGCTGTATTTGCGGCAAAGGTAACAGGAAATCCGCACGCATTTGACCGTGGAGAACAGGACAGTGCGCTTCTTGCACTCATTTTGAACTGGTTTGCCAGGCAGAATCAGAATGGACAAAACAACAGTAAGGAAGAGTCCTGTCAGCCGAATCATAACATCTTTCCGGCACTTCACACTCAGAAACTGTATCTTCAGGCAGGAATCTTAAAAGATGATGTATCGAATTACACTACTGTTTTTGGAATTCGTGCGTGGAAAGAGAATGGAAAACTGCATCGGGGAATATGCGGATATTTAGAAGAAGAGGAGGCCGTGCAGGTTTCGCTTGCTTCTATAGCAAAGTGGGGACGGGTGGAATGCAGGGAGCAGGAATTATTTCTTGTGGAGAATCCATCGGTATTTTCTGTCCTTTGCGGGAAATGGAAAGGAAAACGATCCTGTATGTGTATGAACGGACAGCCAAGACTCAGTTCTCTTCTTCTGCTGGATCTGCTTGCAGGGAGCGGAGTCAGGGTTTACTATGCCGGAGACTTTGACCCGGAGGGGCTTTTAATTGCACAAAAACTGAAACAGTATTACCGGGGAGATTTTATTTTCTGGCATATGACACGTCAGGATTATGAGAAGGCGATGTCGAAAGAAACGATCTCCGAAAGGAGAATAAAAATGTTGGAGAAAATTACGGAACCACGGCTGCTTCCGGCAGTGGAACGAATGAGAGAAGAAAAAAAGGCAGGCTATCAGGAAAAACTGATTGGTTTGTACACAGATTAAAGGCAATAAGGCGCCGGTGCAGAGTTTTGCTCTGTTCCGGCGTCTTATTGTCATGCGGAGTAAATGCCCTGTACGGTGATCTGCCGGAAAAACCGGGAGAGCCCAAGGGTTACGGTTTCTTCCACGCGCTGCGGGATCCTGCGGATCAGAATCTCCCCGAATTCGTGAGGGAAGCTTAAGAAATGCTCACACTTCAGGACGGCTGTTTCTTCCGAATCGACAAACCTTGCCGATATATCCAGACGGGAGCCGCCTCATGTGTGGCACATCATTGGGGTAATCAGGATATTTTTATGATTGGATTTTTTCATATGCTCAATTAACCGTTCGTCAAGATGAAATTTCATGGTGGAATCCTCCTTTGCTTTTTCTGGCATTATTATCTCAGATTTAAATGGAGAGTTCCGTGATGAAGTCACAGAAAGGGCAGAAAGGCCCTCCGGACTTTGCAATGCTGATCCGGAAGGCCTCACATGAAATTAAGAAGATTCTCGCAATTCTTTGATCAGTAGTTTGCGCAGTTCCCGGCGTTTGATTTTCGGACCGATGAAAATGCTCTTTGGCTGTTCGGCTTCGTCAAATCCGGTGATGGTGTAACGGTCGTCCACCACATCAAAGCGGAGAAGACAGCCTCCGGCGTCAACGAATCCTTTGGCCCGGCAGATCGTCCCGTAAGTACCGTGGATCAGTTGTTCCAGAAACCAGATCAGATGATTGGGACCGGGAAGTGAAATATCTGTAAGGCCGAGGGAGAGCAGGTTTGGAGTGTCCATCTGTTCGGGTGTGATGGAGTTTCCGCTCAGATCCGTATGCAACAAGGTGTTCCACCAGGACAACTCCATATGGCTGTAATGCTCTGCCTGGATCCGGGCGTCAGGATTGACCTCCCGGATTTTGGAAACCAGAGCATCCATCTCTTCCGGTGTATCGAAGTTACGTTTGGAAATGACGATGGTCTCGGCGGCTTTTAACTGATCTTCAAAGATATCCCGGTAGTCCCGCATATAGTGGTCAAAGCAGTTGGCATCCACAATGGTAACGGGACTTAAAAGGGAAATCCGTTCGTACTCGATCTGCTGGATATTATGAATGACATTGGACAGTACGCCTACACCGGTCGGCTCTACAATGAGATATTCCGGATCCAGGGTGTTGGCGATTGTCAGGATGGAGGAGGCAAAGTCCGACTTCATGGAACAGCAGATACAACCTTCCGTCAGTTCCCAGATGTTGATATCTTTCTCCTCATCTAAAATAGTTTTGTCGATACCGACCTCTCCGTATTCATTTTCCATGACGACAAAATCCTGCTTTGTTTTTTGTGCCATTTCTTTAATAAACGTAGTTTTCCCGGCACCGAGAAAGCCGGAAACGACAAGTATCTTCATAATATCCTCCGATTTTCTGGTTAGTCTTCGATTTTAACGACTGGTTTGATCAGGTCTCTTGGCTTGTCTCTCATAAGGAAGAGTGCCTCTTCCAGATGTTCCCATCCGTCAAATACATGGGATACGAGCGGGTGTACATCCAGCTTGCCTGCGGAAACGAGTGCACCGAGTTTTTCCATGCGGAGACGTCCGCCAGGCATGAGACCGCCGTTGATCTGTTTGTGTCCCATGCCGACACCCCATTCAGCGCGCGGGATATTGACATAGGTGCCGCTTCCAAGATAGTTGACATTACCGATCTTTCCGCCTGGTTTTAATGCTTTGACAGCAGATTCAAACGTTTCACAGCCGCCTCCTGCGACAATGACCTTGTCCACGCCTTTTCCGTCTGTCATGGCAAGAACCTGGTCTTCGATGCTTCCGTCTTTGTAACTGATAAAATCAACAGCGCCGTATCCTCTGGCCGCCTCTACGCAGACAGGTCTTGTGCCGACTGCAATAATGCGGGATGCACCGCGCATATTGGCGCCGGCAACAGACATCAGTCCTACCGGGCCGATTCCGATAACGAGAACGGTGTCACCGAACTGAACGTCGGCAAGTTCGACACCGTGGAATCCGGTCGGAACCATGTCGGAGAGCATACATGCGTCTACCGGATCGATGTTGGACGGCAGAAGCGCAAGGTTTCCATCTGCGTCATTGACATGGAAGAATTCAGAGAAGACACCGTCTTTGAAGTTGGAGAATTTCCATCCTGCCAGCATTCCGCCGGAGTGCATGGAATATCCTGCCTGTGCTTCGAGAGAGTTCCAGTCCGGAGTGATGGCCGGAACCAGAACACGGTCACCTGGTTTGAAATCTTTGACAAGAGAGCCGACTTCTACAACTTCAGCACAGCATTCGTGGCCAAGAATCATGTTGTGGCGTTCTCCGATGGCACCTTCCCACAGCGTATGAACATCAGATGTGCAGATTGCGACAGCAAGTGGTTTACAGATCGCATCAAGCGGCCCGCATTCAGGGCGGTCTTTCTCAATCCAGCCGGATTCACCGATTTTCAGCATTGCATAGCCTTTCATTTTACACTACCTCCTTTTAGTTGAAAATTGATAAGTTAGATCTATCATATCATGGATGGGACGGGAAAAGTGAAAAAATTTCTTTTCAAATTGTAAAAGTTCTATTAATAACGTGAAAAATATGACAAGTTCTGACGAAAAAGGGAAATAAGAAGAAAGTGTTCTTCGATATCGTTTTCGAAGACAAGAGAAAATAAACTTTCATAAATAAAGCGAAAGAAAATTTACTTACATTTAACTAAAGAATGAAAGAAAACTTTACTTCGGATTGTTATGATTTTTAATGTAAAAAGCGTGAAAGTTTTCAGGAGGAAAAGAGAATGGTTACGAAACAACAGACAGCGACACAGTCGCAGAAACTTATGATTTTTGTTCTTACGATGTCACTTTACGGTCTGGCTACGTTATTTACAGAACTGATTCCGAAATTTCAGGTGGGAATTGTGGAATTTTCCGTAGAATATTTTCTGTTTATTCCGCTGGTTCTTGCGATTCTGTTTGATCCGATGTCAGCTGCACTCGGAGCGGCTACCGGAGAACTGGTATTCAGTGAGATCATGCTGGGACAGTTTGGCGGGCTTGGAGAGTTGGAAAAGTTTATTACAGTCACAATCGGTGTATATATTGCGGGAAGACTTGTGAGAAATCCGAAAAACCGGACAATGGTAGGAATTGCATCGATGACGGGTGTGATTTTACAGCAGCTTTTGGGAATGATTGTGGATATTTTAAAGGTTCAGTTTGCGGTAACGGATTTTGAGGCGGTACCGGGACTCCCGGAAAGTGTATTTGCGACAGAAGGTTTTGCATGCTTAAATGATATTCTGTTTTCAGGAATCCTGTTCTGCCTGCTTCCGACGATATTCCTTGTGCCAAGACTTTATGGGAAAATCGAGCCGCTTCTTGGCATGCAGCCGAGGACAGAGGAAACAGCTCTGGGAGCAATCAATGCAAAAGTAGTGATCGGCGCGCTGGTGGCATTTGTGGCGGCGATCGGAGCGGAAATGCTGGCAGAGAGCGGCACTTCGATCATTGACTGGGAAGCAAGCTGGGCAGAGAGCGGTACCGCAGTGGCGGCAGGCATGGTTGTGGCAGCGGCACTTGCGGTTGTGATGCTTCTTGTGATGAAGAAAAAAGCGGAAGCGACAGATAACAAACTGGAAAATGCATAAGTATAAAAGGAAGCAGAAAAGACAGATATGAACAGTATTGAAATCAAACACTTGACATTTGCTTATCCGGGAGCGGAGAAAAATACATTAAATGACGTAAACCTGGAAATTGAAAAAGGAGATTTTGCAGCGATTGTCGGTAACAATGGCTGCGGGAAATCGACATTATGCAAGACAATGAACGGGCTGATTCCACACTTTATCACCGGAACGTATTCCGGAAGTGTGGAGGCAGACGGGGTAAAGGTTCAGGATTCAGACATCGGAACTCTGGCAAGAAAAGTGGGATATGTCTATCAGGATTTCGAAAATCAGATCGTCCGGCCGACTGTGCTGGACGATGCTTCCTATGCCTGCATGAATTATGCCATGCCGGATTATAAAGAGCGGGGAATGAAAGCACTGGCGCAGTGCGGGCTGGAAGGTAGAGAAAATGAGTATATCTGGCAGCTTTCCGGAGGGCAGACCCATCTGCTTGCGTTGGCGGGCGTAGTATCTCTGGAACCGGAAGTACTGATTCTGGACGAACCGATTGCACAGCTGGATCCTCATCATGCGGATCTGATTTATCAGATCTTAAAAAATCTGAATGAGAAGTATGGAAAAACAATTATTGTGATTGAACATCATACCGAGTATATTGCGGAGTACTGTAAACATGTGATTCTGATGAAAGATGGGCATATGGAATGGAAGAAGCCGACAAAAGAAGCGTTATGCCGGGTAGAAGAACTCCAGTCCTGCAACATTTTTCCGCCTCAGGTGACACTGGCAGCCTACGAGATGGTCAAAAAACAGGTCATTCCAAAGCCGGACATGCTGCCGTCCAGCATGGAAGATGGAATCCGGCTTCTGGGAGGTCTTGTATGTCAAAGAAGTGGTGATCGTGAAGGTGCCGTTATATCCGAAACTGAGGCGATGGTGCAGTTTCGGGACGTTTCTGTCTCCTACCGGGCAGTGAAAGGCAAGGCAGCTCAGGTGTTTGGCGGACTGAATCTGGAAATTCACAGAGGGGAGAAGATCGCACTGATTGGTTCCAACGGTGCCGGAAAGTCTACAATGATGAAAATGATGACCGGTCTTATAAAGCCGGCAAAAGGTGAGGTCCTCTTAAAGGGGAAATCCATCAAGGATACGAAGCCGGAACAGCTTTCCAGGTATGTATCTTTGGTGTACCAGAATCCGGAAGATATGTTTATCAAAGACTCCATAGAGTCAGATGTGGCGTTCGCCATGAAAGTCCGGAATGAATCGGACTGGGAAGAGAGGACAAAAGCACTTCTCGAGCGGTTCCGGCTCACGGAATTCAAGGACCGGGACGGACGGCTTTTATCCGGCGGACAGATGAGAAGGGCATCACTTGCCATCGGAATTGCCCTCAATCCTGAGATTCTGCTTCTGGATGAGCCGACGGCCAATCTGGATATTGCGACGAGAAAAGAGATTATGCGCACACTGAATGATATAAAAGAAATCACAGAGACAGTGATGATAGCGACGCACGATATGCAGCTTGTATGCGAGTGGGCGGAACGGATCATTGTACTGTGTCAGGGAGAAGTCATTGCGGACGGAACGAGAGATGAGATTTTCGGGGATATGGAAGTCGTAAAAAAATCCGGAATCCGGCCGCCGGAGATTTTTACCCTTGGACAGGAGATTCAGTCGGACGCATTCTGTTACACAGTGGATGAATTTGTACAGGGATTTGGAGGAAACTAAGATGAGTGGAATGATGAAAAAGATGTCCGAGAACATTCTGGATAAGTTTTCCATGGATTTTCTGCGGAATCAGGTTCTGAAAAATGCGTATGGAAATGATGATACATTGATTGCAAAGACGGATCCGAGAGTGCTGCTCGTCTGGTATCTGTTTTTTGCTGTTGTACCATGGTTTATGAATGATCTGGTATTTCTGCTTGGATGCTTTCTCCTGGTGGCAGTGACCACGATCATGGCACGCGTGGCAGGACTGGTGCTGGTTTTATTCGGTCTCGGAGTGTTTTCGCAGACAGGATATCTGTTTGTTGTCTCGCTTCTTTTTGGAGGCAATACGGAGACAATTGTGCCGCTGCTTGTACTGACATTAAAGGTGGCAACAGTCTCACTGGCCTCGATTACCGTATTTTCCGGTCTGGATCCGGACCGTCTGTCGAATGGGCTGATGTGGTATGGATGCCCGGAAAAGCTGTCCTTTTCCATTTCTTATGCATACCGGATGCTGCCGATGCTGATGGAGGAGTTTCAGAATGTGCTACTTTCTTACCGGTTGAGGGGAAACGCACCGGACAGCAAAGGCGTGATGGGAAAGATCCGTTATCTGATTTACCAGGTGAAGGTCATTATCCATTCCTTTTATCCGCTTATGCTTAATACGGCAAAACGGTCCAGAACTACAGTGGAAGCCCTGGAGATCAAAGGGTACCGCTATGCGGCGGTGAACAAAGAAATAAAGAAGATGAAATTATCTTCCTTAAAGGTGACGTACAATGACATGCTGTTCGCAGCGGTTTCGTTTTTGTGGATCGCGGTCGTTGTACTGGTTATGGTAATGATATAGGAGGCGCACATGTATCTTGATTTTCACACCCACGGAAAACTGGCAAAAAAACTGCCGTTTTCTACGGTATACACTGACTGGCTGTTTGGAGAGGCAAAGGACGCAGGACTGAATGCACTTTGCCTGACTGAACATTTTAACACCTTACAGTTTGATGAACTTTACGGCTATCTGATGAAAACATGCCGGAGGGACGGGGATACGCTCGTTACGGAAGGCGGGCTCCGGATTTTTGCCGGAATGGAGACAGATATTGCAGAAGGTGGTCATATTTTATCAATCGGGACGCCGGAGAATATTCTGGAACTGAACCGGAGACTGGAACCGAATAAGGAGAAAGGATCCTTTCTTACATTCGAAAAACTGATGAATTTGTTTGAGAAATATCCTATAATAGTAGGAGCAGGGCATCCGTTCCGGGAGGGAGGACATATTCCGGAACTTCCGATGGAACAGCTTGGCCGTTTGCATTTTCTGGATCTTAACGGGAAGGATGTTGCGCAGGACCGGAAAGGTACCGAGGAAAAGACATACCGGCTCGGGAACAAGCTAGGGATCCCGGTGGTAAGCGGAAGCGACACCCATCAGGCAGTTCAGTACGGATGCATCCGGACAAAATTTGAAAAAGAAATCATTACAGTAAGCGATCTTTATGCAGAGATGAAAAAAGGAGCGTATGAGATTCTCATATCTGACAATGCTTCTTTCAAGGTCCGGACAGCAGGAATTTTGAAGAAAGCACTGAAAGAAATCGATGCCCTTGGCGGAAATTATGTGAACGTGCTGGTGGAAAAGCAGGCGTAATGTTTTCGGACAGAGCACATCGAGCGGTTAGGAGAGACAGGGAAATGGAAATGATATTTGAAAAAGCTGTTGAGATTGTAAAGAAAAACGGGGCGGAGCTCACCGGAAGAGACGGGGCAGACACCATCCGGGAAAAAGGACGGACCGACTATGTAACAGAAGTGGACATCCGGGTACAACGGCAGATTTTTGCGGAGTTAAAAGAACTGGATCCAACAGCTCAGCTTCTTGGAGAAGAGAAAGAGAATGAGGGAATCGACCGGAAGGGGAGCATCTGGATTCTGGATCCGGTGGACGGGACAACGAACCTGATCCATGATTTTCAGCACAGCACCATTTCTCTTGCTTATGCCAAAGGAGGAAAAATTCTGTTTGGAGTCGTCTATGATCCATTTCATGAAGAATGCTTTACTGCGGAACTCGGGAAAGGCGCATTTTTAAATGGAAAGCCGATTCAGGTAAGCAAAAAAGAACAGCTTGGCGACTGCCTGACTGCCATAGGCACCTCACCAGGATGCCGGGAACACGCGGACGAAAATTTTGCCAGAATGAGGCGCATCTATGATCAGTGCCAGGATATACGAAGAATCGGGAGCGCGGCACTGGAACTTTCCTATGTGGCATGCGGGCGTCTGGATGGATTTTATGAAGAGAACCTGAAAATCTGGGACTACGCGGCCGGAAGCCTTCTGGTCACAGAAGCAGGCGGAACGACAGTCATAGAGGGACCGGATACCATGGCATGCACACCAAAAATCCGGGAAGAATTTCAGAAACTACTTAAGATTACGGAGGAAGAAAGATGGAATGGCTGATGCCGGATGAGGACAGCAAGTATACAAAATCAGATTTAAAAATTATGGACTTTATCGAGAACTATACGGATGAATTCCTTTTTATGAGTATCGGACAGCTTGCAAAACGGCTGGACATGTCCGAAGCGACCATCTCCAGATTTGCAAGACATATCGGCTATACCGATTTTAAAGAAATGAAAAACCATGTGGCTGCCCGCAAAGTAGGAAAAGGACCGGCCAGAAAAATCGCAGGCACCCTGATGAAAATTCAGGGATTTGACATCCGCAAATGGTTTACCTACCAGCAGGAATGCCTTGAACGGACTCAGAATCAGATTGATATCGGTGAAATGGATAAAGCACTCACCGCAATCCAGAAAGCCAGACGAATCTATATCCACGCCAAAAACGCATCTGCATCTGCCGGACAACTGCTGTTTTTCCGGCTTCGCAGACTTGGATTTGATGTGACCATGGTGCCATCCGGCGGTTCCGAAGTGATCGAAGGAATCGCACACGCAGGCGAAGGCGACCTCGTTATCATCTTCAGTTACTCCAAAGTATCCACAGAAGGAAGGATCATCCTGGACTACGCACAGACCGCAGGCTACCAGACACTTGCCTTCACAAGCAGACTCTACGCACCAAGCGACCAGCGGGCAGACATCAACATTTACGTATACCGGGGAGAAAAAGAAGAATACCACTCCATGACCACCGCCGTTGCCATGATCGACGCCATGGTACTAGCCCTCTCCGAACGCATGGCATCCCAGTCCGCCGAACGCCTCGGCAAAGTACAAAATCTCAAGAAACTCTATCGGAAAGATAGGGATTAACACCATTGGGGACGTGTTCCGATGCATCGGAACACGTCCCCGTTTCACACTGATCTGGAGAATCTGACTACAGAACCGGAAATAAGAAAGAAGATCATAGACAGAATGTAGATTGTATGGTTTTTTCTCCTGTGATAAGATAAAGGAGACGAGCATGCAGGGACAAGGAGAAAAGAGATGATAAAAGTAATAGCAGCGGATATGGACGGAACGCTTTTAAATTCCGGACATACGATTTCAGAGCAGACTTATCAGACAATACAGGATGTTCAACAGGGTGGAATCCGTTTTATGATCGCAACAGGACGGGATTATCCATCGGCATCCGATACATTAAAAAATTTTCCGCTGGACTGTGACTGGGTGACGGGAAGTGGCGCGGAGATCCGAAACCGGGATGGAGAGCTTCTTCAGACGATACCTATGGATCCGAAGTGCTTTGAACAGATCGTTTCCTGTGTGGAGAAGTTCCCGGCGTATATCCGTTTCTGCACAACGGGAAAGGATATTGTCCTGACAGAGGAAGAAGATCTGGAGCAGAAGCTTCTGGAAGAATCCAGGTTGTTTTTCCCGGGAAATACGGATGAAGAAATCCTTGAATCGGATCAGTTTCAGCAGCTGTTGAGGCGTATGTGCCGAATCGGGAGCCTGGAGGAGCTCTGGGAGATGAAGATTCCGATTTATAAAGTGTTTATCAACGCAAAGACCGGGGAAATCATTCAGGAGATCTGGAAAGAGATGGAAAAGATTCCGGGAATCGCGGTTGCATCTTCCTTTTTTAACAATCTGGAGCTGACGGATGAGAAGGCACAAAAAGGGCATGCGATCTCAAGATATATGGAAAAGCTGGGGTACCGGAAAGAAGAAGTGATGGTACTTGGAGACAGTCTGAATGATCTGTCCATGTTTCAGGCCGGATTCGGCGCGGCAGTAGCGATGGGAAATGCCCATGAAAAGATACTGGAAGTGGCAGGTTACATTACAAAAACCAATGATGAGGACGGTGCGGCCTTTGCAATGCGCCTTGCATTGGAAAACCGGCTGGATGAGATAAAAAAGTAAATAGAAAAGAACAGAAGCTGACGGGAAGACCTGTCAGTTTTTTGTTTTCTTTCATACTCTGGCTGTGGTATCATAGATAGCATAGGGAGGGAAATTTGATGATGTATGAGAAGGATTACACAAAAGAGAATGCAAAAACAATCGACCAGTGGGTAGAGGAAGGCTGGATCTGGGGCATACCGATTTCCCACGAGGTATATGAAAAGGCCGTAAACGGAGAATGGGAGATGGTGCTGACACCGACAAAGCCGGTTCCAAAATCCTGGTTTCCGGAGTTGAAAGGGAAGAAGATTCTGGGGCTTGCCTCCGGAGGTGGACAGCAGATGCCCATTTTTGCGGCGCTTGGCGGGATCTGTACCGTGCTGGACTATTCGGACCGGCAGCTTGCAAGTGAAGAGATGGTGGCAAAAAGGGAAGGGTACGACATTGAGATTGTCAAAGCGGATATGACTAAGACCTTTCCGTTTGCGGATGAGACCTTTGACCTGATTTTCCATCCGGTTTCCAACTGCTATGTGGAAGAAGTCCTGCCGGTATGGAAAGAATGTTTCCGTGTGTTGAAAAAAGGTGGAATTTTGCTTGCCGGCGTGGATAACGGGATGAATTATATATTCGATGATACAGAGACCTGTATTGTTCACGGGCTTCCGTACAATCCGTTGAAAGACAGGAAACTGTATGAGGAAGCGATGCAAAGCGGTGACGGGATTCAGTTTTCTCATACGGTGGAGGAGCAGATCGGCGGGCTTCTAAAGGCTGGATTTTGTCTTACCCATCTTTATGAAGACACGAATGGAGAAGGGAATCTTCATGAGCATGGAATCCCGACATTTTTGGCAGTGCGTGCAGAGAAAGAGACGTAAAAGCAATAGACAGGAGTGAAAGGCATGGCAGAAATTTTATTGCTGGAAGATGAGGAAAGTGTCAATCGTGGGATTGAGTTTACATTAAAAAAAGAAGGGTATGAGGTGGATAGCGCCAGAACGATCAAAGAGGCCTGGGAGATGTTCGTGAAAGAGGAGCCGGGGCTTGTGATCTGTGATGTAAATCTGCCGGATGGAAACAGTCTGGATCTGATTCGCCGGATCCGAAAAGACAGCATGACACATATCATCTGTCTGACCGCGATGGATACGGAGATGGATCAGGTGATGGGATATGAGGCAGGGGCGGATGATTACGTCACAAAACCGTTCAGCCTGTCGGTGCTTGTCCTGAAAGTGAACGCCCTTTTCAAACGGCATCAGAAAGCGGCGGCAGATGAAATCGAATCCGGGGAACTCGTCTTTTCCATGTCCAGAATGTGCGCAAAAAAGGGGGACGGGGAAGTCTCGTTTACAAAAAATGAGTGGAAGATGCTGAAACTTTTTCTGGAACATCCAAGACAGATCCTGTCAAAGGGACAGATTCTGGATCAGCTCTTTGATGTGGATGGTGAATTCGTAGATGAAAATACAGTGGCAGTCAATATCAGAAGGCTTCGTGAAAAGATTGAGCCGGATATTTCACATCCTCAGTATATCCGGAATGTTCGGGGGCTGGGATACATCTGGGACCAGGACTGCCAGAAAAGGCAGGGGAACAGGTCATGAAAAAAGAGACAAGGCGGTGTATTACAGAACTGGTTCTCGGATTTCTTGTGACGGCTGCCGTGACAGCAATGATTTTGTTCTGGCAGTATGAGACATATCAGGAAAATCTGGCTTCCAGGGCAAGACTGCTTTTGGCGGAAAATCCAGCGGAAGAGGTGTTTCAGATTCTGAAAGAGGACGGGGATCTGAATACAGAAGAAGTGCAGGATATTCTCGGAGACTACGGATATGAGCATGTCAGGGACAGTCTGGAAGGGCAACGTTTTCTGAGAAACTGCGGATGGACGGCAGGCGGTGCAGTGGCTCTTTATCTTGGCTATGCGGCTGTTGTTTTCTATGAAAAACACAGACATAAAAAGGAAATGGAAGAACAGAGCAAAAAGGCGGCAGACGGGATTGCGAGAATCCGGGAGGGTGATTACCGGCAGGATCTTATGGACTGGTATGAAGAGGAAGAAAGTGAAGACCGGATTCTGGATGAGCTGGATTCTCTCGGAAACTACGTGGAAATGATGGAAGCACAGGCACAGCAGGAGAAGCAGGAGACGAAGACGCTGGTCACCGATATTTCCCATCAGCTGAAGACACCGGTAGCGGCGCTCAATTCCTGCTTTGAAGTGCTGAAAAATGAGGACCTGACAAAGGACGAACGCCGGGAGTTTGAGGGCAGACTGGAAGAACAGATGCAAAGCCTGGGACAGCTGGTGGAAGCGCTTGTAAATATTTCCCGGATGGAGACCGGAATGATTGAGTTGAAGCTTACAGAGGGCAGAATCTTTGATGTGATTCTGGAAGCGGTCAACCGTGTATGGGTAAAGGCTCAGAAAAAGGAGATTGAAATCGAGATGGAGGCGGAAGACAAGCTGGAAGATCTTATTCTTCCGCTCGACTCCAAATGGCTGTGTGAGGCGCTGATTAATCTGCTGGATAACGCGGTAAAATACAGTCCGCCGGGAACAACCGTGACGATCCGCGCAGCCAGAATGGCATCCTTTTTGAGAATAGAGATCCAGGATCAGGGAATCGGAATTGCCAGAGAAAACTATCACAAAGTCTTTCAGAGATTTTACCGGGGGGATGAAAAGGAAGTTCAAAAGGAGGAAGGTTCCGGTGTGGGGCTTTACCTTGCCCGGAAGATCATTGAAGGCCATCACGGCACCATTTCTCTGGATGGAAAGAAGATGAAAAAAGAGAAAGGATCCGTGTTTGTAGTGCAGATTCCATATCGGTAGAAGAGAAGTCTTACAAAACTGTAAGGCTTTTTTTCTGTTTCTGCAAGGGAAATGAAAGACAGGCGCGGTAAGATAGATGACAGAACAGGAAAATGACAGCAGAAAGGAATCAGATGATATGGATAAAATTTTAAGAACAGAAAATTTATGTAAATATTATGGAAGCGGCGAAAACGAAGTAAGAGCGGTGCAGAATGCCAACATTGACATCCAGAAAGGAGAATTTGTCGCGATTGTCGGAAAATCCGGTTCCGGAAAAAGCACGCTGCTTCATATGCTGGGCGGGCTTGACACCCCGACAAGCGGGAAAGTATTTATCCGTGGGAAAGACATTTTCTCGTACAAAGAAGACGCTCTTGCAGTCTTTCGGAGAAGAAAAATAGGTTTTATTTTCCAGTCGTTTAACCTGGTTTCCTCCATTAATGTGTGGGAAAATATTGTGCTCCCGATCGGACTGGACGGACGCAAAGCGGATGAAGCATTTGTCATGGATATTGTAAAGACGCTGGGACTGGAAAAGAAGCTTCACAATCTTCCAAATACACTTTCCGGAGGTCAGCAGCAAAGAGTTGCCATCGCAAGGGCGCTTGCTTCCCGCCCGGATATCCTTTTTGCCGATGAGCCGACGGGAAATCTGGATTCCCGGACAAGTGACGAGGTCATAGCACTTCTGAAAATGTCCGTGGAAAAATACGGACAGACACTGGTTATGATTACACACGACGAAGACATTGCCCAGATCGCGGACCGGATTCTCGTGATTGAGGACGGAAAGGTGGAAGAGTTAAGATGAAAATGATCACAAAACTTGCACTGAGTAACAATAAAAAGAATAAGACAAGAAGCATTCTTATTATGCTTTCCATCTTCCTTACCACGGTACTGCTTTCAGCAATCGCCACGTTCGGGTACGGCCAGATCAAATTTCAGAGTGCAAACGCAGAAGAATTTTATGGTTCCTATTACGGCTCCTACGCCGGAGTAACCGAAGATCAGATCGGCGAGATGGAAAAGCGGAGCGAATTTGACCGGATCGGAAGAGCGGCAACTATTGGAACTATTGAAAACGCGAGAAGCATTTCCATGGTCTGGATGGATAATGAGACCAGGGATCTGGCTAATCTTGACAGGCAGCTTCAGGAAGGTGCCTTCCCGGAACAGGAAAATGAAATTGCGGGGCAGAAGGCCATGTTTGAGCGGATCGGCTATCCGGATGTGAAAGTGGGAGACAAGGTGAACATCCGGTTCCGGAGAAATACTCACGAGACCTATCAGGAAAAAGAGTTTCTTGTAAGCGGCATCATGAGCCAGACGGTGAAAGAGCAGGAAAATCAGTCTTATACGGCCTACGTCTCCAAAGCCTGCTATGAATCCCTCTATGCACCGGAAGAACGGGCATATACGATTTATTTCAGCCTGTCCGATTCCGTGGATGTAAATTCCTCCACTCTGGAGATGACCATCAAAGACCTGGCGGAGGAATGTGGGATCAATCCGGAATATGCCTTTGACAATATGTATTATTCTATGTGGGTTCTGGATCCGGGTATGGAAATGATTGTCGGCTGCATCGTTGTGGCACTGATTGTAGTATTCTTTGCAGTCATGGTCATTTACAACATTTTTCAGGTAGGACTGATTCAGAAGATTCAGGAATACGGAAAAATCAAGGCGCTTGGCGCAACGAAAAAACAGATGAAAAAACTGGTATTCCGGGAAGGAATGCTGCTTACCATAATCAGTATTCCGGCAGGACTGATTGTCGGAACCACCGTTTCCATTGGCTTTATGAGCAGCTGGCTCTCTCAGAGCACAACCTTAGGAAACCAGGATGTGGTACAGGTTAATATGGTATCGATTCCATTACTTCTCCTCTGTGCGGCAGCATCAGCCATTGCGGTATGGGCGGCATTGAAACGTCCGATGAAAGTGATTTCCAGGATTTCGCCGGTGGAGGCAATCCGTTTCCAGGGCAGTCAGAAGAAAAACAAAGGACTTCGCAGGGGCAGAAAACAGATGGGCGTGCGCCAGTTGACCCAGGCTAATATGTCCATGAACCGGAAGCGGACCATCACCACAATTATTTCCATGGGACTTTCCTGTGTCCTCTTTGTAGTGGCAGCCAACTTTACCGGAAATGTCAGCACCAGATATGACGCAAGAAAACAGGTACCGTACGGACAGTTCCAGATCGACCTTACCTACAGCAAGGCTGATACGGCCTATCCGGAAAACAATCTGGACTCCATCTTAAAAGCCAACCCTCTGGATGAGGAACTGGTGGAACAGATCAGGAAAATCGATGCCGTTACAGATATCAAGATCCGCTACATGATGTACGCTTATGATCAGAACGGCAATCTTCAGTCCATCGGCGTTCTGAACAAAGAACAGTTCGATGACGAAGAATACCAGGGGTCATTAAAAGGAGAAGTTGACTACGAAACCGCAGCGAAAAACGGAGACATCCTTTACGGCTGGTCTTATTTCATCGAAGAGAGCGGTTATGATCTCGGCGATACCGTCACCATGACTATGGGAGACGCAGGCGGCGAAGCCAGGTTCCAGGGAACAATGACAGGAGCCTTCGGAAGCAGCAATTACGACTGGATTATCACAGATGAAGCCTATGATCAGCTGGGACTTTCCGGAAAAAGCATCGGTACCATCTGGGTAGACTGCCGCCCACAGGACTGCACAGACGTACAAAACCAGCTGGAAGACCTGCTCACGGATAAACAGCATTACGAATTCAGCACCTATCAGGGCGCACTGGAGACATCCGAAAGTAGCCTCGGCATGTTCGAGACACTTGCCTACGGCTTCCTCCTCCTCGTTGGACTGATCGCATTCATGAATATGGCAAATACCATAATCATCAGCATCATCACACGAAAACGAGAACTCGGCGTCATGCAGGCACTCGGCATGACAAACAGCCAGATGAACAGCATGCTCAGAAACGAAGGAGTCCTCTTCACCGCCGGAAGTATCCTCGTATCCCTCCTCGTCGGCATGCCGGCAGGATACGCACTCTTCTGCTACGGAAGAGAACACGGATACTTCGGTCTGGATGTGTACCACATCCCGGTCATCGAGATTGCAGCCATGATTCTCATCCTCACGGCACTGCAGATCTCCCTCTCCTTCATCCTGAGCCGAAACATCAAAAAAGAATCCATCGTCGAACGGATTCGCTATCAAGAATAACCTACTGAGATGGTAGGAAATAACACCATTGGGGACGGGTTCCTGTGCACCGGTACACGTCCCCAAGTTTTTATGTTGACGGAAGTGGTGTGTGGAAGATATAGTATGTTTATAGGAGCAACCTGTAATATAGGATATGTATCAAGGAAGGTGAGGAGTGATGGACAGTGGAGAGAAATGAGATTCCGGGGCAGGGGGCCTGCAGGATTGAGAGTGGATTCTGGAACCGGTATATCGGGGTGATACGGAATGGTGTAATTCCGTATCAGTGGGATATTTTGAATGATCGGAGAGAGGATGCCGAGCCCAGTCATGCGATCGACAATTTCCGGATTGCCGCAGGTGAGATGGAGGGGGCGTTTTACGGGCAGGTGTTTCAGGACAGTGATGTGTATAAGTGGCTGGAGGCTGTCGGAAATATTTTAATGCTGGAGCGTGATCCTCATCTGGAGGAGCAGGCGGATTCTCTGATTGATCTGATTGTAAAAGCGCAGGAGCCGGACGGGTATCTGGATACCTATTTTACGATTCGGGAGCCGGACAAAAAGTGGAGTGATCTGCTGGAGTGCCATGAGCTTTATTGTGCGGGGCATATGATCGAGGGAGCGATTGCTTATTATCAGGCAACGGGAAAAGAAAAGATCTACCGGGCGGCCTGTCGTCTTGCGGACTATCTGACGCAAATCTTTGGACAGGAAGAGGGAAAGATGCATGGTTACCCGGGGCATCAGGAGATTGAACTTGCATTGCTGAAGCTGTACGAGGTTTCGGGAGAAGAGCAGTATCTGCGGCTTGCTTCATATTTTCTGGAGACCAGAGGGACGAACCGCTTTTTTGAGGAGGAGTTTGAAAAGCGCGGAAGGACCACTTTCTGGAACGGGGCAAAAATTCCGGAACCCAATGAGAGGTACAATCACTATCCTTATAGCTATTACAATCAGTTTCATGCACCGGTCCGGCAGCAGGAGACGGCGGTTGGCCATGCGGTGCGAGCCATGTATATGTACACGGCGATGGCTGATCTTGCGGCAAAGACGAAGGACCAGGAACTTTACCGGGTCTGCAGAAGGCTGTGGGATGATGTGACTACAAAGCAGATGTATCTGACCGGCGGAATCGGTGCGACTTCGTCCGGAGAAGCGTTTACGCAAGACTACGATCTGCCGAATGATACGAATTATTCCGAGACCTGCGCGTCCATCGGACTGATTTTTTTTGCTCATAGAATGCTGCAGTGCGAAACGGATTCGGTATACGGGGATGTAATGGAGCAGGCTCTGTATAATACTGTGCTTGGCGGAATGAACTATGAAGGGAACCGGTTTTTCTATGTGAATCCGCTGGAAGCGGTTCCGGAGGTAAGCAAGGCAAATCCGGAGCGGCATCATGTCGGGACTCTCCGCAGGAAATGGTTCTCATGTGCCTGCTGTCCGCCGAATCTCGCAAGGCTGATCGGAAGTCTTTGGAAATATATTTATACGGTCGGGGAAAGCCGGGTCAATGTCCAGCTGTATATTGCAGGGACTGCGCATCTGAATACAGGGGGACAGACGCTTTCGGTCATCCAGAAAACAGAGTATCCGAACGATGGCAAGATCAGCTTTACGATTCAGGGTGATGGAGAAAGAGATATTGAATTTGCGCTTCGGATTCCCGGCTGGGCAGAAAACTGGCGCTTTACGATCAATGGAGAAGCGGTGGTGCCGGATCAGGTTGAAAAGGGATATGCTGTGTTTTGCAGGAACTGGAAACAGGAGACCACGATTCAGGCAGATTTTGAGATGAAAGCACAGTTTGTCGGGGCAAATCCGAAGATCCATTATGATCTTGGCAGGGCGGCCATGACAAGAGGACCACTGGTGTACTGCCTGGAGGAAGCGGACAACGGGCCGCGTCTGGATGAACTGGTGCTGAATACGGAAGCGGGAATCCGGGAGACGGCCCGTCCGGAGTGGAATGGATATGTGGAGCTGGAGGCAGATGCTGTCCGGATCAAACTGCCGGAGGGGCAGGACCTTTACATGCCGTATCGTCCGGTGAAGGAAAAAGTCAAAGTCCGGGCTGTCCCGTATTATTTGTGGAACAACCGGGGTGAAGGAGAAATGCAGGTCTGGATGAAAGCAGATTGACAGATAAAGAAAGAGGAGGAATGGGTATGAATCCGTATATTGGACATGATTCGCAGATCTGGAGTGTGGAAGAACACCGCCTTGTAGGCGGGAAAGGAGATGGAATGCGTCTGCTGGAAATCAGCAGCGGGACAGGGGTGCATCTGACGGTGTCGCTGGACCGTGCGGCGGATATTTCCAGACTTCGGTTCCGCGGAATCAATATGGGGTACTTTTCCCCGTGCGGGTATGTGGGACCGGCATATTATGACAGGAGAGAGGATCATTTTCTCAAATCCTTTACAGCAGGATTTTTGACCACATGCGGTCTGGAATCGGCAGGCGTGCCGTGTGAAGACGGCGGGGAACAGGTGCCGATGCACGGTTCGATCGCCAATGTCCCTGCGGAATATTACCGGTGGGAGGAGGAAGACGGCGAGATCGTTGTTCATGCGCAGATGCGGGACGAGGTGATTTTTGGCAGGAAACTGAAGCTGATAAGAGAGATCCGGGTCAGCCTTACGGAAGCTTCGTTTACGATCTGTGACAGGATTGTCAATGAAGGAGACCGGACGGAGCCGATTGAGCTTTTGTACCATATGAATATGGGCTATCCACTCCTGGATGAAGACAGTATTGTGGAAGTATCCTCGGAACAGGTGCGCCCGCGCAATGCCCATGCGGCAGAAGACCTGGAAAACTGGATGCATATGGAGAAACCGCAGGCAGGCTATGAGGAACGCTGTTATTACCATGAATGTAAAAAAGAGGGTCGTGCGTCCATCTGCCAGCCGAAACTTGGAATCGGCCTGGAAATCCGGTTTGATCCGAAGAAACTGGACTGCTTTACCGAGTGGAAAATGATGGGCGTCCGGGATTATGTGCTTGGCCTGGAATGTGGCAACTGTTATCCGGACGGCAGAGATGTCATGAGGAGGGACGGCCGCCTGAAATTTCTGGAACCGGGGAAGACCCTTACCTACCATGTGAAAGTGCGTTTGCTCGAGAAATAGAGAAACCGGGCAGAAAGGATTGTATCCTCCGGACAGAAGTTTTATAATAGACATTACGTGAAAAGGGGGATATGAAAATGAGAGGAAAAGAGAAGGTGGACAGATCCGGATATTTATTCAGCAGCCGGGATCTGACGGCTTTGCTGATTCCGCTGGTAATTGAGCAGCTTTTATCCGTACTGGTCGGGATGGCGGACAGCATTATGGTAGCGAATGTAGGAGAAGCGGCGGTTTCCGGGGTGTCGCTGGTGGATAATATCATGGTGCTTCTGATCAACGTGTTTTCTGCTCTTGCAACCGGAGGTGCCGTGGTTGCAGGGCAGTATCTTGGACGAAAAGATAAAGAAAAAGCCAGACAGGCTGCTACACAGCTTATCTGGTTTATTACGATCTGTGCAGTTGTGATTACCGTACTGATTTATCTGTGCAAAAGCTGGATTCTTCATGGAGTGTTTGGAAAGATCGAAGAGGATGTCATGCGGCATGCAGACATTTATCTGATGATTGTGGCGGCATCTGTTCCGTTCATTGCATTATATAACGGCGGTGCGGCTATTTTCCGTACAATGGGGAATTCGGAAGTTTCCATGCGGGTGTCTGTTATTATGAATATTATCAATGTGACAGGTAACGCATGTTTGATTTATGGACTGCACAGGGGAACTGAAGGGGTGGCTGTTCCAACGCTCATATCCAGAATGGTGGCGGCGATACTGATCATTTCTCTGCTGCTTCGTCCGGGTCAGACAATATCCATGGAGAGAAATCTACATTACCGTCCGGACTGGCAGATGATCAGGAACATTTTGAAGGTCGGAATTCCGAATGGACTGGAAAACAGTATGTTTCAGCTTGGAAAGATCATTGTATTGAGCCTTGTTTCTACATTTGGTACATATGCAATTGCGGCCAATGCGGTTTCCAATACTATTGCTTCTTTTCAGGTTCTTCCGGGAATGGCCATCGCACTGGGAGTGACGACGGTTATTGCCAGATGTGTGGGTGCCGGAGATTATGAGCAGGTTAAATACTACACAAAGAAACTTATGATCATTACATATTTGAGCATGATTGTAACCAATACGATTATTCTGTTTGTACTGCCGTGGATTTTAAAAGCGTATCATTTGTCGAAGCTTACGGCATCCACAACGACACAGATTGTCGGATTCTATGCAATATGCAGTGTACTGATCTGGCCGCTGGCATTTACAACACCGGCTGTATTCCGGGCAGCAGGAGATGCAAGGATGTGTATGGTTATTTCTGTGGTTTCCATGTGGATTTTCCGGATTATTTTCAGCTATATTCTGGGACAGTATTTTGGAATGGGTGTATTTGGCGTCTGGGTTGCCATGATTATCGACTGGGTTGCCCGCTCTGTCTGTTTTCTGCTCCGCTTTAAAAGCGGAAAATGGAAGCATGAAGCAATTGTCTCCTGAAAAAGAAGAAAATCAGGAACCGGGAGCTGCCTGCTGCTTCCGGTATTCTCTTGGCGACATGTGAAAGCGCTCCTTAAAGGCACGGTTGAATGTGCGCAGACTGGTGAAACCGGCATTCATGGCAAGTTCAGTAACCGGAAGCGAGGTGTTCTTCAACAGCCCAAGCGCACAGTTCAGACGAAGGTCATTTAAATACTGGTTAAAGTTTGTATGAAAAACGGAGGAAAAGACACGGGAAAGCGCAAACTGCTGTAACCAAGATCTTTGGCCATCCGGGACAAAGAGAGCTCTTCTGTAAAATGTCCTGCCATGTAGGAGACGGCATCAAATACAATGTCCTGCCCTGTCAAATCCTTTTTGGGCTGTAGAGAGAAAAGCGAAAGTGTCCGGGAAAGGATGATCTGGGTGTAGGACTGACAAAGCACTGAAGTCCAGGCAGGGGTTCCAAGATTCAGAAGAGACTGCAGGGCATACGTAATGTCCGGATGGACGTCTGCCGCAGACAGGACAGGATATTCAGGAACAAAGTTTTGAAGATGATCTGAGAATGGACCCGAAAGCGAAGGGGCGGCAAGCAGATAAACTGCCTGACAGAACGCGCTGTCAAAGACCTGATAGTGGTGGATCTGCTCAGGAAATACAATTCCGAAATCGCCGGTATTCATATGGAAAAGCTCTGTACCGATGCCAAGTTCCAGCGTACCACTGGTAACAAAAATGCATTCCAGTGACCGGTGAAGGTGGGGAGGAACATGGACAGAAGTCTTTTTCTCAATTTCCATACTGGATTCTTTCAGTTCATAAAAAAAGTGCATATACATATCCCTCCTGCAAAATCTGGCCGGTTTCTCCATATATTTGACAAGAATTATAGCGAAAATTAAGCTACAATGCAATCAAAATTAAAAGGAGGTGCCGGAAATGCTTAGAAAATGGAGTGCATTTTTAAGAGAGTCTTTCGAGACATGCATGGAGCAGATCTACACAAGAGATCTTTTCTAACAGATGGAGGGAAGGACAATGAAAGACAAAAGAAAAAGGCGGCTGCCGTGATCCGGTCAGGAATCAGACCGGTTACGGCAGCCGCCTTTCATCATGTTTCAGTTTTTCTTACAGGGAGCTGTTATGCTCTCTCTTCGCTCCATTTCAGGAAGTTTCCTGTATTTGCATCAATTTCGAATTCATACTCGGTCTGCTGGTAGATGATATCTCCTTCGTAGATATATTTTCCATCATCATGTTCCAGCTCCATGCGCAGATCCTGCTCGGTTGCGCCCGGAACCCGTTCCAAAGCTGCGGCTTTTGCGTCCGCTTCACTGATCTGAACATTCGGAGTCTGGGTAGTTCCGGTATTGCTCTGGGTATTGTTCTGAGTATTATTCTGGGTGTTATCCTGGGTGCTGTTCTGGGTGTCATCCTGTGACTGAGCCGTGTCTGTATTGCCGGCAGTGTCTGTGCCGCTTTGAATCTGACTGCGTCCGTTTCCTGCAGTTTCCGTATCGTAACTCAGGATGTCGCCGTTTTCTGCGTTGATCTCATAGTCATATTCTGTATCGCCGGAGTTGAACTGAATCTCATAGGTAGTTCTTCCATCGTCCCGTTCTTTGGAAGACTGGAATCTGGAAATATCGGATTCGGCTACGCCTGCGTCTTCTAAAGCGATCTCCTTTGCCCTGTCCTCTCCGATATCATTTCCGCCTCCGCATCCGGCAGCCAGGCCGAGAAGTGTAAGGGTAACTGCTGCTGTAACAATCATTCTTTTTTTCATAATAAATCTCCTTTCTATGATGTCCCTTTGGTTTTTCGGGGTGTTTTTTTGTTGTTGATGTAAGTATAGTACCCAAAGATTAAAGGAACATTAAAGGAAAACAGAAATTTATTTTTTTTCTTCCGGCAGCAAAAAGGTAAATATGGTTCCCTTTCCCGGGATGCTTTCCGCTGTGATTGTACCGCCATGAGCCTCGATAATCCATTTCACCATGGAAAGCCCAAGTCCCGAATGTCCTGACGCGCTTCGGGAGGTATCTGCCCGGTAAAACCGTTCCCAGATGTGGGGTAGATCTTCTTTGGAAATGCCGATGCCGTCATCTTCTACGGAGCCGGCGATAAATCCGTTCTGCCGGAAACAGGAGACGAAAATGTGTCCGCCTTCTCTTCCATAATAAATAGCATTGGAAATCAGATTGACAAGCATCCGGATATAAAAGGTTTCGTCTGCGGAAGCATACAGTTCCGGCTCAATCTGTGTGCTGATTGTAATCTGTTTTTCTTCAGCCAGAATTGACTGTTCTTCGCAGACCATCTCGGTGAGTTCGCTGAGATTGAGTGATTCCATCTGAAGCTGCTGTCTTCCCTGATCTGCCCTTGAGAGCAGCAGAAGCTGGGAAATAATCTGAGCCATATTCCGCGCCTTTTTTTCGATCAGTTCAATCTGCTGACGGTGTTCACCGTTCAGGGTTTCGTCGGCAAGTGCCGCGTCACACTGGGCCAGAATCACGGTAATCGGAGTACGAAGCTCATGGGAAACATCAGAAGTAAACTGCTGTTCCCTCCGGAAGGCACGTTCAATCCGGTCAAGCAGCTGGTCAAATGTATCGGCAAGCTGATAAATTTCATCGGTTCCATTTCCAAGCTCGACGCGTCGGGAAAGATCCTGGTTTGTCTGAATTTCCTGTACCGTATCTGTGATCCTGCGGACAGGGCGGAGCGTCCTTCGCGTAAAGAGATATCCGATCACTGCAGTCAACACAACCAGAAGCGGAAGCACAATCATGGCGAAACGGAGCGTGATCCGGAAACTGGATTCCGCCTCTGTGACAGAGGAAATTCCGCGGATATAGACGAGTCCATAGCCGGAAATCCGGTGGGCAAGGTCAAACACGTACCACTGACGGCCGGAATCGGAAAGTGTCTGGAGCTGTCCGTCGGAAAAATCCGGCTTCAGATCAAATC
Organism: Drancourtella sp. An57; assembly: GCF_002161525.1. Classification (NCBI taxonomy): domain Bacteria; kingdom Bacillati; phylum Bacillota; class Clostridia; order Eubacteriales; family Oscillospiraceae; genus Drancourtella; species Drancourtella sp. An57. The sequence goes on from NZ_NFHY01000012.1 coordinate 65,429, forward strand.
CGTAGGGAATCCGTCCATACAGAAGCTCTCCGGTCTCCGTATAAAGGGACAAATACACACCGCCGTCCAGATCATAGAAATCCGAATCCAGATCAAAAGAACCGTCTTCCCATTCGACATCCTCCATGCTTTCCTGCACCTGCTTTTTCAGTGTATTCTGCGTAGAAGCAAGAATCTCCTGATTGCTCAGGGAGAACAAAATCGCAAGAGCCGCGCAGGTCAGAAGTGTCATGAAAAAGGAATACAGTAATGTTACTTTTAATTTTAAAGATAATCGTTTCATGATACCACCTTCAGGACGTATCCGGCGCCCCGTACTGTATGAATCAGTTTCGGCTCGTACCCGTCATCGATTTTGCGGCGGAGATAGCGGATATAGACATCGATAACATTGGAACCGCCGGTATAGTCATAATTCCAGATATGCTGTTCCAGCTTGTCGCGGGACAGCACGATTCCTTCATTCTGCATCATGTAGCGGAGCAGGGAGAACTCTTTCCCGGAGAGACGGATTTCCGTATCCCCGCGGAATACCTGATGGGTATCCAGAAGGATCTTCAGATCTGCAGTCTGAAGACAGCTGGATGGAGTCTCGGCAGGTTTGCGTAGCAGTACCCGGATTCGTGCAAGCAGCTCCTCAAAGGCAAATGGTTTGACAAGATAATCGTTCGCTCCGGCGTCAAGACCTGCCACGCGGTCTTCGATGCTGTCTTTTGCAGTCAGAAGAAGAACCGGAACGGTACAGCCTCGCTGACGGATTTTCTTTAAGACACTTAAGCCGTCGAGTACCGGCATCATAATATCCAGGACCAGGGCATCATATTCGGCGCCGGCCATATATTCCAGCACTTCCCGGCCGTTTTTACAGGAATCCACGCTGTAGTGTTCGGCCTTCAGACGTGAAGTAAGAATCTGATTCAGATCCTTTTCGTCTTCTGCAATTAATATACGCACATGCATCACCCTCCTTTGATACTTTCCAGTATAAATCAGATCCGAAAAGAAAGAAACAAAAACTTGACACCGGATGATAATCGAAGTATGATGGTATAGGAAATCGGTAGGTGAGGTTACCACAGGGATCTGGGACACCTAAGATTGCTGCCGCTAAATTGTGGAGACACAATGCGCTGGTCAACAGGTTATGTCGGCGATAAGGCATAACCTAACGCAGTTTTTATGCCCTGTGATACTAAAGCTTGTACGTGAAAAAGGACAGGATCAGGTATCTCCGGTTTTTGCCGGAGATTTTTTTGTTTCACAGGAAATTTCTTCCCTGTAAAACAAAATGTTCCACGGAATGAACAGTAACGTCCGATAAAAGAAAGGCAGGTGAGGTGCAATGGATGCTGGAGGCAGTTATGACTCGTATTGTTACATGGAAAAATTCATAAAAGAAAGTAGGGATTGCTATGAACAGACAGATTTTAACAGACCTCTTGAAGAAAAAAGAGTTCAAGGCAGTCAGAAGTATTCTGGAGGTCATGAATACCGTAGACATTGCAGCTCTTCTTGCCGAGCTGGAAGATAAGGAAATGATTCTGGCGTTCCGCCTGATTGAAAAAGCAAAAGCGGCGGAAGTATTTGCGGAGATGAGCAGCTCCATGCAGACTTATCTGGTGGAAATGTTTACGGAAAAAGAGCTGAAAGACTTGATTGACGAGCTTTACATGGACGACACGGTCGATCTGCTGGAGGAGCTGCCGGCCAATCTGGTAACGCGGATCCTGGAGCAGGTCGATAAAGAAAGACGTGCGCAGATCAATACGATTCTGAATTATCCGGAGGACAGTGCGGGCAGCATTATGACGACGGAGTATGTGGATCTGCGCCGGAAAACGACAGTCAAAGAGGCCATGGACCACATCAAACAGACCGGGATTCACAAAGAAACGATCTATACCTGTTATGTGCTGGAAAATAGAAGGCTTGTCGGGATCGTCTCTGCCAAGGATCTGATGACAATGGACGATGACATGACGATGGAAGAGCTGATGGAGACAGAGATTATTTCCGTCACAACTCATACCGACCAGGAGGAGGCAGTGCATCTGCTTTCCAAGTATGATCTTCTGGCGCTCCCGGTTCTGGACCAGCAGGGATATATGGTCGGAATCGTGACAGTCGATGACGCGATGGATGTCCTCGTTGATGAGACGACAGAAGATATGGAAATCATGAACGCCTTGAGCCCGAGTGAACAGCCGTATTTTGAAACAGGCGTGATCAAACACGCAAGAAACCGGATCGGATGGCTTCTGGTGCTGATGCTTTCCGCGACGCTGACACAGACGATCATCGCGCACTATCAGGAAGCATTTACTGCCGTTCCGCTTCTCGTTTCCTTCATCCCGATGCTGACGGACACCGGCGGAAACTGCGGCTCCCAGAGCTCGACGCTGATTATCCGCGGTATTGCCCTTGACGAGATTCATTTTAAAGATATTTTCAAGGTGATTTTCAAAGAGTTCCGGGTGGCCATTCTTGTGGGAGCGGCTCTTGCGGTAGTCAACGGAATTTATATGGTGATCCGTTACCATGATCCGATGCTGGCACTTCTTGTATCGATCTCACTTGTTGCGACAATTCTGATCGCGAAGCTGATCGGATGTGTGCTTCCGCTTGTCGCAAAGAAGCTGCGCCTGGATCCGGCCATCATGGCGGCGCCGCTGATCACAACGATCGTGGACGTCTGCTCTATCATGGTATACTTTCAGGTGGCAACACACCTGTTACATCTTGTTTAGAAAAAAGCATAAAGAATAAAAAAACAGGAAGAGTTCCGGCCTGGAAACTCTTCCTGTTTTTTACTCTTTATTCAGTTTCTTTTTCCGGTATTTCACACACTCGGTCAAAAGATATTCGATCTGCCCGTTCATGGAACGGAAATCATCTTCTGCCCATTGGGCGATTTCGTTATAAAGGCTCTGGGAGAGCCTTAAAGGGACCTGTTTTTTGGCTTTTCCCTTTTCAGTCGTATTTTTCTCCAAAATGTGTCCCACCTTTTCCTGATTTTAATAGATGGTACCGCTGTTTACGATCGGCTGCGCGTCCTTGTTGCCGCACAGTACGACAAGAAGATTGCTGACCATGGCGGCTTTGCGTTCTTCGTCAAGCTCTACAATATCATTTTCATTCAGCTTATCCAGAGCCATCTGCACCATGCCGACTGCACCTTCCACGATCTTCTGGCGTGCGTCAATGATGGCTGCGGCCTGCTGCCTCTGAAGCATGGCGGACGCGATCTCCGGTGCGTAAGCCAGATGGGTGATACGCACGTCAATGATCTGGATACCGGCATCTTTTACCTTTTCCTGAAGCTCCAGCTGCATGATATCCGCAATCTCCTGGCTGCTGCCGCGCAGAGACTTTTCGTCACCCTTTTCGCTTGTGTCGTAAGGATACATGCGGGCCGTATTCCGGATGATGGCATCGCACTGGATGGAGAGGTAGTTTTTATAATTCTCCACGTTGATGACAGCCTGCGTCGGATTTACAACCTTCCAGATGACAATGGCGCCGATCTCCACCGGATTTCCCAGTTCGTCATTGACTTTCTGCTTTGCATTGTCGAGAGTCATTGTCTTAAGAGAAATCTTTTTCGCGGCAGGCGTTACGGAAGTACGTCCGCCGGATGAAACGGTAAAACCGGCTTTGTTTCCTGTCGGGTTGATTGCCGAGCAGAAAGGGTTTACCCAGTAGTAGCCGGACTTTTTGATCGTGCCGTAGTATTTACCAAAGAGTGCAAATACAAGGGCTTCGTTCGGATTGAGAATCTTCAGTCCGCAGTACAAAATGATGGCAACAACGAAAAGGATGATGCCAAGCGTCACGAGAACACCGCAAAGTCCGCCGGATACCCGGTCCATGCTGTAAAAAACGGGTCCTGCGATAAAAAGCGCGGTACCTGCTATCAGTACTACGGTACTGACAAACAACATGAGAAAACCGTTCAGTGCGTGAATAATCCGTTCCTCCTGGATCAGGGATTCTTTTGTCTCCATAACTCTTCCTCCTTCATTCAAACATGAGTTAAAGTGATATTATTTTGATATCATAATAGATCTTAAAACAGGTCTTGTCAAGGGAAATCCGAATTGAAAATGAGAAAAAACAGAAGTATAATAAAGATAGAAATCTTTGATCAGAAAATCCGCTGGTGTAAAGGAAAAGAGGTGTTCGTATGAGAGCAGTAAGAAGGGAAAAGTGGAGGCTATGAGTCCGGTCTGCATTTATACGGCAGGCGACAGAATCGAGGCCGAGATGCTTTTGGAGGCACTTCAGAGAAACGGCATTCAGGGATTCCGCGAGGCCAGAGGGGCCGGAGGAGTTATGGATGTGTATACGGGGAATTCGATCTTCGGAGAGAAGATCTATGTAGATGGACGGGATGCGGAGCAGGCAGGAGTAATTATCGAATCGATTCTTGCGGAATCTGAGATAGATGTGGAGCCGGAAGATGAAATTTCAGATCAGGAGGTCAAAAATCCTAGATGGCTTCTGGTCAGTGTAGGGATTCTTCTGATTCTTTTGACTGCGGGAATTCTTGTAAGCATCATTCTGTAGACATCAAAGGGAAGGCGGTATCGTTTCCGGCCGGATTTTGTCGAGCGTTCGGAAGGGATACCGCTTTTTTAATGCGGCGCTTTGTGATAAACTGTACAGTAGAAGTAGATAACTGACGACAAATACGCCTGAGAACAGGAGGAAAAACATGAGATTTAATACACAAAAATACAGACAGCTGGAATTGTTTATTAAGACAGAACCTGGGAAGACAGGCAGACTTCATATGATTTCCGGAAGCGCGCGCAAGATGTTCCGGATTGACCAGTACAGAAAGTGGATGCGGATCGCTGTCAACCAGGGAACAACCTATGAGATGACACCCGAGGACTGCGAGATTTCCTACGCGTATTTAAGCGGATGTGAAAATATCATGGAGCGGGGAATCTGCCTGATCCAGGACGGCAGATTTTACGGTAAAAGCCAGTGGGCAGGATGGTACGATACGCCGGTGCGAAATCAGTTTCATCTCTCACCACTGAAGGGATGGATGAATGATCCGAACGGCTTTTGCTTTTATCACGGATACTATCATCTGTTTTACCAGTTTCATCCATTCTCGGAAGAGTGGGACAATATGTACTGGGGACATGCAGTCAGCCAGGATCTGATTCACTGGGTACACCTCCCGGTGTGCATGGAGCCGCAGCAGGAGATTCTGAATCATCCGGAACTTGTGGGAGGAGCGTTTTCGGGGACTGCGCTGATTGATGATGAGCAGAAAATGAGGCTGTTCTTTACAAGACATATCGGAAAGCGGAAAGAACCGCAGAATATGAGGGAATACCAAGTCATGACGGAAAGCTGGGACGGAATTTCGTGGGAACGGGAGAGCCGGATTATCGATGGACCGGAAGATGAAGAAATCCAGGATTTCCGGGATCCGAAAGTATTTTTTGAAGATGGCGAATACAAGATGATCATCGGCACACGGACAAAGGAACACCCGGCGGTTGCGCTTTATAAGTCCTACAATCTTGTGCAGTGGACGTACTGTCAGGAGATCTTCGAGGAAAAGCAGGAGGAAGGATGTTTTCCTCTGGAATGCCCGGATCTTTACAAACTGGACAATCAGTGGGTGCTGACAGCCGGATACTGCGGCAATGTGGACGAGCACGGAAGGAAAAACGGGACCTATTACCATATCGGAGAATGGTATCAGGATCAGTTCCATGCGGAGACGAAGGGACTATATGATTTCGGCGCGGATTTTTATGCCGTGCAGACACTTGAAACCGAGATCGGGAGAGTTGCCATCGGCTGGATCAGCGATGTTGCAAAGGAACATGTCAAATCAGTAAATGGAGCCTGCGGAAGCATGAGTATTCCGAGGGTGCTCCATGTCAAGGATGGAAGGCTGTACCAGAATCCGGTTCAGGGAATTTATCAGCTGATCCGTTACCCGGTCTATGAAGGATGTGACGAGAATGTGGAACTTTCCGGAATCGAAGGGAACACCTACTATGTCAGACTGGAACTGGAACATTCGGCGGATTTCCGCATGACGCTTTATAAATGGAAGGACCGCAAGCTCTATCTGGAGCAGAAAGACGGACAGTGCCGTTTCCGGACTGTCGGGGAAGGAGCGAAAAATATCCTCTATCCTGCGGACATTGATCAGGTGACGGTGGTGGAAGCTTTTGTGGACCGGAATGTCTGTGAAGTATTTTTAAATGAAGGGCAGGCGGCAGGAGCGAAGAAGTTTTATCAGCAGTCCGAGATGGGGAACTTTGAGTTCCACGTACAGGAAAAGGGTGCGGTGAAATCCCTGCTTGTAGAAAAGATGGAAGGAATATGGTAAGAGAAGATGAGAATAAAAGCAGTACTCTTTGATATGGACGGTGTTCTGATTGATACGGAAAAATACCTGACCCGGTTCTGGAGACAGGCGGCAGAAGAAGCCGGGCTTTTGCTGACAGAAGAGGATTCTTATCAGTTCCGCAGTTTTGCCAGCAGGTACGCTGCCCCATGGTTCGCAAAGACGTATGGTGAGCAGTACGATTATTGGGCTATCCGGGAGCGGAGAAAAGAGCTGATGAGCGAGCATCTGAGAGCAAATGGAATCGAGAAGAAGGGCGGTGTGGACGAAGTGCTCTGCGGGCTTCGGGAAGCCGGATATCAGACTGCCGTTGTGACGGCAACGGACGAAGAGCGGACGAGAAGCTATTTAAGTGAAATTGGAATTCTGGATCTGTTTGACGACATCGTCTGTGCTACTATGGTAGAGCGCGGCAAGCCGTTTCCGGATGTGTATGAATATGCATGCAGGAAGATCGGAAGAAAACCGGAAGAATGTGCGGCGGTGGAGGATTCGCCAAACGGCGTTCGTGCGGCATCCGGCGCCGGCTGCTGTGTCATTATGGTGCCGGATCTGACACAGCCGGATGAGGAGCTTTTTTCGCTCATTGACCGGAAGGCAGACACACTTTGTGGCATTCCGCAGATTATCCTGGAATGGAACAAAGAGGAAGAGTAAAGTCAGAAACTGGAGGAATACAGATGGGAACATTTCGGATTATCAAAGGAGATATTACAAAATGCAGAGCGGATGCCATCGTCAATGCGGCGAATCCATCGCTGCTTGGAGGAGGCGGAGTGGACGGAGCCATCCACCGGGCAGCGGGACCGGACCTTCTGGAAGAGTGCCGCACCCTCAATGGATGCAGGCGCGGTGAGGCGAAGATCACAAAAGGCTACCGCCTTCCGGCGGACTATGTCATTCACACACCGGGGCCGGTATACCGTGGCGGAAACTGTGGAGAGGAACAGATTCTGGCCTCCTGTTACCGGAACAGTTTAAAGCTTGCAGCCTGCTATGAACGGAATACTGTAGCCTTCCCGTCCATCAGTACCGGAATCTACGGATACCCGGTTTCCCTTGCGGCAAAGACGGCTGTCAGGGAGATTCTCACATTTCTTCATACTCAGAGCACGGTCCGGGAAGTGGTGATGGTATGCTTTGATGAAGAAACAAAGAAAGCCTACGAAGAGGCATATCAGGAAATCGGGCAGACCGAATTTGTGATCCGGAAAGCCAAAGAAACGGATCTTGCGGATATTCAGAAACTGATGGAAACAACCGTTGCTCATATGGAGAATCCGGACTGGTTTTACGAAGACGGGAAAGAATTTCTGGAAACCTGCGTAAAGGAAGAGGAGAATGCTGGTTTTGCGGTCATTGCAAGGACTAAGCAGGAGGGAATTCCTGCAGGATGTTTTCTTGTGGAGATCCCGGGGGATGTCCCGTACAACCTTGGCAATGATCTGGGATTTTCAAAAGAACAGCTGCTTTTGTCGGCGCATATGGATACGGCAGCTGTGGCTCCTCTTTACCGCGGGCATCATCTTCAGGACAGGATGATGGAAGTCTGCGAAGAGGAAATGAAGAAACGGGGCATGCGTTATCTGCTGGCGACCGTTCATCCGGACAACCCGTACAGCCTTTCCAATGTGCAGAAGCGGGGTTACGGAATTCGGGCGACGAAAGAAAAATACGGCAGATCGCTTCGCCATATTCTTTGTAAGGAAATATAAGCCATGGGACAGACAGCTCCCATGGCTTTATTTTCATGAGAGGAAATCCTCTTTCACACTCCTTTTTGCGATAGAGATAAATTTTTTCAAGGGTGGGTTATCCACTCCTTTTTTATAGAAAATTCCGTAGGATAAAGGATCCGTGCCGGCGAGAGGAATGTAGCACAGCTGTTCATCCGGGAATCGGGACTGCGGAAGGATGCAGTATCCATATCCGGTACGGACCAGTGTCAGAGCTGCCTGATAATTATCACAGAAGTAAACCGATTCGGGCGGCAGATAACCGGTGATGCGGTTCTGATATTCCAAGGCGCCGGCAGGAAGCGCATAGGAGTTGCAGAAAACAAGGCGTTCTGAAAGAAGATCCTGTTCGTAAACTTCCTTTTTTCCGGCATAGGCATGACCGCGCGGAAATACGCAGCAAAGCGGGATATGGAGCAGTTCATCGTAAACGACGTTTCCTTTTAAAGGGATGTCGCTTTGGAATCCGATCAGAAGATCAAGCTCTCCCTGATAAAACAGATTCAGAAGCGAGCGGTGGGAGATGATTCTCAGAAACGGATGAAACGCAGGCATCTCCTTTAAGCAGGAATCGAGAATGCCGTTTAGAAAATCAAGGTGGGCCTCGCTTCCACACCCGATGGAGACCACCTGCATGGCGGCAGCGGTGTGGTGCTGAATTTTGGCGGTAGCGTATTTCAGTCGTTCTATGATCTGCTTTGCATCGTCAAGAAAGCTGATTCCGGCAGGGGTGAGGCAGACAGTCCTTGTGGTCCGGTGCAGCAGTTTGGTATCCAGTTCCTCTTCCAGAGCATGAATCTGGCGGGAGACTGCGGACTGGGTAATATTGAGAGATTCAGCGGCTCTTGCAAAGTTCAGGTTTTCCGCCACCTGGACAAATGTTTTCAGCTGTTGTGTATTCATGGTTTCCGTTCCTTTCTATTATTGCGTTTGTAGCATTAATGATACCATTTTTTCATTTTTCATTCAAGGAAATTTGTGATTTAATAAATAGGAGACAGTTCGGAAGCTGACAAAAAACATCCGAGACTGGAAAATTAAAAATAAGGTAAAAGAGTAAATGGACAGGAGGTTTTTACAGTGAGAAAAGTATTACAACAGCTGGGAAAGTATAAACGGGATACCTTTCTGTGTATTGGACTGACCGCTCTCGAAGTAATTATGGAAATACTCATGCCCTTTGTTACGGCCATTATTATTGACAGAGGACTGGAGCAGTCGAATCTTTCCGTCGTATATCGTTATGGCGCCCTGATGATTGTCATGGCATTTTTGAGCCTGATCTTTGGAGCGATGGCAGGAAAAAATGCTGCAAGCGCCGCATCCGGTCTGTCCGCAAATCTGCGGGAGGCAATCTATGCCAATATTCAGACCTTTTCCTTTTCCAATATTGACAAATTCAGTGTGCCTGGACTTGTTACACGTATGACAACGGATATTACCAACGTGCAGAATGCCTACATGATGGTGATCCGCGTGGCAGTCCGGGCACCGTTAAACCTGATTTTCAGTTTTACCATGTGTATGATTATTAACCGGAGACTCAGCGGCATGTTCCTGATTGCGGTTGTGTTCCTTGTGGTTGTAATTGGATCGATCATGGTCATCACTCTGAAAATTTTCCGTCAGGTTTTCCGCCGGTATGATGATTTGAACGCGAGTGTACAGGAGAATGTCACTGCAATCCGTGTGGTAAAAGCATTTGTACGTGAAGACTATGAAAATAAAAAATTTGCAAAAGCATCCAGGATTCTCTACGATCTATCCGTTAAGGCAGAAGGACTTCTGGCATTCAATAACCCGGCCATGATGGTTGCGGTTTACTTCTGCATTATTTCCGTCTCCTGGTTCGGCGCGCAGTTTATTGTGGAAGGATCACTGACAACAGGAGATCTGACCAGCCTGTTCAGCTATATCATGTCGCTTCTGATGAGCCTGATGATGCTGTCCATGGTAGTGGTTATGATCAGTATGTCCATGGCGAGTATCCGCCGTATCGGTGAAGTGCTTGATGAAAAGCCGGATCTGACGGATCCTGAGAACCCGGTGATGAAAGTTGAGGACGGCAGGATTGATTTTAATCATGTGAACTTTTCCTATAAACATGGAAGCGGTAAAAATGCTCTTTCTGATATTGATCTTCACATTAAAAGCGGTGAGACAGTTGGTGTAATCGGAGGAACCGGTTCCGGGAAAAGCAGCCTTGTCAATCTGATCTGCCGGCTCTACGACGTGGATGAAGGCTCTGTCTGTGTAGGCGGCGTGGATGTCCGCAAATATGATACCGAAGTGCTTCGGAATCAGGTTTCCGTTGTGCTTCAGAAAAATACTCTGTTCTCGGGAACGATTCTGGATAACCTAAGATGGGGAAATCCGGATGCCACAGAGGAAGAGTGTATTGAGGCGTGCAAAGCAGCGTGCGCGGATGAATTTATTGACCGGATGCCGGGAGGATATGAAACCCGGATCGAGCGGGGAGGAGCCAACGTTTCCGGAGGACAGAGGCAGCGTCTGTGTATTGCGCGTGCACTTTTGAAAAAACCGAAAGTACTGATCCTTGATGATTCTACCAGCGCGGTAGATACGGCGACCGATGCAAACATCCGGGCAGCCTTTGCAAAGAAGATTCCGGGAACAACAAAGATTATTATTGCACAGCGTGTTTCCAGTGTGGAGTCCGCAGACAGGATTCTTGTTCTGGATGAAGGAAAGATCGATGCGTTCGATACACATGAAAACCTGCTGAAACACAATGCAATTTATCAGGAAATTTACAACTCGCAGCTGGAAGGCAGCGGCGACTTTGACCAGCCGGCATAATCAGAAAGGAGGAAACAGTGTTATGAGCGAAAAGATCAATGAAAAACCATCAGGATCCAGAGTAAATACAGCCGTCAGGCTGATCAACAGGGTCATTCGATATATGCTTCATTATTACAAAATTCCGTTTTTGATTGTAGTTATCTGCATTTTGATTACTGCCATCGCAACTGTTGTAGGGGCGACATTCCCCCAGACGTTGATTGATGATCACATTACACCAATGCTCGAAAGCGGCTCCAGGGATTTCAGCAGTCTGGCCTCCGATCTGATTCGTCTGGTATGCATAATGGCAACGGGAGTTATCACGGCATTTACCTATAACAGGATCATGGTCAATGTCAGCCAGGGAACGATGCGGCATTTAAGAGATGATCTGTTCCGCAGGATGGAGTCTCTGCCGATCAAATATTTCGACACCCATGCACATGGGGATATCATGTCGGTCTATACCAATGACGTGGATACACTGAGACAGCTTTTAAGCCAGAGTATTCCGCAGATCATCAATTCCGTGATATCCATGATTGCGACATTGATTACCATGATAGTGTTAAATCCGTTTCTTACCGTGATTTCCATTTTGACAGCATGTGTCATGTTGCTTGTAACGGCCAATTTTTCCAAACTGTCCGGAAAATATTATGTCCGCCAGCAGATCGATCTGGGAGCAGTGGATGGATTCATCGAAGAAATGCTGGACGGGCAGAAGGTTGTGAAGGTGTTCTGCCATGAACAGGAGGCCATGGAAGATTTCCACAAAGTCAATGAGAAACTGAGAGACAGTACAAACAAGGCGAACCGTTATGCAAACCTGCTGATGCCGATTAACGCCAACATCGGCTGGATCAGCTACGCACTGGTAGCGATTGTAGGAGCGGTTCTTGGCATTAATGGCCTGGCAGGAGTGACAATCGGTACGGTAGTCACTTTCGTAGGGCTGAATAAAAGTTTTACGAATCCGATTACACAGGTAAGCCAGCAGATCAACTTCGTGGTCAATGCGGCAGCCGGAGCACAGCGTGTCTTTGAACTGATGGATCAGGAGCCGGAGAAGGACGAAGGATATGTGGAACTGGTCAATGCCGAAGAGGATGAGAACGGCAATCTGATTGAATCCCCGGTGCGGACCAATATCTGGGCGTGGAAACATCCGCATAAGGCGGAGGGCACCATTACATACCGCAGACTGGAAGGCGGCGTTGTATTGGATGATGTCGATTTCGGATATAACGAAGACAAGATTGTCCTGCACAATATCAGTCTCTATGCAAAACCGGGACAGAAGATTGCGTTTGTCGGCGCGACGGGTGCAGGAAAAACGACGATTACAAACCTGATCAACCGGTTCTACGATATTGCGGACGGGAAAATCCGGTATGATGACATCAATATTAACAAAATCAAAAAGCAGGATCTGAGAAGATCTCTTGGTATGGTCCTTCAGGATACCCATTTGTTTACCGGTACGGTAATGGAAAATATCCGGTACGGAAAACTTGACGCCACGGACGAAGAATGTATCAAGGCGGCAGAACTTGCGAATGCGGACGGATTTATCCGGCGGCTGCCTGACGGCTATAATACCATGCTGACGGGAGACGGATCCAACTTAAGCCAGGGACAGCGGCAGCTTCTCGCTATTGCCCGGGCGGCAGTTGCGGATCCGCCGGCACTGATTCTTGATGAGGCGACTTCATCTATCGATACCCGTACCGAGAAACTCGTACAGGCCGGAATGGATGCCCTGATGAAAGGACGAACCACCTTCGTCATTGCCCACCGCCTGTCCACAGTCAAGAATTCAGACTGCATCATGGTCATGGAACAGGGGCGTATCATTGAACGAGGCACCCACGATGATCTTATCGAGGCAAAAGGAAAATATTATCAACTCTATACAGGAAACTTTGCTTCCTAGAGACACATCTCTTTTCAGACTGAGCTCCGCCCGGCGGGATTCCTTCTCCCGCAGGCGGAGCTTTTGTGTGTGAGAAATGATTGCCTGGGATGAAAGATTGGATTACAATAAAAGGAGAAGAAAAAAGAAAGCGGTGAAGACAACATGAGCAACAGATTTGAAAATGTAAAAAAGAATTTTGGATTCGGATGCATGCGCCTTCCAATGAACGGCGAAGAAGTAGATCAGCAGGAATTTACCAGGATGGTAGACACCTTCCTGGAGGCCGGATTCAATTATTTTGACACGGCCAGAGGCTACTTAAAAGGAAAAAGCGAGACAGCCATCCGGGAATGCCTTGTAAAACGGTACCCAAGAGAAAGCTTTATTTTGACAGACAAACTGACAGAACCATACTTCGAGACAGAAGAAGATATCCGCCCATTCTTTGAAAGCCAGCTGGAAGCGTGCGGCGTGTCCTACTTCGATTTCTACCTGATGCACGCACAGAACGCAGAAAATTATAAAAAATTCCAGAAATGCCACGCCTATGAAACAGCTCAGAGATTAAAAGAAGAAGGAAAAGTCCGCCACGTCGGAATCTCCTTCCACGACAGCGCCGAAGTACTGGATCGCATTCTCACAGATCACCCGGAGCTGGAAGTCGTACAGCTCCAGTTCAACTATGCAGACTACCTTGATGAAGAAGTACAGAGCAAAGCCTGCTATGACGTCTGCCGGAAACACGGAAAGCCGGTCATCGTCATGGAACCGGTCAAAGGAGGAAAACTCATCCGCCTGCCGAAAAAAGCACAGGACACACTCGACGCACTCCACGGCGGAACAAACGCAAGCTACGCCATCCGCTTCGCAGCAGGCTTTGACAATGTCATGATGGTACTCTCCGGTATGAGCGACATGGAACAGATGAACGATAACTTAAGCTTCATGACCCGGTTCCAGCCACTCACACCCGAAGAACAGGACGCAGTCAAAACGGCAGCAGAGATCTTCAACGCACAGAAAATGATCTCCTGCACCATATGCCGGTACTGCACCGACGGATGCCCAAAACAGATCCCGATCCCGGAAATCTTCAACTGCGTCAACGACAAAATCCAGTACGAAAACGAAAAAAGCAAAGAAGACTACCAGACCATCACAAAAGAAAAAGGAAAAGCATCCGCCTGCATCCAGTGCGGCAAATGCGAAAAAGCCTGCCCACAACACCTCCAGATCCGCCAACTCCTCAAAGACGCAGCCCAGATGTTTGAATAATTTTTGGGACGTGTTCCGATTCACCGGAACACGTCCCAAAAATACAAAAAATGCCTTCCAGCCCAGTAAAATCAAGGGCTAGAGGGCTTTTTCTTAAAATTTTCATTGGGGACAGGTTCTGAAACGCCGGAACACCTCCCCAAAACGCAAAAAACACCCGCCAGCCCAGTAAAATCAAGGGCTGGCGGGCATTTTCATGAAAAATTCATTGGGGACAGGTTCCGAAGCATCGGAACACGTCCCCGATGACGTAGAGGATACCGTCGTCGTCGTTTGAGAGTGTGATGAAGTCGGCGGCTTCTTTGACGGCGGGCTGTGCGTTTGCCATGGCGACGCCGAGTCCTGCGGACTGGATCATGGTGATGTCGTTGTAGCCGTCTCCGCAGCAGATCATCTGGTCGGTGGTCAGCCCGATGCTTGAGAGGAGTTTCTCAAGGGAGTGTGCCTTATCGATGTTCTGCGGCATGATTTCGAGGAAGAACGGGTCGGAGCAGTAGATGTTGAGCAGTCCGTGAAAGTGCGGGATGAGTTTGTCTTTTACACGGGCGATTTCATCTGGTTCTCCTGTGATGAGGAATTTGTTGTTGTCTGCCTCGATATGTTCGGTAAATGGTTCGATATGGCGGACCGGGAGCCCGTTGATCCGGGATTCCAGTTCGGTGTACTGGTTCGTGTGGAGCCCGGACAGTATGGCCTTCTCGGAATATCCTACAATGTCGACATCAAAGTGTCTGACGATTTCAAACAGAGGTGCAGCAATGTTTTTTGGAAGGAGTCTGTTGTAGATGATCTCCCGGCTCCGGCAGTCGGTGATGCGTCCGCCGTTGAAGGAGAGAATGTAGCTTCCAAAGCGTTCCAGCTGCAGTTCTTTTGCAAGGGGAAGGACGCCGGTTGTTGGGCGTCCGCTTGCAAGTACTACTTTGATTCCGTTTTCCTGTATCCGGATCAGTGCCTCTTTTGTCTGGGGCGTGATCTCTTTTTTTGAGTTGGTCAGTGTGCCGTCAAGATCCAGGGCGAGGATCTGGTAATCCATCATAATGTTTCTCCTTTTTCCGTGCTGTTGCCTGTGTGGCAGTATCCATTACAGCCGAATTCTTTTAATGTTTCCACAATCTGAGAGAATTTCATGGAATTGGAAGCTTTTACAAGGACGGTATCCCCCTTTTGAAATAAAGAAGAGACGTCGTTTAAAAAGCGTTCTTTGTCTGGATAGTAGAGTACGGTATTGCCGGAGGCAATATTTTTGGCACCCTGATACATGTGTTCGGCCAGAGGTCCGATGCAGATGATCTGGTCGATGCCTTTGCGGGCAGCGTATTCTCCGGTTTCAAAATGAAGGCGGTCTTCGTCTTTGCCTAATTCTTTCATGTCCCCCATAACCGCGGTGCGGCGTCCCAAAGCCATGGCGAGGACATCAAGGGATGCCCGCATGGATGCCGGATTGGCATTGTAGCAGTCATCCAGAATGGTCAGAGTATCGGTCTCAATCTGGTGATTCCGTCCGGATACCGGCTGGAGAGCCCGGATACCGGATTCGATTTCCTCGGCTGAGAGTCCGAAGAGACGGCCGATGTAAGCTCCTGCGAGAGCGTTGTAGACCATGTGTTTTCCTGGAATCGGGATGTCGGCCTGAATCGTTGCCTCCGGGGAATCGCCGCATGCCGGAAGCTGGATTGTGCAGAGTGTTCCCTTGAGTCCTCTGTTTTCAATGTGGGATGCGAAAACCGGAGCGGCAGAATCGATGCCGAAAAATACCGGTTTCTGCCCGCGCACATCAGAGACCGTGCGCAGCATATCATCATCTCCATTTAAAACAACACAGAACTCATCCTGCAGGTGATCGAACATTTCAGTCTTTGCTTTGAGGATTCCCTCACGGGAACCGAGACTTTCCAGATGTGCGTATCCGATATTTGTGATGACACAGACATCCGGCCTTGCAATATCCGCCAGACGGTGCATTTCTCCGAAATGGTCGATTCCCATTTCGAGAACCGCGATTTCATCTTCTTCGGTCAGCCGGAAAATGGTCAGCGGAAGACCGATCTCATTATTATAATTTCCTTCTGTTTTCAGTACGTGATATTTCTGCGCCAGAACAGAGGCGATCAGCTCTTTGGTGCTGGTCTTGCCGACACTTCCCGTAATGCCGATCACTTTCAGATTCAGCCGGCTGCGGTAATAGCGGGCCAGATCTTTGAGCGCCTGTTCGGTGGACTCTACAACAATATACGGGTACGGGACGTCTCCCAGGGAATGTTCGGATAAGGAGCACAGTGCTCCTTTCTCCATAACCTGTTCTATAAAATCATGTCCGTCTACGCGCGCACCTTTGATTGGAACGAAGAGAAATCCTTCTTCAATCTTGCGGCTGTCAATCGCCACGCCGGTAATCTCCCGGCTGAGAAGCTCTTCCGGTCCGCAGCAGGTACCGCCGCAGGCGGAGGCAATAGCTGCCAGTGATAATCCTTTCATATGTGTTCTCCTGTCTTTGGTAATTACCCGCGGTAACGGGCATCCATGGATTTTTCAATCAGCAGTTCGCAGAGATCGCCGAATTCGATTCCGGCTGCCTTTGCTTCTTTTGGAAGAAGGCTTGCGGCTGTCATTCCAGGCAGACTGTTGTATTCCAGACAGTAAATGCTGCCGTCTTCAGTCAGAAGGAAATCGGCACGGGCATACACGTCAAGTTTGAGTGCCTTGAATGCCTTCTCCGCAATATTCTGAATCCGAAGTGCTGTTTCTTCCGGAATCCGGGCAGGGCAGATCTCTTCTGTCATGCCGTCCTGATATTTGTTCGCATAATCAAACCAGCCGTTTTTCGGACAGATTTCGATGACAGGAAGAGCTTTTCCGTCGATGACGCCGCAGGCGAGTTCTCTTCCTTTAATATACTCTTCAATAATAATCTCATCTTCGTAGCGGAAAGACTCCCGGACAGCCTGGTCAAATTCTTCCTCTGTGTGGGCGAAATAAACGCCGATGCTGGAACCGCCGGAGCATGGTTTTACCACGAGCGGGAGAGGAAGTCCGGTGGAAGCAAGGGAATGATCCGTGGCAGATTTTTTCATCCAGGTTCCCTTTGGAGTCGGAATCTGGTTTGCCTCAAAGATCACCTTCGTAATTTCTTTATCCATGGAAAGGGCGCAGCCAAGGGAACTTGGTCCGGTATAACGGATGCCGAGGACATCAAAGGATGCCTGGAGTTTTCCGTTTTCTCCCACGTCTCCGTGAAGTCCCATAAATACGATGTCCGCAAGCCGGCAAAGCTCGATGACATTAGCGCCGAAAAAGCAGTCTGACTTGTCTTCTCTGGATGCCTTTACCGCTTCCAGATCCGGCTCTGTGGAGCGGATTCCGGATGCGATTCCAAGACCTGCGTCCGGTCTTTTGAAGACCGCTTCCAGATCATCCCCGGCATCCGGAAGCCCGAGGAACGGATCCAGAAGAAAAGCGTCGTGGCCTTTCTCACGTAAGGTACGGCAGATCCCTGCACCGGAACTTAAAGAAACGTCTCGTTCGGTGCTGAGTCCTCCTGCTAATACAATAATTTTCATAATCAAATCCTCCTTATAAATTATCCATACTCATCTGATCGAGCAGTTCCTTCTTCACCTGATACAGCCGGTCAGATAAATCGACATAGACATTGTGTGGGTAGAAGAGACGCTTTGTCTCATCCCACAGTGTATCTTTTTCCTGGCGGCAGTAGTCCGCAATCTCCATCACGGTCGGAGACTGGTATACGCATTCTCCGTTGATGAAAACCGGAACGAGCATTTCACGCATCGTGTAAGTGCCGCCTTTTAACTTCGTCTTTTTCCATGTTTCGATCGGGTCGAACAGAAGCAGATCGTCATTTTCATCGAAAGTCTCATCTGCAAAACAGATCAGGTCTGCCTTGATCTTGCCGCTTTCTTTCTCGTAGATCCGGTAGATCGTCTTGTTGCCCGGATTGGTAATCTTTTCCGTATTCTCGGACAGCTTGATCTTCGGAACAAACGTGCCGTTTTCATCCTGAATAGCCGCCAGCTTGTAGACGCCGCCAAAGGACGGGCAGTCCTTGGACGTGATCAGGTGAGTGCCCACACCCCAGACGTCGATGGCTGCTCCCTGCTGCTTCAGATCGTGGATCAGATATTCATCCAGATCATTGGAAGCGGAAATCTTCGCCTCCGGGAATCCTGCGTCATCCAGCATCTTACGTGCCTTCTTAGAAAGATATGCAAGGTCGCCGCTGTCAAGACGGATTCCGAAGCTTTTCGACTGGATTCCCTCTTCCCGCATCTCACTGAACACACGGATCGCGTTCGGTACACCGGATTTTAAGGTGTCATATGTGTCCACAAGCAGAGTACAGGAATCAGGATACATCCGGGCGTACGCCTTGAATGCTTCGTATTCACTTGGAAAACTCATGATCCAGCTGTGGGCATGGGTTCCCATCACCGGAACATCAAACATCTGTCCGGCCAGAACATTGGATGTACCGACGCAGCCGCCGATCATGGCAGCTCTCGCCCCGTAAAGTCCGGCATCCGGCCCCTGGGCACGACGAAGGCCGAACTCCATGATGCCGCCGCTGTTTGCCGCGTAGACAACACGGGCAGTCTTGGTAGCAATCAGAGACTGGTGGTTTACGATATTCAAAATCGCCGTCTCCACCAGCTGGGCCTCCATAATCGGGGCAACGACTTTGATAATCGGTTCTCTTGGGAAAATCACACTTCCTTCCGGAATTGCGTAGATATCACCGCTGAAATGATATCCACTTAAATAATGAAGGAAATCTTCATCAAAAATGTGCAGGCTTCTTAAATAATCCACTGCTTCATACGAAAAATGCAGCCCCTTGATATACTCGATCACCTGATCCAGCCCGGCTGCAATGGAATAGCCATTATTACAAGGGTTGGCACGGTAAAAGACGTCAAATACAACGACTTTGTCGTGATCCTTCTCCTTAAAATATCCCTGCATCATTGTCAGTTCATACAAATCTGTCAATAATGTCAAATTACGTTCCAACATAGGACACACTCCTTTTTTGCCGCACAAAAGAGTGTACGGCCTTTTTTTCAGCATAATACTGGAAACATTATAGCACTCATCCGGGCAAAGGGAAAGAAAAAATCCGCAACTTCAAATTGAAAGCCCCGGGGAACTGGTATATAATAAGCTTAAAAAAAGAACATTTCCAGATGGAAGGAGGAGTCAATATGACCACACGAAAAGTGATAGCAGCAGATATCGAAAGCAGATATGAGGCACCGGGCGCAGAACTGGTTCGTATTGCATGCCAGTTCCAGAGCAGGATTATGTTAAAGAGCGGCGATATGCATATTAACGCAAAGAGTATTATGGGGATGATGGCTTTCCGACCATCAAAGGGAATGGAGATCGAGATCACGGCAGAAGGTGATGACGAGGAAAAGGCAGCTCTGGCGATGGAAGCATTTTTGAAAAATGAATAGAGACAGATAAATACAGGGGAGGCAGCGACTCATATGAGCCGCTGCCTCCCCTTAACTGTTGCCTTATACCATATCCGCGTTTTTCTCAATCGTTTCCTTAATAATCGCTTCAAAATACGGCGCGAGATGTTTTCTTGTCTCCTTGTCCAGATCTTTTGGATATACCGGCTTCCCGTACTCTACGACCACATAAGTCTTCCGGACAAACGGAAAATGGGCTTCAAAAATCTGAGCGGTATTATTCAAACTGATCGGGACAATCGCACATCCCGCCTTTTCCGCAATCTTAAAGGACCCCTCTTTAAAAGGAAGAAGGCTTAACTCTTCCCCGGTATTTCGCGTCCCTTCAGGGAAAATACAGATCGAAATCCCCTTCTTTACATAATCAATCGCCTGAAGAATCGTTTTCATGCCCTGCTTCGGATCTTCGCGGTCCAGAAACAGGCAGTATACATACTTCATCCAGGTGGAGAGAAGAGGAATCTTCTCCATCTCCTTTTTGGCAACATATCCGGTGAGCCGCGGGCATCTGGAATAGGTCAGCAGAATATCGAAATAACTTCTGTGATTTCCCACAAACAGGACCGGCTCATCCGGAATATTCTCAAGTCCGATCACCGTAGCATCTACGCCCGCGATTTTCAGGATACATTTAAAACCCCACTGCACAATCCGCAGGGAAGAAAGATCGCGCATCTGCCGGTTTTTCTTTCCGATCAGCCATTCCACGAAAAAGACCGGTATGGAAAGAATCAGATAGACAACCAGATAAATGACAATACAGATAAAGCGAATCATGGGGATACGCTCCTTTCCATAAAATTTAATAGACAGTATGTCGAAAAAAGACGTACTTACAAAGTAACACTATTATACTATAAAAATGCGCGAAAAGAAATCAAGATTTGGTATTTTTTATGGGAAGTTTGTGTAAGATGATAAAGAGAAACTGCAGGATCGCATGGAATGAGCAAAAAAGCAGGAAATTTCCGAAAAATCATCTTCTCCTGTACTGCAGTCTTCCTGATTTTATGCATGTCCGGATGCTCTGTCACGGACCTGGGAGGAACGAAAAAGCAGGAGCTGGACTTTACGGTCCTGGAAAAGGAAGACATACCGGAGGAATTAAAGACTCAAATCGAAGAGAAAAAGGACGAACCGATGAAGCTGACGTACACGGACCAGGGACAGATGTACCTTGTCAGAGGGTATGGAAAAAAGGAGAGCAGCGGATACAGCATTGAGGTAAAAGAACTTTACGAGACCGAAAACGCCGTCCATATCCGCACGGAGCTGAAAGGACCGGGAGAAAAGGAACAGGTCATCGAAAAACACACATGGCCTTATCTTGTCGTGAAACTGGATTATCAGGACAGACATGTTGTCTTTGAAGAATGAGGAGGTTCCCTATGGAGTTGGTAAAAAAACAGATTATGAAACAATGGAGCGGAAAGCCGGTGACAGACCAGTTTCTGATTGATGAAGACTACAATGTGCCGGACAACAAAAAGGATATCAAAAAAGTCATGCAAAGCGAAGGAACGCTGCGGATCGAGGAAATCCGAAAGGTGGATCATTATGTGAAAATCCATGGAAAGCTGATGTTCAAAATTCTCTATGTCACCGATGAGGCGGATGAAAAGATGGCAGAACTCTCCGGACAGTTCCCGTTTGAAGAGATGGTTTACACAGAAGAGGAACGGGGAGACTGGCTGATCCGAAGCACCAGAACCGATGTGACGGCGGTGATGATTCACTCCAGAAAGCTCAATATCCGGACCATGGCGGAGATGGTGCTGGTTCCGGAAGCCGGAGAGGAAGGCGAATTGACGATAGACGTGGACGGCGTCGACCGGTGCTGTAAGAAAAAGGAGACCCGGAAGATTCTGAAGATGCTGACCTCCATCCGTGATACATACCGGATCAAAGAGGAAATCCACCTTCCGAAAGGGAAAGAAAATATTGCCTCCCTTCTGTGGACGGATATCAAACCGCAACGGCTGGATACGAAACTGGTGCAGGACGGACTGATTGTGGAAGGGGAACTGCTTGTCTTTGCCTTTTATGAGACGCCGGATGAGACACTGAACTGGATTGAGGAGCCGGTACGCTTCGAGGGTAGAATTCCGTGCCCGGGAGCAGACGAGACAATGTTCCACCAGATCGACAGCGCTTTTACCGACGAAAACGCGGAAGTGCGGCTGGATGAGGACGGAGAAATGCGGATTGTCGGCATTGAGGCATCGCTGGAAGTGAAAGCTTCCGTTTTCGAGGAGGAAGAAGTGGAAATCCTTCAGGATCTGTATTCTTTAAGCTGCAATCTGACATCTGAAAAGGAGAAGGATGAATATGAGCAGATGGTGATGCAGAACCACCTGAAATGCAGCGTCAGCGAGACCCTTTCCCTGCCGGAACTCAAAGACAATATTTTTCAGATCTGCCATACGTCGGGCAGCCTTGAAATTGTCCGGACGGAAGCGAAAGAAGAAGGAATTCAGGTAGAAGGAATCCTGCACATCGGATTTTTGTATGTCAAGCCGGATGATGATATTCCGTTTGACACCTGGCAGGGCATGGTCCCGTTTTCCTGTATGCTGGAATGCAATGAAATGTATCCGGATATCCGCTGTTCCTTAAACGGCTGCATCGAACAGCTGACAGTCAACCTTCTGGGACAGGGGAAAGCGGAGATTAAGGCTGCCGTCTGCTTCCGGGCGCTGGTAAGGAAACCGGTGGAAATCGAAAATATCAAAGGCATTACCATGGAAGAACGCTCGATGGAAGAACTGGCAAAGAGACCGGGTATTGTAGGGTATGCGGTCAAAGACGGAGATGATCTGTTCTCCCTTGCCAAGCGGTTCGGAACGACCGAAGAGAGCATCTGTGAGGTCAATGGAATCGAGAAGGAAAAAGGACTGCGTCCAGGTGAGAGGATATTGATTTTTAAGGAAAATTTGAGTATACTATAAGGAAATGTATACAAAATACATATTGTCCGTTTCTTCTATTATATAGAATCTTTTATAAGATCCGGAACAGGAAGAAAAGGGCAGGAGAGAAAAGAGGATAAACTAAGGAGAGATTGGATGGAACGAATTCAGTTAAAAGCACTTGGAAAGATTAATCTGGGGCTCGATGTACTTGGAAGAAGAGAAAACGGATATCACGATGTCAGGATGATCATGCAGACCGTCTACCTGTATGATGAGGTCACGCTGGAAAAGCGGAAAGAGCCTGGCATTACCGTTGCATCCAATCTCGTTTTTTTGCCGACGGATGAAAGCAACATTGCGTTTCGTGCAGCAAAGATTCTGCTGGATGAATTTGGAGAAAAGCACGGAGTTTCCATCACGTTGAAAAAGCACATTCCGGTGGCGGCAGGGATGGCAGGCGGAAGCGCGGACGCCGCCGCCGTGCTCTTCGGGATGAACCGGCTTTTCGGATGGAAATTAAGTGAAAAAGAACTGATGGAGCGCGGGGTCACACTTGGCGCGGATGTCCCGTACTGTATCATGCGGGGAACGGCTCTGGCAGAAGGAATCGGGGAAAAGCTTACCCGCCTTCCGGCCATGCCAAAATGCCACGTTCTCATTGCAAAACCGCCCATCAGCGTCTCCACAAAGATGGTCTACGAAAAGCTGGATTCTTCTGCCATCGTGGATCATCCGGACATTGACGGAATCATCGAAGGACTTCGGGCAAAAGACGTCACCCGTGTGGCCGGCTCGATGGGAAATGTCCTGGAGAGTGTGACAGAGAAACAGTACCCGGTGATCACGCAGATCAAAGAAGAGATGCTTCGCGGCGGAGCCATGAACGCCATGATGAGCGGAAGCGGCCCTACCGTATTCGGCCTGTTCAGGGAACGCAGTATGGCAAAGAAAACAGCGGAACAGATTCGACAGAAGGGATTTGCAAGACAGATTTACACAACAACCATTCACAATGTACGAAAGAACAGGAGGAACGATTGATGGAAGCAGATTTTGGAGCAGAAATGAATGAGTATCTTCCGCTGCGCGACGTGGTGTTCAATACACTCCGCCAGGCGATTTTAAGAGGCGAGTTAAAACCGGGAGAACGGCTGATGGAAGTCCAGCTTGCGAAAAAGCTGGGCGTGAGCCGCACACCGATCCGTGAGGCGATCCGGAAGCTGGAGCTGGAAGGGCTGGTACTGATGATTCCGCGAAGAGGAGCAGAAGTGGCGGAAATCACGGAGAAAAGCATGCGGGACGTGCTGGAAGTCAGACGGGCACTGGAAGTGCTTGCGGTCAGCCTGAGCTGCGAGCGGATCACAAAGGAGCAGATTGAAGAGCTCAAAAAGGCGGCGGAAGAGTTTGACCGGTCGCTGACATCTGATGATGTGACAAGGACTGCCGAGGCAGACGTCCACTTCCACGACATCATTTACAACTCTACAGAAAACCAGAGACTGATCCAGCTTCTGAACAATCTGGGAGAGCAGATGTACCGGTACCGGGTGGAATACTTAAAGCACCGGGAATTCCATCCGCAGATTTCAAAAGAGCACAAAGAGCTGATCACCTATCTGGAAGCAGGCGCGAAAGAGCAGGCGGAAGAAAAAATCGGCGTACACATCGACAAGCAGGCAAGAACCGTGCTTGAGACGATCCGCCGGAATAAAAATCCGGAAAAAGCAGAATAAATCAACCAGATCCGGCAATACTCCCGTTAGTAATGGAAACAACGGGAGGGACGTGGATCATGGAAAAACGAAGAAATCTCATCATGGCAGCGTTAGCTGTCATGATTTCGCTGATGCTGACTGCGTGTGTCTGGCGCACGGAGACAGTCAGCGCAAAAGTAGAGAAAACACAGGAGCACATGGCAGAGGAAGTGCTGCGCTTCCATGTGCTTGCAAACAGCGACAGCAAAGAGGACCAGAACCTGAAAATGAAAGTAAAGGATACGGTTGTCTCCTGGATGGAAGAAGAGATGGATACAGAAAGTCTTGAGCAGACAAAAGCATTTATCCGCTCCCACCTTCCGCAGATCGAAGCACTTGCCGAAGAGACCATCCAGAAGGAAGGATATTCCTATCCGGTCCGGGCATCCCTTGAGTGGACAGCCTTCCCGGAAAAGACCTACGGGGATATCACCTTTCCGGCCGGAACGTATGAAGCGCTCCGGATCCAGATCGGGGAAGCAAAAGGGCACAACTGGTGGTGTGTTCTGTATCCGAGCCTTTGCTTTATCGACAGCGCCCATGCGGTCGTCCCGGAAAAAGGGAAAAAGCAGCTGGAACATGTCCTGACAGAAGAGGAATATGAGATGGTGACAGCGACATCAAAATTCAAAATCAAATGGTTCTTCTTCGGATCATAAAGAAAAAGTACTTCAGGACAAAAGACGAAAGGGAAAAGGAATGACAGAATTTTTAGTAAGACGGTTTGTAAAAAACTACGAACAGACAGAGACGGTTGCGGTGCGGACAGCCTACGGAGTACTGGCAAGTGTGGTGGGTATCCTCTGCAATGTCTTTCTCTTTCTTGTAAAAGGAGCCGTGGGAATTATACTTCACAGTATTTCCGTTACGGCAGACGCATTCAACAATCTTTCCGATGCCGGATCATCGATCATCGGTCTCGTCGGGGTCAAGATGGCGGAAAAGCCCGCCGATGAGGAACATCCCTTCGGGCACGGGCGGATCGAGTATATCGCGGCACTGGTTGTGGCATTTATCGTACTGCAGGTAGGCTTTACCTTCCTGAAAGACGCCGTTGGGAGAATCCGGAATCCGGAGATCCTCAGCTTCAATACCATTTCTGTTGTCATATTGATTCTGTCCATCGGAGTCAAGCTGTGGATGGCGGCGTTTAACCGAAAGCTTGGAAAAAGGATTGATTCTAAAGTCATGATGGCCACGGCAGCCGATGCCATGGGAGATGTGGCAACGACAACGGCGACAATACTTTCTGTATTATTTTTCCGTGTGACAGGCATCAATATCGACGGTTTCGTCGGAATCGGCGTGGCACTCGTTGTCATGTGGGCCGGAATCGGAATCGCAAAAGATACACTGGAACCATTGATCGGGGAAGCAGTCCCGCAGGAAACCTTTGATGAAATCACCAGATTTGTGGAATCCTACGACGGCATTGTCGGAACACACGATCTGCTGGTACATAATTACGGACCGGGACGGAGCATGGCGTCCATCCATGCGGAAGTGCCAAATGACGTGAATATCGAAGTTTCCCACGAGATCATCGACCGGATCGAGCGGGACGCCAGAAAATATCTGGGCATCTATCTTCTGATCCACATGGATCCGATTGAGACAAAAGATCAGGATGTGCTTCAGATCCGGGAAAAGGTGGAACACATTGTGGCCGAGACCGATCCGGAAGCAAGCATTCATGACTTCCGTATGGTGCCGGGCGAACATCAGATCAATCTGATCTTTGACATGGTGATGCCCCACGGGTATGATAAAGAAGAGGAAAATACACTGCTTCATCTAGTGATGGAGAAAATCCGTCATCTGGACGAGCGGTATCAATGCGTAATTACGATGGAAAAAAGCTATGTGGCAGAATCAAAAGAAAAGTAAAAGAGGGATGATATGTACGAGGTGAAATCAAGAGTACGGCTCAGTGAAGTGTCGGACAACGGATGCATGACACTTCCGGGCATAATCAATTCGTTCCAGGACGCAAGCATCTTTCAGTCGGAGGATCTTGGCGTAGGAACGAAGTATCTCGAAGAACAGAAAAAAGCATGGGTGCTTTCTTCCTGGCAGGTAGAAATCCTGCGCTATCCAAAACTTGGAGAAGAAATCCGGACCTGCACCTGGCCGACCGGATTCCACGGATTCTTCGGTGACCGGAACTTTGTCATGAAGGATCAAAATGGAGAAGTCACGGCGTATGCCAACTCAATCTGGGTTTACATGGATCTGGCATCCGGACGTCCGACCCGGCCTTCCGAAGAGGAAATCAGCCGCTACGGGATGGAAGAGCCGTATCCGATGGAATATGCATCCCGGAAAGTGCCGATGCCGGAAGGAGGAGTCAAAACGTCTCCGATCAAAGTCAGGAAGTATCATATAGACACGAACCATCACGTCAACAACTGCCAGTATGTGCAGATGGCGGTGGAACTTCTGGAAGAAAACGGGATGGAGCCGGACTTTTCCGGCCTGCGGGTAGAATATAAGAAATCAGCGGTTTACGGGGACATTCTTTATCCTTCATACAAGATACAGGACGGCATTTCGACAGTATTGCTTGGGGATGAGAATGGAAAACCGTACGCGGTTGTGGAGCTAAAGCATAAAGGAGAACAAAACGATGAAATTGGGCGAAAAGCAAGTATTGACGATTGAAAAGCAGGTAGATTTCGGAGTCTATCTGGGAACGGAAGAGGAGCATGTCCTTCTTCCGAAAAAACAGGTGCCGAAGGGGGCGGGCCCGGGAGATCCGGTGGAAGTCTTTTTATATAAAGACTCCAGAGACCGTCTCATTGCAACGACAAATGAGCCGAAGCTGACCCTCGGAGAACTGGCGGTTCTGGAAGTGATCGATACCGGAAAGAACGGCGCCTTCCTCGACTGGGGACTGGAAAAGGACCTCTTCCTTCCATTCAGGGAGCAGACCGGACCGGTGAAAAAGGGCGATCACGTTCTGGTAAGCCTTTACATTGACAAAAGCTCCCGCCTGTGCGCGACCATGAAAGTCTACGAAAAGCTGTCCTGCGATTCCCCGTACCAGAAAGACGATATGGTGGAAGGAATTGTCTACGAACTCAGTGACCGCTTCGGTGTCTTCGTGGCGGTAGACGGAAAATACTCTGCCCTGATCCCGAAACGGGAAGTGTACCATTCCTACCGGGTAGGCGAGACGATCCGTGCCAGAGTATCTGCAGTCAAAGACAACGGAAAACTGGATTTAAGCGTGCGGGAAAAAGCATTCATCCAGATGGATGTAGACGCGGCAAAACTGATGGACTACATGGAAAAACATGGCGGCCGGATTCCATTTACGGATAAGGCGGCGCCGGAAACGATCCGCAAGGAATTTGAGATGAGCAAAAACGAATTCAAACGGGCGGTGGGACGCCTCTTGAAAGAGAAAAAGATTGAAATCAGGGAAAAGGACATTGTCCTTGCAGGCAAATAAATCATATAAGAAACAAACAGGAAAAAGAAAGGAGAAACGCAGATGAAAGTACAGAACATTACGGACATTGACAAATTTTTTGAAGTAGTGGACAGCTGTAAAGGAAAGGTGGAACTGGTAACAGGAGAGGGTGACAGACTGAATCTCAAATCAAAACTGTCTCAGTATGTATCTCTGGCAAATATCTTTTCCAACGGCGAGATTCCGGAACTGGAAATCATTGCCTATGAAAAGGAAGATATCGACAAACTCGTATCCTTCATGATTAACGGCTAAGAAAACAAAACAGAATCAAAGAAAGCAGGGCGGAAGATCAGATCTTCCGCCTTTTCAACATATTTGGCGAGGACAGAAAAATACCAAAAGGAAAAGGGAGAATTCGAGGACAAAAATGATGATTTCGAGGACAAAAGGGCGAAAATTAGCGAAAAATGTAGTACAATTTCATCAGGACGAAAAGATAGTTAAGCTGAGGGCGCAGGGAGAAAAAATGAAATTTGCCAAAGTAGAAGTCGAAGGAATCAAACTTGCGGTCTCAAAATTTTACAAAACGGATGCACTTCAGTGCAGGAAAATCTTATTAGAGAGTATTCAGTGGCTGAGGGATCGGTATGAGCGTTTGAAAGAGAAAGAAGATCTCAAGAAAGCGCTCTGCCACATGGAAGCGTATGGAGAGCTTGGCTTTTCATACGACGATGTAAAAGATGAGGCGGAAGAGATCTTCGGCCTGCTGGAAGCGGACAAGGAGGTGAGAAAAGAGTTTCGGATACATTTCTGCGAGAAAGTCGTAGTCAGCAAAAGCAGAGTCAACCAGCTACTCGGCAGGTGGAATCCAGCCCGGCATTCCATGCGGATCGGCGATGCGGTGGATGATATCATCCGGAAAGTGACAGAGCAGGAGGAGGGAATCTTCCTCTATCACTGCGGAAGAAAGATTGCCGGAGACGGGGAAGACGGACTGTGGGAGCATACTTTCCGCCTTCAAATACAGGATGGAGAAGCAATTTTCCACGATGTCAATCAGAACCGATATTATCTGCTATTGAAGGAGGAAAAATCACATGTTTAAAATTATTATCGTTGATGATGACAAATGGATGCAGGATATGATCCGGGACAAAATCAAAGAAACGGCGGACGCATTTCTGAACACACAACTTCTGGTTTTCTCATCGGGAGAAGCATTTCTGGAGTATGCGAAGACGCAGGAATACGGAGAGGAAGGGGATATCTTTTTTGTGGACATCGAACTTGGGAACGGGATGACCGGACTTGAATTTGGAAGGCTTCTGCGAAAAACATATCCGAACCGGGGACTTGTGTTCCTGACATCTCATACGGAATTTGCGCTGGAAAGCTATGAGATCGAGGCAGATCAGTATATCCTGAAAGAAACGATGGATGAGCGGCTGCCGCACATCCTGGAAAAACTCATGCGCCGGATGGGAGCAGAAAAAAATGAATATCTAATGCTGAAACGACAGGATGAACCGGAAGAAAAAGAACAAAAAGTCTATTTCCGTGAAATTATTACCGTCCATAAGAAAAAGATGGGAAAATATGCAGAATATGCGACCTTCCACGGGAACTTCAAAGAACGGATTCCTTTAAGCGAATTGATGAAAAAGCTGGACAGTAATGAATTTTTCCTTGCAGATCGAAGTAATATTATCAACCTCCGCAATGTCCAAAGTATCAAGGGCAATACGATCTACATGGAGGAAGGTCATGAACTGGAACTGAACCAGTACCGGATCGATGCAGCGAAGAAAAAGATTGAAGCTTACTGGAGGGAACGGGAATGGGACGACAAATTCATGGAATAGTACTGATTCTGCTTTCCATCTGTGAGGTGTGGATGTGCTATCAGGTCTTATACCGGACGGTATTGGAGAAGGAGCATCTGCGGAAATGGCAGAAGGTGCTGATCTGGGGGAATATCACTGTGTTGGGAATTCTCATGGGAATCAATCGGAAGATTATATTTTTCTCAACGCTCATGTTTGCTTTTAGCATTTTGGTTACTTGGCTATGTGCCTTGGGAGTAGAGCGTAAGAATGTGTTGATAAAATTGCAAATTATTATTTTATATTACACAATCTTTGCTTTGCTAGATTTTTTCTTTGGATTTATAAGTATGGAAGTGATAGGGCAGCGATTTTTTGATGATATTTATAAGTTTTCACAGTCCATTGTACAATGCGTTTTATATTTAATATCAAGAGTATGCATTGCAGTCCTATTAATGAAGTGGGATCATCATGGATGGTACAGAAAGGACGACAGAAATGTGTTGGTATGGCTTTGCATAGGGGGAGTGGCACTGCTACGAATCTATCAAAAGATATTAGGAAATATGGCTCTCGGTTCCATACTTATGAGAGGATGGGCGGCTGCTGTTTCTATGGTATTAGTGGCTGTGTTAACATCAGGCGTTTTTATCGTTTCCTATCACTTCAAAATGCTGAAAAAAGAAAATGAGATGCTTTTGAACTTGGAAGAAATGTCCAAAAATCATGTAAAGGATTTGGAACAGATGATAGAGAAAAACCGAATCCTGACACACGATATGAAAAATCATCTTATTGTTTTGCAGGAGTATGGGAAAAAGGAGAAATGGGATTTACTCATGTCCTATTTAAATGAGATATCGGATGATCTTTATTGGGTGACAAAAGCCACGTGGACACAAGTGGAAATTTTAGATATGCTTTTGAATCAGAAAAAGATGAAAGCAGAGTCAAAAGGGATTGCTTTTCACATCAAAGCAAGTACAATTGGGGAAGTATCCATTACCGATACGGAAATTTGTTCGCTGTTTGGTAACTTGCTAGATAATGCAATAGAAGCATGCGAAAAGATCCAGTATAAAAAACGATGGATTGAAATCCGTATTATGAGAAAATCTAAAATGCTATACATTACGATCGCCAATAGCATCGAAGAGTTCCCATTAGTACAAGAGGGCAAGTTGATTACCGGAAAAAAGGAAAAGCAGCGGCACGGTTATGGACTCAAAAGTGTGCAGCATGTTGTACGAAAGTATCGTGGCGATTTTGAATATCAGATTTGTGAAAAAGAATTTATTGTAACAGTTAAATTTTGGAAATTATAGATAAAGAGGAAAGTAAAATGGGAGAAAAAGACTATCGCTATGTTGCGGGAGATTTAAAAACAGAACTGGATGAAGTGAATAGAATGGAAAAGAAAGAGACAGAAGAAGTACAGGAATTTACAAAGAATTGGGATTCTTTTTTGACGATTATTTGTTGCTAACTATTTTAAGAGCAGGTTGTTCATACGAGCATCCTGCTTTTTTGGAGGAAATTATGAAAGATACCTATTTATGGGAAAGAGATTATATACATGATCATGTGATATCAGTCAATGAAGAGAAAGAGAAATACTGGGATCAGCTTTTAGGAGAAACTATGGTGGCAGAACTGCGGAAGCGATATCCAGAATTTCAGGCATATCTAGAAGATTGGATATTTGAAGTAAAAAAAGAAGTTGACATGAGTGCCATGAATAAAGAATATCGGGAATGGACCGAGCCATCCTATGAGATACACAGAAACATAAGGGGGACGAAACTGTTCTTTGCAGAATTTTACCAGCCTTTCTTGATAACAGGGATAGAGGAATTCAAACGTCAGTTAAATACCGGGAAAGAGCAGATCGCTCCGGGCGTATATGAAGATTTTAGGGATGAACTGGCTGTCCGTCTGCAAAATATTGCGCTCCGCACCTTGATTGCGGAAATGCATGGTTACAAGCAAAGGGGAATGCTAAAGGGAGCGGACTCGAAAGAGGAGTATCAGGACTTTTGCAGAATATGTGGAAGAAAAGAGTTTTTCTATTATATCGCAGACACCTATCCGGTATTGAGCCGATGTATCCGGGAGCGTATAGAGTGTCAGATCCAGTACTATGTACAGGTAGTGCAATGGTTCCGAGAAGATTCTGATAAAATCGGGGAACTCTTTTTTGACGGGGGAACTCAGGGCAGGATCACAGGGATAGAATCGGGACTATCGGATCTTCATAGCGGCGGAAAAGAAGTGCTGAAAATATGCCTGGAAAACGGGGAAAAGCTACTTTTAAAACCTCGCTCTATGGAGAATGAACAGTTTTTCACGAGGCTTCTGGGGTGGATCAGTGAAAGGACAGGGTCAAGCCAATATCACTATACAATTTTATCCCGTTACGACCATAGCTGGTGTGAAATCGTGGAATATCAAAGCTGTGAATCGGAACAAGATATACATCCGTATTACAGACGGCTGGGAGAACAGCTCTTTCTCGCCTATCTCCTTGGAACGAGCGATATTCACGCTGAAAATCTGATTGCTTGTGGACCGTATCCGGTGATCGTTGATCTGGAAGCATTGGCACGTCCGGGGAAAGAGACACGGGCGGAGTCAGCGGAAGATGCAATTTATTCCTGGCTCAGGGAATCGGTGATTGGAACAGGAATCCTGCCTTTTTATGTGTGGAACAAAGAGGGAGAGGGAATTGACGAGAGTGCCATTCATAGCCAGAAAGGACAGAAGCTTCCATTTCAGATTCCGGCGGTGGCGGAAGAGGAGACTTCCAATATGTATATCACCTACCGGGAGGGATTTACTTCCGCAGGAAGGAATCTTGCATGGATGAAAGGAAAAGAGGAAACGATCGCGGCATATGTGGACGATCTTCTTGCCGGATTTTCCGAGGCGTATCAGGCGGTGGAGAAAGAAAAAGGGAGCTTTCAAAGTGTTCTGGAAGAAGGGAAAGGACTCCAAAGCAGGGTTGTTTTGATGCATACGCAGCGGTACGCGATGCTGTTAAACAGTTCCTATCACCCGTCCCTTCTGATGGATGGAGCGGATCGGGAAATCTTCCTGTGTTCCATTGGACAGGGACGATGGAACAGGGAAGAGCGGATTGTCCGGGAAGAAATTCTGGCATTGCTGCGGGGAGACATTCCATGCTTTTCCAGCGGAATGGATGAGAAGAGCTTGTATGCCGGAGAGGAGAAGTGTGAGGAAGCCTTTTTTCAAAGAACAGCATACAGCTGGGTTTTGGAACGTCTGGGACAGCTCGATCAAACGGACAGGAATAAGCAGTGTGAACTGATTCGTACATCCATGGAACTTATTCCGGAGAAAAAAGAGCATTTTGTGAATCAGATATACGAAGTCAGAGCGGACGAGGAATTTGAACGGACGGTGAATAAGGAAAGTCTGGATCGGGTCATTACTATGCTGTCAGACAGATTGTGCAGTTATGCGCTCTGGAATCAGAAGAAGAGCGAGGTGAGCTGGCCTGTCCTTCGCTTTGCTTCTTCCGGGAGCTGTGCGTGGCAGATCCGTCCGATGGGTATTTACTTTTATGATGGATTAAGCGGGATGCTGCTCCTTACTACTGTAATGCAGGAAAAACAAAAATCCGAAAGAATTGAGAGAATCCAGAAAGCGTTACAGAGACAGTTGTTTCGATATACAGATGAGGGGATGGAAGATCTAAAGAATCTACAGTCCCAAAATACCGGGGCGTATACAGGGGAAAGTTCTGTCGTCTATACCTATTTAAAACTGTATCAACTGACAAAGGAAGCGATTTATTTACAGTATGCCAGAAAACATGCGGAAATCGTTTCAAAAATCGTTCCGAAAGATACTTGTGCCGACCTGCTTGGAGGGAAAGCGGGAGCAGCATGGATCTTCCTTCAGATGTTTGAGCAGACGGGAGAAGAGAGATATGTGAAGGAGGCAGAAAAGGCAGTCTACTCTATGTTCCCGCAGGCGGTGAAGATGGATTGTGGAATCGGCTGGAAATTGGAAACAGGAGAAAATCCAATCAGTGGAATGGCACATGGAAACGCTGGAATTCTGATGCCGGTTCTTGCACTTTGGGAACTTACGAAGAAACAGGAATATGAAATCCTGGCAGAAAAGATCCGGGAATATGAAGAGAGCCTTTATCGTGAAGAAAGAGGAAACTGGATCGATAAAGGGCAAGATCAGGAAGAGGGAGAAGATACTGTAGCATGGTGTCATGGGACTGCCGGCATCTTGCTGGCGAGGCTGTGGTGCTATCAACATGTGACGGACAGAACATGGAAAGAAAGACTGAAAATCGATATTGAAAGAGCGTATCGAAAAACAGAAACATACTGGAAACGCGACAGCTGGAGTCTGTGTCATGGAACAGGAGGTAATCTGTGGATTCTGGAAATGGCGGATCAGATGTTTGGGAAGGAGAAAAAGGAAAGGAATGATATGGCCGGATTTAGGCTACTTCCACAGGAGAAATTAAATCCGGGGATTATGAGCGGATATGGAGGAATTTTGTTATATCTCTTGACAAAATAGTCTAAAAATAAGAAAAAGCAAAACTAAAGGACAGAAAATTTAAAGTCAAGGACAGAATATTGAAAAAATATTATTTGTGAATTAAAATATAACTAACTAATAAAAAGGAAGGGAATAAAGAGATGGGGTGATGCCGATGATCTTTAAAATTTAATTTAGCAGATGAGAGAAGGTGGCTAAACCGATGAATTCGTAAGAACTTGTGCTTTTAGAAAGTACTTGAGGAAGGAGTTGTTACTATGAAAAAATTTTTAAAAAGATCTGTTGCCTTATTATTGAGTGCAACGTTATGCTTTGCGTTATGTCCTACAGCATTAGCTGCAGAAAAGAAAACATCAGAAGACGATTTATCGCAAACAATTCCTGATGAAACAAAAGAATATTATATTTATGTAGATGATGGCAACGGAAATATGATTCCGATTTTAGTTCAGGAAAACACCTATCATTCTAATGATCCAGTGACTCGTGCAACGCCGGGCCAAAGTGAAAGTGGTGGATATAGAGTAGGAGATATCAAAACTGTTACAACGAGGATTTCTAATGCCTCTATAAGTTCCAGTCTTAGTAAAGGAACAGTACTTTCTTTCGCTTTAAAGTCCAAACTTGCTACACTGATTTTAAGTCCTAATACTGCTGCGGTAGGTGCTACCATTGGGGGCGGTTTAGCTGTTGCTACAGTTCTGGGAAGAGCAATAGTCGATCAAAATGTTGCTGCTGGCAATAACGGGTTTGTTGTAACAACAAAGTACAAATGGGGACATTTTGTAAACAATATCCAGGGAACTGATTATTACGATTGGAGCTTTGTAAGTGTTACTATTGGAACTTATTAAATAAAAGTCTTTTTACTAACTGTGTTATGTAAACTTGAATAAGTATAAAGTATAAACAATAAAAATCCTCCTATACTAGCATCAATATAATTCCGAAATTTCAATTTTAATTTAGTATAGGAGGTAATATATTAAGTAGAAATTCTGTAAAGAAGATTGAAGTTATCAAATTCTTAATTGATAATTTAAAATTTGGTATATGTATTATCATAAAGATAAAAAGGCGTTTTGATAAGTAGGGGGATGGTATGAACAAGCTATTCGGCACCAGAAAGAGGTGAGAAGATTGAAAAAAGAATTTAAAATAAATTACCCGGCGATACTAGTGATCCTTACTGCAGTTGTATATGAGTTTATGTATAAACAAAATTTTTCTTCGCGCTGGCTCAATTTTGCATCAACGATGTCTTCGGTCAGTTTTTCGATCTATCTGTTTTTTGAATGGAAAAAATCACGTCGCCGTTTTGAACTTATATGTTTTATACTTTCTTTAATACCAATATTTATTATTGGAAGTTATGTAATCAGAGTTTTGATGAAACAATAGATGGAAAGGAAATCTGGAAGAACAGTTACTAAGCGACTTACACATGTGAATGATGTAATGTTGTTATATGCGTACGAGATCATCCGGTAAATTACTATTCAATAGGAAGGAGCCTGAAAATGAAGCACCAAACTATAAAGAGAATATTAGTATTCTCCCTGTGTGCAGTCATGATAAGTTTGTCAGGTTGTTCTAAGGGAGAAGAAAAACAAGAGCAAAAAGAGAAAGAAGTAGTAACTACGGTACTGGAAAAATTGTTTACAATTCCAAATCAGAAAATGCAGGATGCCTATGAAGAAGCAACGAAGATGGCAGAGCAGGCTGCTGCTGAGACAACAGAACCGGGTGCATATGGAGTATATGATTTTCAAAAGTTACTGGAAGAAATGTACGGTTCCTATTTTACAGAGGAAGGAATTGAAAGTATACCATACTGGATTTATACGAATTTGAATGTATATGCTGCGGATCGGGATGTGACAGTTACATTTAAAAATGCAGATGTTCAGCCGGAGGGAAGTTCTGAGGGAAATTATTATACATTTATAACTGAATTAGAGTATTCCATTGGCGAGAAAGAAGCAGTGTTCGAACAGAAAGGGACAGCACTGTTTGAAGATGGAAAGATCAAAAATATTTACTTTGCGGATGGGCTGATGGAAGAGATTGAAAATCAACTGTTTATGTAACAGTTGAGATTAAAATTAATGGGATGGAAATATAAACTTTAAGCTGATAATTTGACAGATAATATGATTACATGGAGCGGATTGGAGTTAAAAAGACGGTACACTGGAAAGCGATGTAAACAGACTTGATTAAGAGCCGAATAGTATGAACGGATACGTGAAATTTCTGCGTATCCGTTTTTCATTATATTGTGAAACTTCCATATAATTCAATGATAGATGATGAAAGTTCTTAAAATAAATAATGATGTAAGGAAAATAAAAATTCATGGATAGAAAAGAGAAACTCATGGTCAATTCGTTGATAAAGAATGACAATTTTGATAATGTCAGTAAAGAAGAAAATATATTATACATGAGGAGAAAATCGCATGGAAGAGACGGGATACACAGTCGGTCGTATGCGGCCTGAATGGGGAAAAGGAGGAGCACAGTCTTTGACTTTCGTGGTAACAGAAGATTGTAATCTGCGATGCAAGTATTGCTATGTCACACATAAATCAAAAGGTAAAGTACTAAATTTAGAAACGGCAAAAAAATTCATAGACTATCTTTTGACAAGTCCGGATATTCATCAGTCCGATTCGGCGGTTCTTGATTTTATTGGAGGAGAACCTTTACTGGAAGCAAAGCTGATTGAAGATATCTGTGATTACTTTAAGATCAGAGCATACGAAGAAGGAAGCCGATGGTACTGGAAGTATCGGATTAATATCAGTACGAATGGTGTGAATTATGACTCCGATGAGGTACAGCATTTGATTCAGAAAAATTCAGGGAAAATTTCTATCGGTATCACTATTGACGGAACAAAAGAAAAGCATGACTTGCAGAGAGTTTTTCCAGATGGTTCTGGGTCTTATGATACTATCCATAAAAATTTGAAATTATGGATGAGTCAGTTTGATGCGAGTACAAAAGTGACATTTGCCAGTGAAGATTTAAAGTATTTAAAAGAAAGTATTCTTCACCTTTGGGATGAAGGAATCTATAATGTTTCCGCAAATGTTGTCTATGAAAATGTCTGGCGTGAAGGTGATGATAAAATCTTTGAAGAGCAGCTCAAAGAACTGGCAGACTATATTGTAGAACATGATCTGTATAATAAAGAATACTGTACATTATTTTTAGATCATATTGGAGCGCCGTATGAAAAAGAAGATTTCAACAACACTAGCTGCGGGGCAGGAAAGATGTTGGCGATCAGTCCGGACGGCAATATCTATCCATGTATGAGGTATTATGATTATTCTCTGAATCATCAGCCGGGTTATATTATTGGAAATTTAGAGGACGGAATTGATTTTGATAAAGCAAGAGTATTCTTGTTGGCAATGTACAAATATCAATGTGATGATGAATGTCTGAGTTGTCCGATTGCCAAAGGATGTGAATTTTGCCAGGGATTTAGTTATGATGAATCTGATTCCGGGACAAATTTTCAGAAGGCAAAATATATATGCAAAATGCATAAAGCAAGAGTGAGAGCGAACAACTACTATTTTGCGAAACTGTATCATAAAACAGGTATCAAAAGACAAAACTTCCATTGGAAAAAAGAACTCTTATTTGTGTTGGATGACCAATATGCATCATTTTGTTCGTATCATAATGAAAAAATTTCAGATCAACGAATGGATATAGAACTGGTAAAAGAAGGATTGAAGTTTGCGGAAGAAAATTTTATGAAACCTGTATTCCTTCATTCCGAACAAATCGCTGACGAATATTTGACGGATTACGAAGAAGTAGAAGTACTTCACAGAATACCAATTCAAGCTTACCGTGAAGATCTGCCATTTTATGATTATCAGATTATTGTAGATGATACCTCGATTGATTTGTTGGACAAAATACCATTTCAATCGAACATCATTTTTAATTTGTCCTACGAAAACATATCAAAATTATCGGATATGATGGAAGTGGTGTGGAGAAAGACGGACAGGATTAATTTGAATTTATCTAACTTGTCCAAGACATCTGATCTAAGTGAATATCAAAGGCAATTAGAAAAGTGTGCTTATAAAATCAATGAAATAGAAAAGCATACAGGTATGTTAAAAGAATTGAACGTACTTACAGATATTATGTTTATCAAGGAACATGAGGGATGTCCGGCGGGAGAAGATAGTGTTACGTTGGCTTCGGATGGACACTTTTATGTTTGCCCGGCATTTTATTCCAATCATCTTCCTTCCATAGGGGATTTGAAGACAGGAATCAAAATACCAAATGAGGAATTATATCGAAAAGATCACATGCCATTATGTGAGAAGTGTACATCATATCAATGCGAAAACTGTAAGTTTATTAACAAGAGATGCACGAATGAAGTCAATGTTTCCCCGGCGTTCCAGTGCAAAAAGGCACAGATCGAAGAGAAGACAGCAATGAAATTGCAGAAGCTTTTAGAGGGAAGATATGAATTTACAAATATCATATCCGCAAAAGAGTTTGAAGATCCGATTGATATGGTTTTAGATGGAAAAATGATGCGAGGATACTTTTAATTTCGTAGAGAAGAGGGAAGAAAGATGCAGATATTGGCAAATTTGTCTCATGAAGAGACGACCTATGTTTATGATCTGATAGAAAAAAAGTTTGCATTGGAAAATTTGGAACTTTGTCTGGTAGAAGAGAAAGACAAACAGGATTTATATTGCAAATGTAAGGTAGAAAAGGAAGAAACTGAACAAAAATATGATCAATGGTGGAGCGATATGATTGAGAAATATCAGTTGCAGGGATACCCGTACGAAAAACTAATAGTTGATGCAATCGGTGAAACGATTCAAATGGAGTAGGTTATATAAAAATTTATATAACAAAATCAATATAGGAGGTGCGCAGAATATGAGCAGATATGATTCCAAAGTGAGAAAGACTCCGGCAAATAGTCCAGAGCCAAGATTATGTTTTGGATGTAGGGAATCGTGTTTTCTGGTTAGCTGTGAAGGTACATGCAGTCTGAACTGTACTGTATCTACCAGCTCCAGACCGCCAGTACGCAAAGTGATTAAGTAGTATACTTAACAACAGAATTGCCATGTTTACATGGCAATTCTGTTGTTATATACTCAGTGTATAATAATAGTTGCAGAGGTGTATGATGTTTAATAAAATTATTCTCAAAAATTTTAAAAGTAATTTACATAATTACATTTTATTTTTCATCAGCAACATTGTTGCAGTGGCGGAGATGATCGCGTTCTGGGGTATAAATGACATTGTGACAAAAGCAATTACAGATAAGGTGACGGCAGCGGCACTGAAAATGGACTTCAAGATTGCAGCCGGACTCATTACCGTCATCACTGTTTTGCTGATGGTTTTTTCTATGAAGCACTATATTCAGCTTCGGATGAAGGACTATTCTACTTTTGTTATTCTTGGTATGAGGAAGCGCACCTCCTATCTTATGATGCTGACAGAGTATGTAGCGGGCTGTGTGTTCTCTTTGATTCTGGGGATTCTGCTTGGAATCGGGTTGTTATACGGCATCCAGTACTGGATCCGGGGCGTCTATCCGGAATTTATCAAGATCACGGCATTTGACTGGAAGATTCTGAGAAATGCCTGCGGTCTGAGCATCGGAATCATGGCGCTTGTTTTCGTGGCGCTGATTACGTGGATGGACGGGAAGGATATGAGCGCCTTCATGTCGTCCGCAGAGCAGAATGAGAAACGTCCGGTCAGCGGGCGGTGGCTTCTGCTGGTTGTATTGGGTATTGTTCTTCTTGTGATTGGGGAAGACATGTATCAGGGTTCGGATTCTATGTATCTGACGTCCCATGCGGTCTTTCCGGCAGGCATGGTACTGATTGTCGTGTTTGGACTGGCGTGGGTGCTGGAGCGGTTTCGGAAACGGAAAAAATCTTATCTGCGCCATATTTTTCAGCTAAACCAGTTGTACAGTAAATTCCAGAATAATCTGATGATCCTGATCCTTCTGTTAGTGATTCACTTTTTTGCTCTGACCTATCTGACAGTGGAAATTTCCAGCCTCCTGCCCCTTGATAGGTACCGGGAGAACTATCCGTATGACAGTGTATGGATTGCAAGGGAAGAGGACAAAGAGTATGCAAAAGAACTGGCTGAAAAATATGACGGTACCGTAACAGAGTTTCCGATGCTGCGTGTCACAACCGCTTATACAGCACAGCAGATCGGCGTGTCCGCCTCCACATATCAAAAACTGACGGGAAAAGATTGTGATCTGGAAGGACGCGAGATCTGGTTTGGCATGGAGGATGCGGAATTTCGGAAGGAAAAAGATATAACGAACTGGGACAGTCATGATTTGTATGAAGATGTGTTTGTAGGAAATTATGATCCAGAGTTTAATATGGTCATGCTGAAGAATACAGAGGAAGGGAAACCGTATCATTACGAATTGACGAAAGCTTTCACCCAGAGTCTTATCGGACAGTATTCGCTGGATCAGTACCATGAAAACATGGTTATTTTTTCCGATGAGTTCTTTGAAGAACGGTGGCAGGAAGTGCGGAGGGACAAGACGGAAGCTTCCGAGCTTTACCTGTTTACTTTCCCGGCGAGGGAAAGAGCGGATGCATACACAGAACTGACTGCATATAATGATGCCAATGGAATCAAAAATAAGAATGAAGTAATGATGGAGAACAGTCTGTACAATACGGATGAGTTTTTGAAGGGACAGCGGATGCGTGCGGTATTCAGCCTGTCCAGCAAGCTGTTTTTGATGGCGACCCTTCTGCTCAGCGGATTTTTCGTTGTGGCATTGAAGAACCTGTCGGAGATGACATCTTTCAAACGGCGGTATGAGTTCCTGAATTATATGGGAATGAAAGAAAAGGAGCAGCGAAAGAATATCCGGTTTGAGACAAAGATTTTGACAATGATTTCGGCAGGAGCGGCGTTTGTCATGGGTGTGCTGTATGTATGTTCCTATCTGTATCAGCAAAATACCGGAGGAGGCGACGGAGTCGGAACCGAATTCTGGAAGTACTGGGCGGCGATCATGATCGCCTATTTAGTGATAGTATATTTGATCCAACAGTTATTCGGATGGTATGTGATACGCAGATTAAAACGTGAGAGGAGGAAACAGGGGTAATGCATGTACTGGAAGTAAAAGATTTGATTCGGAATTATCAGAAGTCGTCCTTTAAAAAGAGCGAGGATGATATTAAAGTCCTGAAAGGACTGAATTTTACCGTGGAGGAAGGAGAGTTCGTCGGCATCATGGGAAAATCCGGGTGCGGGAAGACGACTCTTCTGAAGGTACTTGGCATGATCGACAAGCAGACGGATGGAGAGGTTTTCTTCATGGAGCAGAATACCACAGATCTTTTCGGGGATAAGCTGGCGGACATCCGAAGGACCAAGATCGGATTTATCTTTCAGGATTTTTATCTGATGGACAGTCTGTCCGTGGAAGAAAATATCATGCTGCCGATGATCCTCGGAAAAGAAAAAGTGGATGTCATGACAAAGGCGGCGAAGAAATATGCAGATCAGTTTGAGATCACCCATCTGCTCAAGAAGAATCCGTACGAACTGTCCGGAGGAGAAAAGCAGAGAGTGGCGATCTGCCGGGCGCTCATCAACGACCCGGATCTGGTACTGGCGGATGAGCCGACGGGGAACCTGGACTCCAAGTCCGGGAAGATCGTCATCGACGCTCTGAACCGGATCAACCGGGAGTTCGGAAAGACCATCGTTATGGTAACACATGATCCGCAGATGGCAAGCAACTGCAGCCGGATCATTCTATTGAAGGACGGGGTGATTCTGGATACCCTCAACCGGGGAGACAATCAGGAGAAATTTTATCAGGAGATTATCGGCCGGATGGCAGATCTGTAATATGGGAAAAGATATTTACAAGCAGTTTTTGAAAACGAGAGAGGGGCTTCTCATACTTCTTGTACTTATCATTGGCATAGGTGTGGGGCTAAATGGATTAGCCCCCTATGTCTTTGGAAAAGTGATTGATGTGATTTCGCTTGATCAAAAAGAAACCTTTCAAATCTGGATTGTGATCTACATATTTTTACTTTTGTTGGTACAAGTTTTTTCTTTGATGGAGACTCTGATTGGACAGTGGACCGTAACCAGCATTGAAAATGACATGAAAGGTCAGATGATGAAAAGAATCACGCATCTAAAGACAAAAGATGCAGAAGTTTATGAAAAGGGGGAACTGCTTAACCGCATTGAGTTTGATGTTGAGACAGTAGCAGGATATTATATTGATCTTATCAGCAGTGTCCTGATGATTATTCTGAATTTGGCAATTTCAGTCTATTTTGTATTACTGATTTCCTGGAGATTAACACTGATTGCTGTCGGATTTCTTCCGGTTCTTTACTTTGCAAATTATATGTTTCGTAATCGGATTCGGAAAATAGAACGGCAAAAAAAAGAAGTAAGTGATGAATATTACAGTTTTTTAAATCAGGCATTTTCCGGACTGAATTCGATTAAAGCATTTGGAATCCAAAAAAAGATTGTGGAAAAGTTTTCTTCTTTGTTGAAATATAAATTGAAAGTAGAAATGAAAAATACGGAATTGACATCAGGAGTCACAGCACTGAGGGCTGTTCTTGGGAGTATAATGAATGTGGTACTCCTTACTGTAGCAGGATTTTTTATTATGGATGGGAAAATGACAATTGGAAATATGGTTGCATTTAATTCCTATCTGGAAATGCTGATGCAGGCGGTATCGAAAGTTCTTGAGTTGAATCTGAACAAGCAGGGCGTGATCGTGAGTTATGAGCGAATCAGTCAAGTGAAAGAAGAACTGATGGAGACAAAAATGAACGGCAGCATAGTATTGCATGAGATGATTCACACAGTATGCTTTCATCATGTTTCGTTTTCTTATGAAAAGAATACAGAAGTACTCCGCAACATTTCATTTCAGATTGATAAGCCGGGGCTTTATTCTTTCGCCGGGGAGAATGGAACAGGAAAAACAACTATTCTGAAACTTCTGGAACGATTTTATCAACAGAATAGCGGAACCATTACAGTGAATAACATTCCGATAGAAGAATATGATATTTTGTCATTGCGGAATCAGATTTCTTATATGGAGAAAGAACCCTTTTTTATTTCAGGCGATGTTTATCAAAATCTCGGCTTTGGAGATGCTTCTATATCGAGAGAAAAAATGGAAGAAATCTGTAGAAAGACGGGAATACACAGAGATATCATGGAACTGGACAAGCAATATCGTACAGAAGTCACGGAAGGGGCATCCAAATTTTCAAGCGGACAAAAACAGAAACTTGGTCTTGCGCGGGCAATTTTAAGAAACAGTTCACTTTATCTTTTGGATGAAGTGACATCAGACTTGGACGGGGCGGCAGAGAAAGTTATCTGTGATGTGTTGGAAGAGATTGGGAAAAAGGCAATTGTCATTAGCGTCAGCCATAAAGAGGAAGTACTAAAAAGAAGCGATCAGATTTTTGTACTAAATCATGGAGAAATTGTTGCATCAGGGACACATGAGCAGTTGTTGGAAAATTCAGAAGAATATCAGAAGTTATATAAAGAACAGTAGAAGGGAATAGATTATGACGGATACGCGATTTGTGCGTATCCGTTTTGTAATTGCGTTGTAAAAAATGTCAAAAAAATTAATGATAATAGAGTGAAAAGATATTGAAAATGAATAGTCTGAATGTTATTATTTAGACAAATTAGAGATGAAAAAACATTGTAAACAGAAATCTGTTTTTGGTAAGAGGTGAGACCGATGGTGCGTAAAGCAAGAGGATAAAAAGTTCATACGAAGCCCGGGGGAGGCTGGAGGTGAAGGTGTTATGAAGAAGAGATCGAAATATCAGCAAAAGATCTGGTGGTGCCGCCTGATTGTAAGTGTCGTTCAGGTTTTACTGTTTTTGTTTTGTCCCATCATACTGAAAGAAGGGAAAACATGTGGCGCGAGGGTGATTTTCACTATGATAGTGGATACGGGATTTCAGATCCGGTATATTCTGTTGATGCTCTGCATGCTGCCGGCTCTGCTTTATCTGATTCGTTTTATCCTTTTGATCCGCAATAAAAGTCTTGGTGTTTTGGAAAAACTTTCTGCAAAGACGCTGTGCTGGCTGGGAATTTCTATTTTTGTTGTGTCAATGCTGCCGCTTTCTCCGGATGATTTCAACAAGACGGATATAGCGGGCATGATGCTTGTATACTGCCTGTTTGTTTTCATCGGGGGAATTGAGTTTTTATACTGCCGTTGTCAGGAAACGATAGAAGACACCGAGGAAGAGGTGATTGCGGCTCGGGAGAAAGAGAAGATCGACAGACAGCACCGGAAGAAGGCGAATTACTTTCCGGGGAAGTACCCGAAGGAATTTTATCAGGTGATCCGCAGGATGTTCCGGGCCAGAATGAAGGTGCAGGTATTGATGATTGCTTCGGAAGCTTTTGCAGCAGCGAGCCTCTTTATCGTATTTTCCATGTATGGAATCATGAAAGATACTTATGAGATGGAGAGTTCCATTACCGGGGATGGGCTGTATGGCCTGTTTCGTAGCCTTGGTCTGATTCTGATCCTTTTACACCTCGTGATGATGACGATGATGAGTGCCTGGTATATCA
This sequence comes from Drancourtella sp. An57, assembly GCF_002161525.1. Taxonomy (NCBI): domain Bacteria; kingdom Bacillati; phylum Bacillota; class Clostridia; order Eubacteriales; family Oscillospiraceae; genus Drancourtella; species Drancourtella sp. An57. Next base: position 110,195 of record NZ_NFHY01000012.1, read on the forward strand.
AAGAAGCGAAAAAGGATTTCCGTCTGCTTGTTATTCTTGGAATCAGACGGCGGACAGTCTACATGCAGTTTCTGCTGGAATTCTGGGCGGGCGTGTTGATCGCCGCAGTGTTTGGTCTGGGAGCAGGGGCGGTAGCAGCTTCTGCAATGCGGATGGAGCTGCAAAAAGGGATCCCGGGCGGAGCGGTATTTCCGGAAGTCGTTACCGGAAACTATTTTCTCATCGGACTGATTTCTTTCCTGATTCTGATGGGATTGTCATTGGCTTTTAATCAGGAAAACTTCATTGACCTGGGACAGTCCGTGGATAGAAATGAGGACGTACAGAAGGAAGAACGATTGAGGAAAGGAATCAGTCTTTGGATTGCAGGAGGATTGTTTCTGGCAGCTCTGGCGGTGGGATGGTATTCGGTCAGAGAATGGGCGGAAAGCAGGTTCATCCATATTTTGACGGTTCTGGCAATGTTCCTTCTGCTCGCCGGCGGAACAGCACTGTGGATGCGGATACGGGAGAGAAAGCATAGATATGATACCGGTCTTTTGAAAATGAACCTGTTTTATCACAAGTTTGAGAGTAATATAGAGCGTCTGTTTCTTCTGGCAGTGATCCAGTTCCTTGCGCTTGGGATGTTTGCGGCGCCGATGGCGGGGGCATGTATTCCGCAGAAGATTCCGTCCATGTACCCGTATGATATCGTTGTGACGGCATATGAGCCGGAGCTTGAGAGGCTGGAAGCGATTGCGGATAAGTATGAAGCACGGGTTACGCAGTATCCGATGCTTCGGATGACTTCCATCTACGGGAGCGATAAAATCAAGCCGTGGAGAACGACAACCAGACCAATCCAGTGGCCGCAGGGACAGCAGATTGCCATTTCGGAAAGCACCTATCAGCAGATGCGGAAATTTATGGGAAAAGAGCCGAAAAAGCTTTCACTGCAGGGCGAGGAGCTGCATGTAGTGTATCAGCAGGATCTTTCTGTCAAGGCACATACGATCGACTGGGATACCGGACGCCTGGAAAAGCATTTAAGATTCGGCCAGCCTCTGGAATATTATAATCCGGATGATTTTCGCAGATTCTTTCCGGTCAGAACCATCGCAGGCGAAGAGCGAGCCAGCCTGACGGGAAGCTTTCATCAGGGAATGCAGGACAATCTGATCGTGTTGACAGATTCGTATTTTCAGGAAAATTATGACCGGATCACGGCATATAACAGGGAAAACTGGGAGACGAGACAGAAGATGACGAGAGAAGAGTGGCGGATGTACACAGTCCGGCATCCGGAGAATCTTACAGAGGGACCAACGACACTCTTCTGTATGAATCTGGATGATGCCCTTGTGGATCAGGCAGCGGCGGATCTGGAATATCTGAACGAGGAGCAGGATTTTGACACGGTATGGGACAATAATATTCAGCCGTTTTATGTGAAATCTCAAATGATCGTCAATACAGAGTCGGAAATCTTTTTTACGAGAATGGGGAATGGATTCATTCTGCTGGTACTGATGATTCTCGGAGTCTTCCAGTTCTTTGTAAAAGTCAAGTCGGAAGAAGATAACTGGCGGTGGGAGAATATCTTCCTAAAACGTCTTGGAATGCACGAGAAGGAACGAAAAGCCAAGCTCCGGTATCAGATCCGGATGTTTGTACTCATACCGGTGCTGTCCGGGATCACGGGAGGAGTTATCTTCGCGGCATTGACTGCAAAGGCAAGGCTGTATACCATGCAGGAAACGCTGCAGTTTGCTGGATATCTGGGAATTATCTATCTGATCTGGATTCTGGTGTGGGCAGCGGTCTGTCAGGTGATGAACTGGAATATCTGGAAACATGTTGAGAAAGAATAGGGAAAAAGTGAGATCTTGTGCTCCGGACAGGGGCTTCCTGTTCAGAAAGGAGAGCTTATGAAAAGAAAGTATATTTATACGATAGTAGCTGCAGCACTTCTGGTCTGCCTTGGTATGTCGGTTGTTTTTCTTAGACCGGACAAGGAGGAACAGCTCGTAAAGGAGTTTCTGGATCAGACATTCACCAAGAGCGAAGAAAATGCAGAATTGTATCAGGCAGTCATGGATTCGCCGACCGTGATCGGGCAGGGAGTGGATCCGCAGACAGAGAAAGAAACGGCGGGAAAAGCGCAGCAGGCGTCGGAAGAATTTGAAAAAGCATACAGCACCTATCTGGATTCAAATGGCATGAATGATTTCCAGAACGGACTGTTTGGCTATATGCTGGACTTGTATACGGCGGACGAGACGTGGGAAATTTCTGAAACAGAAATCACGAAAGATAACGAAGCGTATAAATTCCGCGTCAGCATGAATGTGGGAGATACGCCGCAGGAAATTCAGGGAAGAGCAGAAGTGATCGATGGAAAGATCGGCAGCCTGGATGTTACAGAGTTATAGGAAATACTGGGGAAACAGCAGCAGGATTTAGCCTGCTGCTGTTGATTTTTGGTATGTAGAATGTATATACTATAATTGAAATTGAGAAACATCCGGGAAGGAGGAAGCATATGTCTCAGGTTTTAAATGAAATATTAAAAAAATACGTGGAAGACGTGCATAAAATTTATGGAGAAAAACTGAGGACTATCATTTTATATGGCTCTTATGCCAGAGGTGATTTTAGACCGGATTCAGATATTGATATTATGATTCTGGTGGATTTATCAGATGATGAGATAAGGCGGAAGGGACATACACTTTCCGACCTGACTTTTGATTATAATTTTGATCATGATTTGGAAATTATGCCCATTGTGAAAAATCGGGATCATTTTAATAAATGGCTCAGGGCATATCCATTCTATAATAATATCAAGAATGAAGGGGTAGAATTATATGCAGCATAATTTAGATGATATTGGCGGAGCCAGAGAATTAGCTATGCATAGAATCAGCGCTGCAAAAATAAGTGCGACGAAAAACAACCGGGAATGCATCCCATAGAATGAGAGGCACCCGGTTGCTTTTTCTTTTATTTATCAGCTTATAAACATCATCGTCTTACGCTTCAAGAGCCCAGCGGGCAACCGCTTTTGCGCGTTCCAGATATTCCGGAGTATCCTGACAGGTAGATGTGGAATTACAGTTTGTAAACACTTCGGTGCGGTAGTCGGAAATGGTACGGCTTACGCTTGGCAGCGTTACGATATTCCGCACGTGGCGTTTCATCTCTTCCGGATCGGAGCCGGAGCAGGTCAGAAAAATACCGACGCGTTTTTTCGGCCCGATCTGATAGGATTTGCAGGCAAAGGTGCAGCAAAGCCGGTTTCGGCACAGCCATAGCATGCCCGGCAGAAGCCGATCTGTTTTTCGCGGATATGTACAAGATGAATTTCGGCTCCATTTTTTTCGGCTTCTTCTTTTGCGGCGGCGATCAATGCGTCTCCGTTTCCGCCGGCAGTAGGCGTTGTAGTTAAAAGCAGTATATTTTTCATTATGGTACCTCCTGATAGTTTCTTTTTTCATGATACTACAAAAAAGAAAATGGAGAAGCCATGCGTTGGTTATAAGGATGAAACCGAAAGGTTTCTACTGTAGCCCGACAGAGCCTATCTTGTCATCCACCGTCCGTTTGTAAAGTCCGGGATGGCAACCGGCTGTCCGCCCATTGCGATGGACTGTTCGGAGAGGACGCTGATGCACATCCAGGAAGCCGCGTCATAGACGTCGATCGGGCAAGGCCGTCCGTCGCGGATACACTGTGCGAATTCCCGGAAGACGAGGTAGTCCATACCGCCGTGTCCTCCTTTGATTTCGCTCTTCAAGAAGTCTTTCCAGATCGGATGGTCATACTGCTCTTCGTATTCTTTTGCATTTCCCCAGTGTTTGTTCCAGAAGAATTCCTCTTCCAGGGAATACAGTCCGTCCAGGAAGACGGAATCGGTCTTTTCCTCATACATGCCCTTTGTGCCGCAGACTGTGAAATCACGGCTGTAGTAGCGTGGAAGAGAGGTGTCGAGTGTCAGCAGAATCGTCTCCCCTCCGGCACAGGTGATGACGGTATTGACAACATCACCCTGAGCAAACCGGGCGTGAAGCAGGGACTGGTCGCAGTCCGGGTGCCGGCGCACGTATTCATTCATCCCTTTGGAGATGGAAGCGGTGCTTGTCAGAGTGAGCATCCGGTTTCCGTGGTTGATATCAAGGATCCTTGCGATCGGACCGAGTTCGTGAGTCGGATAGTTCTCCGCATTACGGTTGAGATAATTTCTGAGACGGTAATGGCGGTTTTCTTTTCCGCGGGTAACCTCGCTTCTCAGATCATGCATATAGCCGCCGCGGCAGTGGACGATATCTCCGAATACACCCTGCTCTTTCATATTCAGGGCCATCAGCTCCCGGCGCCCGTAACAGCAGTTTTCCATAAACATAAATGGTGTTTTTGTCTCTTCGTAAGTCCGGACAAGCTCCCAGCATTCTTCCAGACTGTATACGCCTCCGACTTCAATTCCTACCGGGATTCCTGCTTTCATTGCCTGGATGGCAGCAGGTACGTGGTGCTCCCAGGAGGTAGCGATAATCAAAGCGTCAATATCCGAGCGGGTCAGAACTTCTGAATACTCCGGCTCGGCAGCAGGACGATGCCCGCAGCGCTCTTCGATCAGGTCCTGTGCCTGTTTGATTCTGTCTTCATAAGCGTCACATACGACAGAAATCTGCATTTCCGGGATATACAAAAGGGTTTCCTTTAAAAGCATATAGCCTCTGCTTCCCAGTCCGACAAGTCCGATCTTTAATGGTTCCATAATCAAGTCCTCCTTCATGAAATCTCATCCACAGCATAGCACAAAGCAAAGAGAGTTACAATAATCACAATTCTCTTTTCGCCCCTGTTTTCCGATGCCTTTTTTTCTGCTATAATAGGTACCGGAAAAGGAGGAACACAATGAGTTTTGTACATTTGCATGTTCATACAGAATATAGTTTGTTAGACGGTTCCAACAAGATCAAGGAGTATGTCGCCCGTGTGAAGGAACTCGGCATGAACAGTGCCGCCATTACGGACCACGGTGTGATGTACGGTGTGATCGATTTTTATAAAGAAGCAAAGAAGGCAGGGATCAATCCGATCCTTGGATGCGAGGTGTATGTGGCTCCGGGATCACGGTTTGACCGGGAGATGGGTCACAATGAAGACCGGTATTACCATCTTGTTCTTCTGGCGGAAAATGATGAGGGATACCACAACCTGATGAAGATTGTATCGAGAGGGTTTACGGAAGGGTATTACTACAAGCCGCGTGTGGATAAAGAGCTTTTGAGGCAGTACAGCGGCGGGATCATCGCTCTGAGTGCCTGTCTGGCCGGAGAGGTGCAGAAGAATCTGGTGAGGGGTCTTTATGAAGAGGCCAAGAAAGCCGCATACGAGTATCAGGATATTTTCGGAAAAGGGAACTTTTTCCTGGAGCTGCAGGATCACGGGATGGGCGAGCAGCAGACGGCCAACCAGGGCCTTCTTCGTCTGTCGGAAGAGACGGGAATTGAGCTGGTAGCTACCAATGACGTCCACTATACCTATGCGGAGGATGAAAAGCCGCATGACATCCTGCTTTGTCTTCAGACGGGAAAGAAGCTTTCTGATGAGAACCGGATGCGTTACGAAGGCGGCCAGTATTATGTAAAGAGTGAAGAGGAGATGCGGGGGCTCTTCCCGTATGCCCTGCAGGCACTTGAGAATACGCAGAAAATCGCAGACCGCTGCCATGTGGAGATTGAATTCGGAGTCACCAAGCTTCCGAAATACGATGTGCCGGATGGCTATACATCATGGGAATATTTGCAGAAGCTCTGCTTTGACGGGCTGGAGGACCGGTATCCGGGAAGCCCCAAGGAACTGGTGGAGCGGCTGAATTATGAGCTGGATACAATCCGCACGATGGGGTATGTGGACTACTTCCTGATTGTGTGGGATTTCATCAAGTATGCACGGGATCATGACATTATGGTGGGACCGGGACGAGGTTCCGCGGCGGGAAGTATCGTGTCCTACTGTCTTGGAATTACCAACATTGATCCGATCCGGTATAACCTGCTCTTTGAGCGGTTCCTGAATCCGGAACGTGTCACCATGCCGGATATCGACGTGGACTTCTGCTTCGAGAGAAGGCAGGAGGTCATCGATTATGTAACGAGAAAATACGGAACAGACCGTGTGGTACAGATTGTTACCTTCGGTACCCTGGCAGCCCGGGGAGTTATCCGGGATGTGGGGCGTGTCATGGATCTTCCGTACGCCTTTGTGGACAGCATTGCAAAGATGATTCCGACCGAGCTGAATATGACGCTTGACCGGGCGCTTACGATGAATCCGGAGCTGAAAAAGCTGTATGATACGGATGAGCAGGTAAGAGAACTGATTGACATGAGCAGGCGTCTGGAAGGTCTTCCGAGACATACGTCCATGCACGCGGCGGGGGTTGTCATCAGTCAGAAGTCCATCGATGAATATGTGCCGCTCTCCCTTGGATCGGACAATTCTCCGGTGACCCAGTTTACCATGACGACGCTGGAAGAGCTCGGACTTCTGAAGATGGACTTCCTTGGGCTTCGGACCCTTACCGTCATTCAGAATGCGGCCAGGCTTGCCCGGCAAAGCACCGGAAAGAAGATCGACATGTCCAGGATCGACTATGATGACAAGGCAGTCTTCGATTCCCTTTGCAGCGGAAAGACGGACGGCGTGTTCCAGCTGGAAAGCGCAGGGATGAAGAGCTTTATGAAGGAATTAAAGCCGCGGAATCTGGAGGATGTGATCGCGGGGATTTCTCTGTACCGTCCGGGACCGATGGATTTTATCCCGCAGTATGTCAAAGGAAAGAATCATCCGGAACAGATCACCTATGACTGTCCGCAGTTAAAACCGATTCTGGAACCGACCTACGGATGTATCGTCTATCAGGAGCAGGTTATGCAGATCGTGCGGGATCTGGCGGGATACACGCTGGGGCGAAGCGATATTCTGCGGCGTGCCATGTCAAAGAAAAAGGGCGATGTCATGGAGCGGGAGCGCCAGAATTTCGTCTACGGCAATCCGGAGGAAAACGTGCCGGGATGCGTGGCAAACGGCATCGATGAGAAAACGGCCAACAAGATTTACGACGAGATGATTGATTTTGCGAAATATGCCTTCAACAAGTCTCACGCGGCGGCCTATGCGGTCGTTTCCTACGAGACGGCATGGCTGAAATATTATTATCCGGTAGAATTTATGGCGGCGCTGATGACTTCGGTCATCGATAATCCGGGGAAAGTGGCGGAATACATTTATACCTGTAAGGAGATGGGCATAAAACTGCTGCCTCCGGACATCAATAAAGGGTACGGCAACTTTTCCGTGGACGGGGGCGATATCCGTTACGGCCTTGCGGCAATCAAAAGTATCGGACGGTCCGTGATCGATGACATTATCCGGGAAAGAGAGGCCGGGGGAGAGTTCAAAAACCTCCGGGATTTCGCGGAGCGGATGTCCGGCAAGGACATCAACAAAAGGACGGTTGAAAACTTTATTAAAGCCGGGGCCTTCGACTGTTTTACCGGGACGAGAAAGCAGCATATGATGGTCTATCTTAAGATCCTTGACCAGATCAATCAGGAGAAGAAATATTCCATGGCAGGACAGATGAGCCTGTTTGATATTGTGGATGAGGATCAGAGAAAGGAATTTGATATTCAGTTCCCGGAAGTGGGCGAATACGAAAAGGAGACGATGCTTGCCTTTGAAAAGGAAGTGCTTGGCGTCTATGTCAGCGGTCATCCGCTGGAAGAATACGAGGAGCGGTGGAAGAAAGCGATCACGGCGACGACACATGATTTCCAGTATGACGATGAGACCGGACATACGAAAGTCCGGGACGGGGCCAAAGAAACCATCGGCGGTATGATTACGTCCCGCACCATAAAATATACGAAGACCAACAAGGTGATGGCATTTATTACCATCGAGGACCTGCTTGGTACGGTGGAGGTCGTGATTTTCCCGCGGGATTACGAGAAGAATCAGCAGTATCTGGAAGTGGACCGGAAGGTGTTCGTAAGGGGACGGGTGTCTGAGGAAGACGAAAGTGCCAGCAAGTTGATCTGTGAGACGATCATTCCGTTTGAACAGACAGAAAAACAGCTCTGGATTCAGTATCCGGATAAGGCATCCTTCCTTCAGGAAGAGCAGCTTGTCTACTCTATGCTCCACATGAGTGAAGGGGAGGAGAAAGTCTTCATTTACTGTCAGGCAGAACGGGCAGTCAAACAGCTTCCGGCGGGGCGGAATGTGGATATCTCAGATGAACTCATGAGCAGATTGACGAACTATTTTGGCAAAGAGCGGGTAAAAGTAGTAGAAAAGTCAAAGATATAGGAAAGATATTGAAAAACGAAAATAAATAGTTTAGTATATTAGGTGGTTAAACTATTCACAGAAAACACATACAGAAATCAGGGAATGACCTAATGGAGGTATAAGAATCATGGCAAAAGAAATCAGGACAATAGGTGTTTTAACGAGTGGTGGAGATGCGCCGGGAATGAACGCGGCGATTCGTGCCGTTGTAAGAACAGCACTTGGAAATGGACTGAAGGTCAGAGGAATCAGAAGAGGATACTCAGGACTTTTAAATGAAGATATTATTGATATGTCCGCGCGCGATGTTTCCGATACGATTCAGCGCGGAGGTACGATTCTCCAGACTGCAAGATGCCAGGAGATGTGCACAGAAGAAGGACAGCAGAGAGCGGCAGCGATCTGTAAGAAATATGAGATTGACGGACTGATTGTAATCGGAGGAGACGGTTCCTTTAAAGGAGCAAGAGCGCTGTCCAATCTCGGGGTGAATACGATCGGTCTTCCGGGAACGATTGACCTGGATATCGCATGTACAGAGTACACGATCGGATTTGATACTGCGGTGAATACGGCGATGGAAGCCATCGACAAAGTACGTGATACCTCTACATCCCATGAAAGATGCAGTATCGTTGAGGTTATGGGACGTGATGCGGGATACCTTGCGCTGTGGTGCGGTATTGCCAACGGAGCAGAGAGAATTCTGCTTCCTGAAGAGCACGATTATAATGCAGAGAAGATCATCGAAGATATCAAGCTGAACAGAAAACGCGGAAAGAAGCATTACATCATCATCAATGCAGAAGGTGTCGGTAACTCCGTCGGCCTTGCAAAAGAGATTGAAGAGGCAACAGGCATGGAGACAAGAGCGACGATTCTTGGACACATGCAGCGTGGCGGAAGTCCGACAGCAAAAGACCGTGTCTATGCTTCCATCATGGGAGCAAAGGCAGTGGATCTTCTTCTGGAAGGAAAGACAAACCGTGTCGTAGGTTACAAGCACGGCGAGTATGTGGACTTTGACATTGATGAAGCACTGAACATGGAAAAAGGAATTCCGCAGTATCAGTATGATATCGCAAAAGAACTCGCTCTTTAATTTACCTTGGAAAGCCAAAAGCAGGGGGTATTACGTACTCCCTGCTTTTTTACTTTATAGGAAATTGCGTTTTTGGAGCAGTCAAAAAAAGAACGCATGTTCATCGAACATATGTTAGATAAACATGCGTTTGGGTATGACAATAAGACGTTGGCAGGATCAGAAGATATA
>NZ_NFHY01000013.1:0-109996 GCF_002161525.1 Drancourtella sp. An57
GTTTTCAAAGCTATCAACATAATAACAGCAGTCAAATCTGTGTCCACAATATAGGATTAAATCTCAAAATACGTACAAAAAGGATTTTACCCGTGTCCTCTTTATAGGGCTCATTTTATCCAATTTACTACGGTTACAAATCCATTTTCTATTATTCGCACCGTATTAGAACTTGCTTTACTACGGATTAAAAAAAGAAATTCCCATTTATAACCGTATTCGGACCTGATATGCTACGGAGAAAATAGAGTTTCTTTCATTTTTAACCGTCCCGGCCATACAGAACCGGCAATGTCCTGTCATGAATCCTGAGCAAATTCCGGAAAATTCGACTTGTTCTGTTGTCGTATATAAAAACGCTTTCATCTACGCTTCCTCCAGTATTTTCACATCCCAGTCCGAAAGACAGATTGGCTCCCCTTTCCGGTATGATTTCCCGGTCAGCAGATCTACGGCATTATCATACGGGCAGAGAATTTCCTGTTCCTCTTCGCTGTAATGCAGCAGATAATGAATCTGTTTCCCTTCCCGGTTCACTCCGCTTCTTACTGTCACCGGCCAGGCCAGTTCCGAGCAGAAGATTCCGGCGGATTTTGCTGCCTTCCGGTACAGTTCTTTCAGCGTTTCTTTGCAGGTCCAGCATCCCATATAATATGCATGTCCTTCTCCAAACGTGTGATGCGTCATTCCCGCGTACCGGCCCCAGTATTTATGCTCATAGTCCGCCATGCTTTCGGCTCCCTCCATTTTCAAAAGTTCCGCGAAATACCGGACCTCCTTCCCTTTCAGCCGGGTACGCCCGGGCTCGGTGAACTGATTGTAGCTCATTCCAAAGCATTCGTGCAGGATATGCGGTGCCTTGTCATGGTACACTCTGAGGTACTCATCCGCCACAAAGGATCGGAAAGAGCTGACCAGAACGCCTCCCTTTCTGACAAATGTCTCCAGCTTTTTCAGCATCTCCTCCGGCACACTGTAAAGCGTCGGCGTCACAATCATCCTATATCTGGACGGGTCCAACGCCCGGACATCCACCACATCGCACTCCAGATTCATCTCATAAAGGCTGTCATACATCCACCTTACAACGTCGTTGTAACTGAGATCCTTATCAATCGGGAACCAGTTCAATGCTGACATCGAATGGTTGTCAATTACAAGGGCAATCTCGTTCTTTTTTTGCAGTCCGTTGATTTTTTCTCCCAGTTTTGACCATTCTTTTCCAATAACAGCGGCTTCTTCGTAGACCGGATTCGTGTCCAGATCATGGCTTAAAACTCCCCGCCAGTATGTCTCATATCCGCTGTGAATGGAGTGCCAGTTCCAGTAAAGTGTTCCGATGGCACCGGATGCCAGATGGCTGTATGCCTGAAGTCTCAGCTGCCCCGGATACGGCGTCCAGTATTTAAAAGCCTGTGCCTGACATTCCAGAACAAGATATCCGCTGTCTTTGAGACTTCGGACCGAATCTCCGCCAAAGGCCGTCTCTGCTCCGGTCAGATCGTCCTGTGTCGGATGGTAAATATCCGTACCTGCAAGGGTCAGCGCTTTTGCTGCCTCATAATGGTTAATGTCCGGCTGCACCCCGTAGGAATAGCCGTCCTGCGCGATATCGGCCCCGAATTTCTTCCATTCAAAATCCAGATTGTGGGTAATGAACTGATCTTCCCGCTTGTATTCCCGGATCAGATCCGCCTGCCACATCAGATAATCCGCTGCCATCTTTCTCTGAAACGCAGAAAACTCAGAGGCAAGACCGCCGTTGATACAGCCTCTCATGTCGGGGAAATCCTCCCAGTTATGAATCGAGTTGCTCCAGTATGCAAGTCCGAAGGCCTTGTTCAGATTCTCCGTGGTTTGAAATTTTTCTTCCATGGCCTTTCTGAATGCGGCTTGTATCTCCCTGCCCATATTTCCGTAGTGTTTTGTCTCATTATCAATCTGGAATCCTATTACCGGTCCGGCTCCGGCCGTATGTTCCGCCAGCTTTCGGATAACCCGCTCTGCGTGGCATCGGAAGGTCGGATTGAGGAGATTGAAAATCTGCCTTCTTCCGTAGTAAGACTCTCCCTGTCCGGTTTCTACCAGTACACCCGGATCTTTCCTGCAAAGCCATGACGGTACCGCGTAGGTCGGTGTCCCGATAATCACTTTCATTCCGGCTTTACCGGCTTCTTCTATAACCTGGTCGATATAGGAAAAATCAAATACACCATCTTCCGGTTCCAACGTGCTCCATGTAGATTCCGCAATTCTCACCACATTCATTCCCGCTTCTTTCATCATCCGGATATCCTCTTTTACTCTTTCATACGGCATGTACTCCGGATAGTATGCAGCGCCAAACAAGATTTCCTTTTCCATCGTCTGTTTCACTCCTTTCATTCCTGCTTTCTATTATATAGAAATCAGCTCACAATGCACCTCTTTTTTGACTGTTCTGCACATCGAAAAAGGCTCTCCTGTCAGGAGAACCTTTTATCTTATCTGTTAAAGCTGATTTTCAAAAGCGTCGATATCTTCGACCTTTCCGATTACAGAAATGATATCGCCTTCTCTGAGAGTGTCTTCCGGGTGGATCTCTATCGTTGTCTTATTCTCTCTTTCCAAAGCGATAATATTCAACTGATAGTGTTTCCGAAGAGCAAGTTTTTCAATACTCTTTCCGCTCGCGCTTCCGGATACACGTACCTGCCGGATCTCTACGCTGTCATTCAGATGGATGAAGTCCAGAAAATTATCGGAAATCAGACGTTTCCCGAGGAAATATGCCATATCCTTTTCCGGATAGACAACCTCTGCACCGATCTTTTTCAAAACCGCTCCCTGTTCTGTACTAAGCGCCTTGGAGATCACTCTTGGTACTCCCATCTCAATGACACTAAGTGTTGTTAATATTCCAACTCCTACATTCGTACCAATGCAGACAATTACCACGTCACAATTCTGGATGCCCGCCTCCCGAAGGCTTTCTTCATTCAGATTGCTTGTCACAAATGCATAATCCGTGTACGGTCTCATTTCTCTTACTTTACTTTCATTTTCGTCAATAACAATGACATCTTTCCCGCCTTTTGCAAGCGTCATGGCAAGCGCCATACCAAAACGTCCCAGCCCGATCACTCCAAAAGTTTTTGCTGATGCTTTCTTTTTCATCTCTATTTTATTCCTTTCTCTTAACCAACTGAAATCTGTTCTTCCGCATACCGGATATTCGGCTCCGGCCGGTTTACCCACATGGTGATCAGGGTCATAGCTCCGAGTCTTCCAATAAACATGACAAGGATAATGATCAATTTCCCCGGATCACTCAAATCCGGCGTAATGCCGGTAGAAAGTCCTACGGTACCAAACGCCGAAATCACTTCAAAAAGGATTTTCATAAAGTCGATATCCGGCTCAATAATGCACATCAAAAATACCGCTACGACCACGACAATTGCAGAAAGCAGTGTGATCGCATACGCCTTGCTGACATTCTGTTTTGAGATGCTTCTCTTAAATGCGCCAACCGCACGTTTTGAAAACATACTCCGGACTGCCTGTGCAAGGGTAAAGAATGTACTCGTCTTGATACCGCCTCCGGTTGATCCCGGAGAAGCACCGATAAACATCAGAACACAGAGGACAAAGAGTCCGGCTGTGCTGAAGCTTCCGATCGGATATGTTGAAAAACCTGCTGTTCTCGCTGAAACACTGTGAAACAACGCGCCAAGCCATGTGATGTGCTCGGTCAGCTTTAGCAGGACTGTCCCTACAATAATCAGGACAATACTTGTTGTCAGTACAACTTTTGAATGAAACATAAGCTTCTTGAATTTTCTCTGCTTCAGAATATCCATAATGACAAGGAAACCGATACCGCCAAAGAAAATCAATCCGCAGGTGGTCAGATTCAGCAGGACATTCTCCTGATACGGGATCAGATTTCTCAATCCGCCCAGAATATCAAATCCCGAATTGTTAAACGCCGCAATGGAATGGAATACACTGATTCCAAGGGCATGAAGTGTCGGATAATCCTGACTGAATACGATAAAGCTTAAAATTGCTCCCAAACTTTCAAAAAACAACGTCGTCAGAAGAATCGCTTTTACAAACTTCACAATTCCACTGTAGGTATCCACATTAAGTGCCTCTTTGATCAGTGTCCGGCTCCTGTAGCTGACGCGGTGTCCTACCGCAATCATAACTCCGACTCCGACAGATGTCACTCCAAGACCTCCGATCTGAATCAGCAGTGCTACAACAGCCTGTCCAATCGCAGTAAAATGATCTGCCGTATCAATGGCTATCAGTCCGGTTACACAGACTGCGCTCGTGGATGTAAAGAGTGCGTCCACAAATGTCACTGTCGCCCCGTCCTTCACGGAACACGGAAGCAAAAGCAGCAGAGCTCCAATGAAAATTACAATGGCAAACCCTGATGTGATGACAAGCCCCGGTGACTGACGCTTTATAAAATTCATAAACCGTTCCATGGTTTTCCCTTAATTCCTTTCACGTCTTCCTTATATTTTTGAACTGTCCTGGAACGAAAGCAGAAGCCTCCGTGCGGAAGTTCTTTTCTTGCCGTCCTTGTCTTTCTGCACTGACAGTTCATAAAGGAACCGTGCCATATAAACTACCTGAAGGAGAAGACCTCCCAGATAATGCCGGTTTTCAAAAATCCGGAACAATGCAGCAGCCGACCCGGCCAGAAAGATCGTGGAAAGTGCCAGTCCTCTGGCCGCTTTCTGTTTTCCACTTCTCAGATACTTCCACATAATTCCGGCTTCTTCTCTGTTGGCGTCCGAATCAGGATGGCTTTTCTTCTCGTGTGCTGTGAGTGTCTGCTTCTCCGGTTTATTGACAAAAAGATGTCCGGCATACGCCGGATCCTCCGCAATGACAGAATGGAAATCGGTCAGGGTAAACCCTACCAGGATGATACTGCAGACAAGCACTATCACCTTCTTGACCAGATCCATATTCTCCACCGCCTTTCACCTTGATTTCTCTTCTTGTTTATAACGAAATTGTCCTAAACATATCACGAAAAATACCGTTTGTCAACCGCAAAAAACCGCAAAAAAAACGGGGTGGATTTATACAGTTTTCTGTACAGATCCACCCCGCATGACACCGGGTTTTATCAGAATTTTCCATAGTGAATCTTCTCTGTCGGAAGATCACTTAACTCATAAGGTTTCTTTTCCTCCGCCGGCACTCCGACCGTAAGAATCGCCTGAAGCTTGTAGTTTTCCGGATATCCGAGAATATCCCGTACAAATGCTTCCGTGTCTCTTCCGTCCTCTGCTTTTCTGAGTCTTCCCTGTACCCAGCAGCTGCCAAGTCCCAGTGCATGAGCCATCAGATGCATGTTGCTCATCACTGCGGAGCAGTCCTCGATCCAGACATCTGATGCGTCCTCATTGCCGACTACCACGATAGCGCAGGCTGCTTCTTTGAGCATCTTCACAGATCCTGCCCGGCAGTCGGACATTTTCTGCAGGACATCTTTATCTGTCACGACGATAAACTCCCATGGACGGATTGCTTTTCCTGACGCGGAAAGCATTCCTGCCTGAAGGATTTTTGTGATGTCTTCCTCAGATACCGGCGCATCGCCATAGCTGCGGATGCTGTGTCTTGTTCTCATTAATTCTAATAATTCCATTTGTCTCACCTCAGTTGTATTGTACTACAGTTTCAGATAATTTTCCAGAACCTCACGGAGATCGGCTACCATTCCATAATCAGCCACTTTGAAGATCGCCGCATTCTCATCGGTATTAACTGCAACAAAAAGTTTGGTATCCTTGATACCCTCTGTGTGCTGGATTGCTCCTGATACACCAAGAGAAATACAGATTTTCGGACGGATTGTCAGTCCGGTCTGACCGATCTGGTGGTCAAACGGAATGGTCTCTGTATCTACCATCGGACGGGTACCGCCGATAGCAGCCCCTATCTTATCCGCAAACTGTTTTACAAGTTCAAAATTATCGTCTTCCAGAGTTCCTCTTCCTCCTACGACAACAATCTCCGCGGAGAGAATGCTGTCTGTAGAATCTTCCTGAGGCAGAATTTCCGCGATCTCAATTCTGGATTCCGGGATCTGAATATCATCCATGTAGACAACTTCCGCGTTTCCCTCTGACTTTTCCGGGATTGTGTAAACACCCGGACGTACTGTCATCATCTGAGGATAGTATCCGTCTCTTGTAACGATGGTAACAAAAACGTTTTCTCCATAAGATGGTTTGTTTTGTTTAATATAGTAGGATCCATCCTCTTTTGTGCCCACCAGCAGCTCTGTACAATCTGCGGTCAGTCCGCAGTTTAATTTCATCGCTACTCTTGAGAATATGGAACGTCCTGCCGGTGTCGCCGGAATCAGAACAGAAGACGGATCAATCTTTCTGATTATATCAGCAAGTACCTGACTTGCAGCATCATCCTGAAAAAGGATATCATGATCTGTCTTTACAGCGTATATTTTCTCTACGCCAATATTTTTTAATTCTTCAATAATACCGTCGCAGTCCTTTGCCACAACAACCGCGCTGATCTGCTCTTTTGTTGTTTCCTGAATCAGACGTGCCGCGGAGACAAGTTCTGCAGAAGCCGGCTCTAATTTTCCATTATAATTTTCTGCGAAAATACAAATTCCATTAGCCATTATAAATTTCCTTTCTCCTCATCGATCAGGTCTTTCAGTTTCACAGCCAGTTCTTCCGGTGTTCCGGTCAGCATTTCTGCCATTCTTCCTCCTGTCGGTTCGAAGGAATCGATGACTGCTGTCGGAGAACCTTTAATTCCGACCTGGTCCTCCGGAAGATTCAGGTCCGCGTTAGTATAGACAGCAAGCGGTTTGTTCTTTGCCGCTCTTGTACTACGAAGTGTAGCAAGTCTTGGCACATTGCATCCAAAGTTTACAGACAGTACTGCCGGCAGCGAAGTACGTACAAGGAAACGTTCCCCGTATACTTTTTTCACCGCTTCGATTTTGTCCGGAGCAGCTTCATCATACTTGATGCTTTGAATCTCACAGATGTGAGGAATTCCAAGACATTCCGCAACCATTGCTCCAACCTGACCTGTTGCTCCGTCCGCAGACAGAGCGCCGCCAAGAATCAGATCGAACTGTCCATATTTTTTGATTGCTTCCGCCAGTACTCTTGCTGTCGCAATCGTATCGCCTCCTGCTACTACCCTGTCTGTGATCAGGCAGCTTTCATCGCAGCCGTGTGCCATTGCCTCACGAAGTGCCTTTTCGGCATCCGGAGGGCCCATCGTGAAAACTACAACCTTTCCGCCTGTCTGCTCTTTGAGCATCATGGCTTCTTCGATTGCATTTAAGTCAGCCGGATTGATCATTCCCTCTGCACTTGCACGGATGAGGGCATGTGTCTCCGGATCTACTGATACATTGTTTGAAACAGGTACCTGTTTAATAAGAACCGCTATATCCATGTTTTCCTCCTGAAATTTTCACAGCAGTCCGGCCGCGAAGAAACTCCACTGCCGGACTGCACCAGATTTTTATCTAAAATTAAAGCAGACGTTTGAATGCCCAGTCTTCCAGTAACGGAGTGGACTCGCCGCGCATAATCAGTTTTGCAAGATCACGGCTTGCTGCCGGTGCTTCGATGACACCATTTCCGCCGTAGCCTGTAGCAAGGATGTATCCTTCTACCGGAGTTTCTCCAAGAATCGGAAGGAAATCCTTCGGCTCTGCACGGTAAGACAGCCATGATGATACAAGACCGCTGTCTACGATTCCAGGAACTTTTACTTCAAGCTGATCAAGCAGGAAGTCGATAAAGTAATCGTCTGTTCCGCCTGTTTCCGGAAGTTTGTCCGGATCCCACTGTCCTGCATGCATCGGATTGTTCAGATCCATGGAGAGGTGGGATTTGCAGATAAAGATGTTGTCTCCCGCTCTTAAAGCATAGAATTCCGGATATTTCAGTACCGGGAATGTGTAGCTGAGTTTCTTTCCAGGAGGGCAAAGGAAGAATGCCTCGGCTTTTGTATGCCAGATCGGTACATCCAGACCTACAAGTTCCCCTGTAAATTTGCTCCATGGTCCTGTACAGTCTACAACATAGTCAAATTCATATTCTTCGCCTTCGCTTGTCTTTAATCCTTTGACTTTATTGTCTTTCACAATGACTTCTGTCACTTTTACGCCGGTCTTGATCACTCCGCCGTTTTTCTGCAGTTTCTTTGCATAAGTGTTGGAGATCATGGTTCCGTCAAAGTAGCCGTCATCCTGTGTATATCCGGCTCCAAGAATATTTTCTGTGGAGATGTCCGGAAGAATCTCTTTGATTCTGTCTTTATCTGTGATATATTCACCTGAATATCCTGCTGCTTTTGCAAGTGCGATACCGGTTTTGATTGTTGCTTCTACCTGCTCGTTTGTAGCGACAACGAGTGTGCCGGTCTTGTCAAATCCAGCGGATCCTTTTTCTTCCGCTTCCATTTTCAGATAGGATTCAAATCCGTAAAGTCTTACGTCCCAGTATCTGTTTTTCAGAGAGTCATCAAAAAGACATACTGTTCCTGCGGATTTAGCTGTGGAAGCTCCGCCGATCGTAGCTTTTTCAAATACGATCACTTCCGCGTTGTCATAGAGGCTTAAATGGTAACCTAAACATGTACCAGAAATACCTCCGCCGATGATACCAATTCTTTTTTTCTCCATATCTCTTCTCCTTTCTAAATTAACATGTCATTTCCATGTTGTCTGCTTCCAGAATTGTCTGCAACAGTACGTTGCAGCCTCTTTCGATATCTTCTTCTTTTGTATATTCATACCGTGAATGGCTGATTCCTTTCTCGCTTGGAACAAAAATCATACCGGTCGGTACAAATCCTGTCATCAACAGGGAATCATGGAATGCCCCGCTTGGAAGAACCATATATTCGGTTCCGATCTTCTTTGCAGCTGTCTCAACCGCCTGCTTTACCGATTCATGCATCGGCGCCGGTGCGTGATAGGAAATCTGTTCCCAGGAAAGAGTCTCTCCTGCGCAGCTGCACAGTTCTTCCGCGTATTCTTTCAGCTTCATCTCGATCTCTTTCATGACTTCCGCCTTCTGATCCCGAATCTCAAGATGGAAAGTACAGCTTCCCGGAATTACATTGACGGAATTCGGTGTAACCTTGATCGTTCCCACTGTTGCAACGGTATACTGGTTTCCGTATTCCGCTGCTGTCTCCGGTACTTTTGCTATGAACTTCGCAGCCGTTACAAGCGCGTCCTTTCTGTCTTCCATCATTGTGCTTCCGGCATGGTTTGCCTCGCCTGTAATTGTCACTTCATAGCGGCTGACTCCGGCAATCGAAGACACAATTCCTACCGGAATCTGTTTTTTGTACAGTGTTCCTCCCTGTTCTACATGCAGTTCGATGAAGCAGTGAATCGATTCCGGATTTCTTGCCGCATCGGATACATGTTCCACAGACAGGCCACAGCTTTCAAAGACTTCTTTTCTTGTCCTGCCGTCCATATCCAGATCATCTGCACTGATATCCGGCTTTTCTCCGCACAGAGCGCTGCTTCCCGTAAGTCCGCTTCCAAACCGGAATCCTTCTTCGTCCGCAAACACGATAACCTCCAGCGGATGTTTTAACTGTTTCCCTTCTGCTTTCAATGTCTCACAGACCGCCAGTCCGCCCATGCATCCGACTGTTCCGTCATATTTTCCTCCATCCGGCACCGTGTCCAGATGTGATCCTGTCAGGATCGCCGGAAGCGACGGGTCTGTTCCCTCCAGACGTGCAATCAGATTTCCGGCCTCGTCTGTCCGTGTCGGGATTCCAAGCTTTTCAAACCAGCTTCTGAAAAGCGCTCTTCCTTTTTTGTCCTCTTCGGAGTAAGCCATCCTCGTAAAAGTGCCATCCGGTTTTGCACCGCACTGGTAGATTTCGTTCAGATGTTCCATGACTTTTTTTACATCAACTTCCACGTAATCCCTTCCTTTCTGGCTGTTCCTCATAGTATAGAGTATAGATATTTTTTTAACACTTCGCATCGGCGGATTCTGATAAAAAAAAGACGGCAGTTTATCCAGATTGGATAAACTGCCTAAAAAAGAATTTTTTGACTATATTTTATTGTAGTTTTCTATCATTTTATACACAATAAGGCCTATGCGCACCGCCAGCATTTCGTTGGCATTGTCGAAATCCATACCTGTAATTCTTGCGATTTTTTCGATTCTGTACGCTGCGGTTTTATAATGTACATAAAGTTCCTGCGCAGTTCTGGAGAGGTTCTGATTATTCTTCAGGTATGATTTTAACGTTGTAATCAGATCCTCCTGCTGCGGCTTCTTATATTGAAGAAGTTTCTGCAGAGATTCCGGTATGTATTCTATCAGATTCTGCAGATTGTCCTGCTCGCACAGCAGCTTGAAAATTCCAAAGTCCGAAAACATCATTACCGAAGAATTTCCGTCTCCCGATATATCGCCCGCAATATCAATGAACGTCAGTGCCTCATCGGCCTCCTTGTACGATTCCGGGAGATTGGCTATTCCTGTAACAATCTTTCCCACTCCTACTCTCACGCACAGATTACGGTTCTGATATTTCATTTCCTCCTGAACCTGACGGACAATGTCCTGCATTTCTTTTCTGTGCTCGGACTGTGTTCTGGAAGAATCCGCTTCCCGGATAGTCACTATCTTATCAAGGTCCCGGTGAATTTTCAGGTTCGGAAACCGGCGTCTTACCGCCTCTTCCAGACAGGTAATATGCATCAGCTTTTCATTCATGTTCTTCTGAGGCTTTCCATCCTGCTTTACACCAAAGACAAGCACCCTGTAGGTTCCGTTTTTGTCCATCTGGAGCAGCCCCGCATTCTTCTCAAGCTCTGTCTCAGATGTTACCTTGCCGTTTAAAATATTGTTAAGGATATCATTTTGAAATTTCTTTTCCAGTTCTTCAACTGCAAACTGTCTGGAGAACTCATACTGAAGGGCAACAATCGCATTTTCAATCGCAATACAGTCCATTTTTGTAAACGGAGGCGTTTTTTCTGTCACCACCAGATACATCTGAATACCGACATTCATCCGTACCCGGATCACATACTGGATATACTCTCCCACCTGTTTCCAGTACTGATAATTGGTCAGTACATCCGGATCGTAATCCTGAAGATTATCAAGTAACTTCAGATTTCCCTTCTCCCCTGACGAGGAAGCATAGCAGGTGAGATTCTGATTATATAATGAGACCGGATTCCGAATCAGCTTTTCCAGCATATCCAGAATTTTCTGAAACTGATTCTCTGATCCACTGTTTCCAAGTGTCAGCGCGGTAAAATTATCATGTGTTGTTTTGAAGTATTTAAGAAGCATGACCTCTTCATCAAACAGATGCTCCATGACTATCGCCAGAATCCTCTGGAATGACATCTCAAACGGCACTTCCATGATAGGTATCCTGTTTTTTCGGGCATATTCCTGAAGAAGTTCGATTTTCTTATCCGCATCATCTACCAGCCTGCCTCTTTTTACAATCAGTCCGCTGATTTTCTTTTTTCTGAATTCATAGATATAACTTTTGAACTCTTCAACACTACAGGATTTAAACGCATAAAGTCCGGTTAGCAGAAGTTCTCCGCCATTAATAAACTTTACAATGTCCGGTGCTTCGATTATGGTTACCCCTTTGATTTCATTATTCAGCCCCTGCTCTCCGCAGACAATTTTCATCGTTCTGCCTTCTTCCGTACGCAGAAGATCCTCTACTGTAAATCCCATGTTTTCTCATCCGTTTCTTTCTCGTAATACATATAGTATAACATAATGAAAAGACCGTGTCACAGAAAATCCTGTGACACAGCCTCTTTCAAACAAATTATTTTTCAGATCTGATTATCCGAGAAGCTTCTCTGCAAGTTCTGTCATGATTGTTGCTGCTTTTGCAAAATCACTGTACTTTGTAAACTCTACCGGGCAGTGGCTTCTTCCGTCTTTGCTCGGTACGAAAAGCATAACTGTCGGAAGAACCTGACCGATCTCAAGCGCATCATGTCCGGCTCCGCTTGGAAGGTATTTGTAGCTGTATTCGTGCTGCTTGCAGCTTTCTTCCATAATTCCAAGCATCTCCTGAGAAAGATCAACCGGTGTGATTACCAGTTTTGTCTCGATATCATAGCTTCCGCCCATTGCTTTTACTTCTCTGTCAAGTGCGGCGCGGATCCGGTTTGCAATATCATTGATATTGTCATTATTCTTGGAACGGATATCTACTGTAAACTGACATTCTTCCGCAACGATATTCATGCCTCCCGGAACCGTATTGATATATCCTACTGTGGAAACCGTACCGTCTGCTTTTTCTCTTGCCCAGTCCGCAATTTTGGAGATAACTTTTGTAGCTGCATCTACAGCGTCCATTCTCATATCCATCGGGGTAGTTCCTGCATGATCGGATCTTCCGTGCACGGTTACCATGTAACGCTGAATTCCTACGATACAGTCGACAAGTCCAAGTTCAATGTTCTCTGCGTCCAGAACAGGTCCCTGCTCAATGTGTGCTTCCAGAAAATATCCGATAGATCCATCCGGCCACTTTGCGTCTCCGATCTTTTCCGGATCCAGTCCGTATCCTTTCATGGCATCATAAATGGAAATACCGTCAGTGTCTTTGAATTTTTTGCAGTATTCTACATCTCTGTGTCCAAGCATTGCTCCGGATCCGAAATATCCCGTACCGAAACGCATTCCTTCTTCATCGCAGAAACCTACAACCGCAAAGTTTCTCTTCGGAGTAATGCCTTTTTCTTTTAACTGTCTTGCAACCTCAACCGCGCAGATAACGCCGGCAATACCATCATAGTCCCCGCCGTTTACAACAGAATCATAGTGAGAGCCCATCATAACGCACGGAAGAGAAGGATCTTCCCCTTTCATAATTCCGATTACGTTTCCTGCTGCGTCTTCACGGACTTCCAGGCCTGCTTCTTCCATCAGTCCCTTCAGATATTCCGCCGCTTCTCTTGCCTCTTTTGTGAACGGCAGTCTTGTACAGCCCTCTCCCGGTGTCGCTGTATACTGTTTCAAGTGTTCCAGATTCGCGGCAATTCTTCCTGTTACTTCTTCAATGCCCATAAATAGTTCCTCTCTTTCTTTTTATTTTTTGGATTTTTTTAAGCGTTGATATATATGTACTTCAATCGGAGAATACAGCATTGCTGCTGCTGTCATAACGAAACCGACTGAATATAACATACTGTTGTCTGAATGCAGGCCTGTCAGCATGAGCACAAATGCCGCCATGATAACACAGAATGCAATCGTCAGCCGTCCTGCTCTTGTCCGAAAAAATTTCTGTTCTTCCATGATCCGCCTCCTTTTTACAGGCTTGTCAACGCAAGCACCAGTATACCGATCACTACAGCCGCAGGAACCGTAATTACAATAATCTTCTTCAGTACCTTGCCTTCGCTTCCAAGAATATTGGCTGTCGTAGTCCCGAGAATAATATTACTCGGGCTGATCGCACTTCCGATGGACCCTCCGGCTGTCTGCGCTCCCAGAACGATAGACGGATCTACATGGAGCAGATTTGCCGTTGTGGACTGGAATCCTGCAAACAGGATATTGGAACTCATGTTGCTTCCTGTCATAAATGATCCAAGGAGTCCGATAAACGGGGAAAGAATGACATAGACTTTTCCCAGTACATTTGCGATACCATTAGCCAGAACCACTGTCTGCCCCGTACCTGCCATAATCTTTGACATAATAACCAGCCCGATGATTGCCATTCCGGACGGCATGGTCATGGACACGGCTCTGATAAAAATTCTTCCGATTCCTCCTTTTTTGATCCATCCTTTTTTCCGGTAATAGATCATTCCCGCCAAAGAGGAAATAAGAAGAAACATACTTGCGTGAGTAAATGGCGATAACGGTGAAAAGCTCTCCACCGCTTCATTTACATATCCGTATCCTGTCACTGTTTCCGGAAATGAAAATCCAATCTGTATGCGGCCCAGAAACGTATGCACCGGTTCCACCAGAAGAACAACCAGCGCAATTACCGAAAGCAGGAAATACGGAACAAACGCCTGAACAAGCGTCATGCCTTCCGGCTTCTCCCCATCTTCCTGTGCGACAGTTTTTCTTTCCATAATCTGACTTTCTTTTACATTCCATTCATTGCGAAAAGCAGGCAGCCTGCCCAGCATCAGGATAATAATCAGGGAAATACATGCCGGCACAAAGCATGCAATTGTTGTATTTACCTGAGTCAGCAGTAGCTCACCTCCGCCTTGAATCACGGAAATCAGAGCAACTGCAAGAATTCCTTTTCTTATTGCCTTTCCTTTTCCATAAAACCAGCAGATTGTTACGCCGATAATCAGATTCCAGACCCAGATAAAAACAGCGGCCCATAATGCAGTAACCAGATAGTCTCTGCTCCCGGTAGTCAGCCCGACGCTCATTCCCAGCGCATCCCATGCTGCTGCCAGTGTTCCAAAAGTATTTCCCCAGGACTGTCCAAGAAGCGGAATAATAACCGCCCACATCGGCTTTACTCCGATTCCGATCAGCAGCGGCGCTCCCACCGCTACCGGAACCCCGAATCCTGTAATTCCCTGAAGAAAGCTTTCGAAAATCCATCCCATCGCCAGGATCAGCAGGAGCTCATTCGGGAGCAGCTTTCTCATGCCGTCCCGAATGACAAGAAATGCATGGGTCTCATTTCCCACCTGATACAGCAGTACTGCTGTCCATACAATAATCAGAATCGTCAGTGCATTCCAGATTCCCTTGCTTCCTTCCGAAACAATCACTTTCAAATCTGCCTTGTAAAATACAATGCCTGTAAACACGGTAATGGCAAGCCCGATCGGAGCCGCATCGGTCGCGCCCCACTGAAACCTGATCATCAGTACCAGAAGTACAATGATCGGCAGACATGCCAGAACCCACATAAAAAGATTTACCGGTATATTCATGCTTTCTCTCCTAAACTGTCTTACGCTTCAGCGCAATCTTTTTATTGATGGATTACCGTACCTGTTTTTCCGGCAATACCTTCTGCTGCTTTATCCAGCAGTGTAATCAGTGTCTTACGTCCTTCTCCGGACTTTGCAAACCGGATCGCAGCCTCTATTTTCGGCAGCATCGATCCTTTTGCGAACTGATTTTCTTCAATATATTTTTCAGCCTGATCTACCGTCAGATCAGACAGCCATTCCTGATCCGGTTTCCCGAAATTAATGGCAACTTTTTCCACGGCAGTCAGAATTACAAGATAATCCGCGCCGATTTTAGATGCCAGAAGGCTGCTTACATTATCCTTGTCAATGACAGCATTGACACCTACGAGTTTTCCTCCCTGGTTGATTACCGGAATTCCGCCGCCCCCGCATGTAATAACAATATGTCCGGCATTCATAAGTGTCCGGATTGTTTCCAGTTCGCGGATTCTTTTCGGCATCGGGGAGGCTACCACAATACGGTATCCTCTTCCGGCATCTTCCATGCAGCGGATTCCTTTTGCTTCTCTTTCTTCGGCTTCTTCTTTTGTAAGAAATCTTCCGATCGGTTTCGTCGGATTTCTGAACGCTTCGTCGTTCTCATCTACTTCCACCTGAGAAAGAATTGTAGATACTTTTCCATCAATATTTCTTTTAAATAATTCATATTTGATTGCATTCTGCAGATCTATTCCAATATATCCCTGGCTCATTGCCACGCTTGTCGGAAGCGGAACTTTCTTGGAATCCACCTGATCTTTGTCAAACTCATCCATGGCATTCTGAATCATTCCGACCTGAGGCCCGTTTCCATGAGTTACAATCATCTGATATCCTTCTTCTGCAAGATCTACAATCACTTTCGCCGTCTTGGCGACAGCCTCTTTCTGTTCTTCTACATCATTGCCGAGGGCGTTTCCGCCCAGGGCAATTACAATCTTTTTTGCTTCCATCGCCGACTTCCTTTCCGGCTTTATTTTGAAGTATAGCCAAGTTTCTTTGCGTATGCAGCAACTGCTTTTTCAAAACATTCAATCGGAGGATGTACTGTTCCTGCTCCGATCTGTCCGTATCCTGCAATTTTATGCGCAATACCCGTATTGATAACCGGGGTAATGCCTTTCTCCACAACGAGTCTTGCATCAATTCCAAGGCAGATTCCCTGGAAGTTCCAGTTCGGAATAATAAAGTTCGGATTTCTGTCGATAGTAATTTCTGTCATTTCCGTACTTGTACGAAGTGCATCTTCATATCCGCCGGCTCCTACAAATCTCGTAACAGCAGGGGCCGCAATCATCGCCATTCCTCCGACACCAAATGTTTCTGTAATTGCGCTGTCACCCATATCCGGACATGCATCTTCTCCATCATATCCTGTAAAATACAGTCCCTGAGGTGTGTTGACCGGACCTGTAAACCATTCGTCTCCCATGCCGGCAATCCGGATTCCAAACTCGTAACCGTTTCTGCACATCGCAGTTACAATGGTTCCTTTTTCGATCGTACGTGCCGCATCCATAACAGCTTTTCCGGTTGCCATCATGATATTCAGGAAGAACTGGTCTGTATCGGAAAGGAACTTAATCACATCATAGCGATCTTTATCATCCATTTCCATCTTTGTAATAGTCGGCGCAACTTCCTTTAAGAACGCAAGGGAAGCTGCAATGTTCCTCTGATGGAATTCATCTCCCATCGCAATCGCTTTTGCGATCAACGGATTTACTGCAATACCGCCAAGCTCACGGATTGCCTTTCCAAGTGTCGGCCCAAGAATATCCCTCATCCAGCGGAGACGGTCTACTACTTCTTCTGAATATGCTCCAAACCGAAGTACTTTTCCGATACCTTCGTTCATTGTACAGTATGCTTCATTTCCATCTGTCATGTTCTTGACAACGAAAACTGCCATGTTCGGGGACGTAATACCTCCCATCGGTCCTACCGCCTTCACATGGTGGCATGGAATAAACCGGATTTCCCCTGATTCCAGAAGTTTTCTTGCATCCGCTTCATTATCCGCCCACTCTTCAAAAAGAACTGCTCCCACACAGGAACCCTGCATTGGATCCGGCATGTTCTCATACGCAACCGGCGGTCCTGCATGTAAAATCACTTTTCCTTCATTCATTTCCGGAATCACGTCTTTTGCTCTGACATTATCGATAATTACCGGCTGGCTGGCAACCACTTTCGCAATAACTTCCCGGTTCGCTTCATCAATATCCAGACCTTCATAGTGACGCAGGAAGTTGAGTGTTCTGATTAATTCTACATTTCCTCCTGCCGGCGGCATCCAGTCATATTGTACAACCTGACATCCGAACTGTTCTACGACTTCCGCAAAGCTCTTCAGACCGATGTTGATGATCTTCGGTTTCTCGGAAAGAAGCGCGCGAAGCTTTTCAGATGGTACTGCCTTTTCTGCTTCTACTGCCTTCTTCGGACGTACTTCCTTAACCGGTTCCGTGAAATCTCTTCCGACAGCCCGGATTGCTGTCCGGCATGCAAGTTTATTATTTTCACAGACAATCACGCCTGCTTCTTTTAATTTACGGACAGCTTCATCATATCCCTGATAGTCTCTTCTTGTCCCGCAGACAGTCGCAATAAAGAATACTTTCCTTCCTGCTGCATCAGCCTTTGCTTTCAGCTCTTTAATCGTAGGAAGAAGAGCTCCTGCCATATCCTCATGAGATCCGTATCCAAGCATAATATCAAGGAGAACGGCTCCTGTGCTCTCGTCATCAACCGCTTCCTGCATGCATTCAATCCGTTTCGCAGGGTCAATCATCGGATGAGGTTTGCCCTGAGTATAAGCGTCATCCCCAAGATCCACAACAACATTGCCATCCAGCTGAAGCATATATCCTTCGATATCTTCCGGCGGTACTTTCACATCCATCGCATCTTTGATCAGCATGGCAGCTTCATTTGCCAGAGTTCCGCCTGAATAATATGCCTTGATCGTCTTTCCGTCTTCCGCCTTGTAAAACGTAGTTTCATCCACATCCGCAACAGCTTCCGGAATCTCTGTTCCTCTCACCAGCCCCACTGCCAGTCTTGCCGCCTCATCCAGTGTATACGCATGGTAGAAGTTTTCTTCATGGTATTCCGGTTTTTCGCCTACAAACAATGTGACAACCGGTTTGCTGAAATTACTCAGTCTTGCGGCAATTTTGTCACGGACTTCTTTTGCCGGCGGTTTGGAAACAATGATGACAACCTTCACCGCGTCATCATCTTCCATTGCGTCAATCATATCCATCATGGTGATTCCGCCTACCGCTGCATTCAGATCTCTTCCTCCGATTCCGATCGCGTTGGTTACACCTTCACCAAGACGGTCGATAATTGTTGTCAGTTCCTGAATTCCCGTGCCTGATGCTCCGATAATCCCAATAGAACCAGGCGCTACATTATTGGTAAACGCAATCGGAACGCTCTGAATAATGCCGGTGCCGCAGTCCGGTCCCATTACAGCCAGCCCTTTTTCATGTGCTTTCTTTTTCAATCTGACTTCGTCCTCAAGCGTCACGTTGTCGCTGAACATGAATACGTTCATTTCTTCATCAAGCGCGCGGTCTGCTTCGAGAGCTGCATAGGCACCAGGAATGGAAATCACAGCCAGGTTTGCATCCGGAAGCTTCTGGAGCGCCTTGTCCCATGATTTCACGCTTTCTGTTCCTTTTTTTTCACCGCTTTCAGCGGACTGCTGGCGGAAAAACTCTTCTGTTTCTTCCATAATTGTATCCAGAAGGCTGTCATCATCAATATCCGCTACAACAACCATATCATTCGCTGTTGCTGCCATAAGTTCCTCTGTGTCCAGCCCGCTTTGTTTGAAAATATCCTTGTTGGCAGGCGTTGCCATCATGATGGAAACCTTTTTGACTCCTTCAATCGCTGATATCTTGTTGGTCAGAAGCATCAGCACAACAGAGTCATGATAGCTGCCTTTTTTTACTACTGTTTTTAACATGTCTTTCTCTCACTCCTATTCTGCAAATCTGTTTTTATGATCATATCGATTGTAGTGGATATCATCGCTTTTCAGGTATTCATAAATAGAATCTACGATCTCAATGCCGCCCGTCTTGTATGCTTTTTCTTTTCTCATCTGCGCACGTTCTCCCGGATAATACACTTTATCATATCCGTCGGCTGTCGGCATTGCGTTCAGCTCATCACAGGTTGCGGACATATTTCTCTTAAATGTTTCAAGTCCCACAAAGCGTTCCGGGTCCATCACGATATGCATCTGTCCAAGCTCTCTTCCCTTGGAGCAGTCATGGTACATGGAGCTGACATGCTTTCCAAACGGAACCCCTGTCATGATACCGGAGAAAATATCTACCATCATCATCAGTCCGTATCCCTTTGCTCCGGCAATCGGAAGGAGGGCATTCACCTTGTTCGGATCAGTTACCGGATTTCCCTTCTCATCTACCGCCCAGTTGTCCGGGATAGATTCACCTCTGGATCTCTTATCCAGGATCTTGCCCCAGGCCTGTACAGTAGTTGCCATATCGAAAACTACTGTCCGGTCATCTGCTGTCGGCGCCGCAAAAGAAATCGGGTTGGTGCCATAATAAGGTTCTGTTCCTCCCGGAGGTACTGCCATCGGATCAGACTGGCAAAAAGAAATCGCAGCCAGATCGTTTTTTGCCGCCATCTCCGTGTAGTAACCGATAGAACCACTATGAGAAATATTACTGATACCGATAACGGCAATTCCGTTCTTCTTTGCCATCTCGATCGCTATGTCCATTGCCTCTTTTGCTGCTGCATATCCGCATCCATTGTCTCCGTCAAACATACCGGAACATGGACCTGTTTCCTTAAATGTGAAATTTGGATTCGCGGTAATGCCGCCTTTGGCAATTCTTTCACTGTAGTATTCCACTCTCACTGCTCCATGAGAATGATAGCCTCTCTCATCGGACCATGTCATAACTTCTGCCGCAATATCAGCATGCTTTTCGTTCAGTCCGGCTTTCATCAGCTTGTTTTTCATCAGGCCTTTCAATTCTTCTCTGGATAATTTCATTTTTCCATCTCTCCTTAACTATTCGTTCCCTTCTTAAAACTGATAGCATTATTATCCCAATTTACCGGGGATTTTTCAAGCGTAGAACTAGATAAACACCAAAAACATTTTTATCTAGTTTTGTATAATTTGTCTCATTTTTATCAATTATTTTCCGATTCTATGTACTTTCAGACAAGATTTTTCCCCCTCCGGCCAAAGTTCCTTGTGTTATTCCCCGGTTTTCCAGCCTCTCCCGCTCTTTTTTTGCACATCCTTTATGAGATAAAATGAAATCGGCATTATCCAAAATGGATAATGCCGATTTCTGCGCAAACATTATATATAAAACTATTAAGGAATAACTTGCTGTTATCCGCTGCCTAGAGCTGTACGTCTCTGTTGCAGTCTTTTGAGTAGATGTAAATCAGATCCTCTTCTTTACCTACACCATAGCATGCCTGAGGGCAGTAGCTGTCCATGAATACATAATCGCCCTTCTTTAACGGAATCCAGTCATCACCGATTCTGTACATTGCCTTTCCCTGAAGGAAGTACATACCATGCTGCTGAATATGAGTCTCAATATATCCATGAGATCCGCCCAGTTTGAATTTCAGAAGATGCATGTTCATATCAAATCCAAAATCTCCTGCTGCCGGAAGGAAATCTTTGCTGTGGCAGTTTTCCATTCCTTCATATGGCATCCACGGTGTGTCATTAATATTGGCTACAACTGTATGAGCGCTGTATCCCTCTACCGCCTCATATCTACGTTTGTATGCAAACAGTGTAGCGTCCTGTGCACCTGCGTTTTTAAATGCGATTGTATTTCCTGCCGGAGAATAGATGTATCCGCCGGCTGTCAGAGTTGCCTCTTCATCTGCGTTTTTCACAGTAATGCTTCCTTCTACCACATAGATGAAAGATTCGATGCCTTCTCCTCCAAATGCAGGATTGCTTCCGTTTTCATGTACTGTGATCAAGTAATCCGCAAAAGTTGCTCCCATAGCCGGAGATCCAAGAATGGTCACATCACAGTTCTCATATCCCGGGATTGCATTTTTTACAATTCCGTCTGGTTCAATTACTGCGTAGCTTCCCATTTTTACAACGGATCTTGTATTAAGAAGATCTTCGCGATATCCTGTCTGACCATTTAAATAGCTCATAACATATCCTCTCTTTCACTTTATTTGGACCGTTCAGTCTTTATGATTTTATTATTACAATTCTTTTTCCCTTTTTCAAGCAAAATATCAGATAAAATACCTGCCGTTTTTTATCCAGTTTTGCCCTGTTTTTCTTCCACAGGAGCTCTGACTTCCTTCCCGATCCCAGTAAACAGACACTGTCTGTCATTCATAAATCCTACATCTCCATACCATCATCTTAAAATCAGCATATATAGTTGTTGGGTATCAAAATACGTGCTAAACTAATCATAGCGGTTTACGTATTTATGAAGCAGGTTCCCGTGCACCAATCCGGCTGTACTCTGTAAATACCAAAACTGCTGTTTTTTCAAAACATCGAAATCATCTGCCCTGCATCAGCAGCTGTGCCGGATGCGGGCAGAAATTCCAAATATAACAAAAGAAAGGATCGTTAATATGATATCGATAAAAGAACTCGAAACAAAAGGCAGCGCATTTCCGGTCCGTGCCATTGTCTATACGAATCCATCTGTCGAACCCAGGGCCTGTATTCTTTATTTCCACGGAGGCGGGCTTCTATATGGACACGCGGAAGATCTTCCTTCCCTGCATCTGCAGAGACTGACCGAAGCCGGCTACCCTGTCGTTTCTTTTGAGTATCCTCTGGCTCCGGCCGCAAAGCTGGACACCATTTTGACATGTGTATGCAGTTCCATCAATCATTACCTGAATCACTGGCAGGAATATGTACCGAAAAGACTTCCATATGTTCTTTTTGGCCGTTCTGCCGGAGCATATCTCTGCCTGACCGCTGCCGCCCACGGAAAACTTGATGAAAAACCCGCAGGAATCCTGTCCTACTATGGCTATGGATTTCTCTGTGACCATTGGTACGAAACACCCAGCAGTTACTACTGCTCTCTCCCGGCAGTTTCCGAAGCCTGTCTGGATGCTATTCCAAAAGAAATCCATACTTCCGGAGATCTGGATACCCATTACAGTGTCTATGTATATGCACGGCAGACAGGAAAATGGAAATCGCTCATCTACGAAGGACGCGAAAAATTCTTTTATCTGGATTACTCTCTTCGTACCATCGATACACTGCCGTGCCCTCTTTTCACCGCACACAGTACCGGGGATACTGATGTTCCTTATGAAGAATTCACTGCCCTCTGCAGCCGGTATAATCCGGTCCGATATATTTCAGCCGGAAACATCCACGACTTTGACCGGGATGAGAAATCGCCGGAGACCACAAAACTGTTGGACGAAACAATTGCTTTTCTGAAAACCATAGAGTAAACCGCAAAAGGGTGGATAGAAAAAGGGGCTATCGGTAAATAGATAGCCCCTTTCTTTAACAGCTTCTTCTGTCTATTTGATTTTCTTTACAAATTCTCCAACGCCTTTTTCCGCAACAATTTTGCCGTCTTCTGCTACAATATTTCCTCTTACGATTGTGCATACCGGAAGACCTTTTCCTTTCATTCCTACAAAAGCGGAAATTTTGTTAACATAAAGCAGCGAATCACTTGTGATTTCCCACTCTTTTTCCGGATCGATGATAATCATATCCGCATCAAAGCCTACACGGATATCACCTTTCTTGCCATAAATTCCAAATGCTTCTGCCGGTTTCTTTGCCATTGCGTTTGCAAGAACTGTCGGACATACATTACGTTTTACGCATCCTTCATAGAAGCTTACCTGGACACCGCTCTGGATTCCGCTGATTCCGCCCCATACGTCAAATACATTTTCGATCTTTGTTCCAAGAATTTCATTATATTTTTCATCATAGGAACACGGAGAATGGTCGCTTGCGATTCCGCTGAATGTACCGTCTTCTACGTAGCTCCAGAGTCTGTCTACTTCTTCCTGAGAACGGAGCGGCGGCGCACATTTGAACATTGGTCCGTTCTTGAGCACATCCTGATCTGTCATGCTCAGATAGTGAGAACATGTCTCGGCCGTAATATCATAGCCTTCCTGCTGTGCTTCTTTAATTTTCTGCGCAACATCCGGACTGCTGACGTGACAGATATGCGCTTTACATCCTGTTGCTTTTGCAAGTTCAATAATATCAACTGTCGCAAGCATTTCTGCGGCAACCGGTCTGGAATCCAGGAACCCCTGCCAGTCAAGGCGTCCTTCTTCTTTCATACGCTTTTCCAGCCATTTAATTGTTGAAAAATCTTCGCAGTGGAATCCGGCTCTTCCGCCAAATTCCTTAATAATGTTCATTGCCTCGTAAGCCTGTCCATACGTCAGCGGAGAGTAATCCGGAGAAACAGGTCCGATGAAAGATTTAAATGCCACGCATCCTTTCTCGTCAAGCCCTTTCAGATCCTGGAAGTTATCCGGAATCAATCCGCCCCAGAAGCAGTAATCTACATATGCGTTCGGGTCGACTTTCGCAATTTTCTTTTCCATAATTTCTGCCGTTGTCATAGCCGGTTCATTCTGGAGCGGCATGTCGATAATTGTAGTATATCCACCTACTGCCGCAGCTGCTGTACCGTGTTCGTAATCTTCACGCCATTCATAACCCGGATCATTCAGATGTGCATGAGTATCAATTGCACCCGGGAATACATAACCCCCTTTTGCATCCACAGTTCTGGAAGCTTCCGGTTCCTCTCCGGCCAGAAGAATTGCCGCGATTTTTCCGTCCTTCACTGCTACGTTTCCTTCATAAACAGCCTCTGCAGTTACAATTTTTCCGTTCTTTACCAATAAATCATACATGTCTTTTTCCTCCTTTTACATTAAGATCATGCTGTTTTAATCTGCCGCTTTATCCTTATTCATGACTTTATTCAGGATATAGTAAACCAGTCCAGCCGGGACAAGGCTGATAATCCAGGAAATATCCAGGAAAATAATACCTACAACAGCTCCCACTGCAACACCGATAATGGCCGCCAGATTAATTCCTCTGTACGGTCCGTCCGGATTATAATAGTTTTTCAATGTTACTTTCTGTCTGTTATTAATATAGTAATCAACAACAAGAATCGCAAAAATCGGTCCAAGAACAGCGCCTGAAACCAGTACAAAAATATTCAGTCCTGCCGCCGAGGAGTCTTTGACCAGTTCCCAAGGGAATGTCACATAAGCAAGAAGTCCGATAATGATCGCACATTTCTTAACCGGAAGTTTTGCCAGCTCTGCCAGGACATAAATAGGCGGAAGTGCATTATTCAGCATATTAACAGTAACAACACCGAATACAATACCTAAAAGTGTAATAACCGTAATCACTTTGTTCGGCATGATGTAGGCAAATCCAACAATCGGGTTTGCTATTCCTGTTACGCTCGTAACCAGAAGACCGATGATTCCCATAAATACCACAGAAGGAACCATCGCAAATCCATATGCTGCACAGCGGGTTCCTGCGCCGTATCCCGGCTTCAGCTCTCTTACAGAGTCTCCGATATTTACAAGCAGCGCGCAGTTGGATCCGATGAAAGCTGTAATCGCTCCCCAGAACGGAAGTCCCCAGGATCCTTTTTTGTTTACCACTTCTGTTACAACGTCTCCATGCATGCTTAAAATCGTAATCAATGCATAGATCAGGGCAAGAATAACAACCGCACCGCCGATGTTGTTGATAATCTTAATTCCCTGGAATCCTTTTGCTGAAAGCACAATCTGAAGTGCCTGGAACAGGATGAACCATAATACAATATTATCAAATCCGCAGATAATTTTGCTGATTTCATTAATTGCAGATGCGCCTACCCAGCTCTGGAATCCATACCAGATAACCGCCGGAATCGCACGGCATAACGATGGCAGCAGTGTACCTTTATATCCGAACGCCCCTCTTAACTGTACAACATACGGAATTCCTGTCTTGTAGCAGAGTTTGTCATTCAATGCCATACAGACTGCACAGATTAATCCGCCTAATGCAATGGCGATAATGGCCTGCATCAGGTTCATTCCTCCTGACACAAGGTTGGAACCTAAAGTCAGGTTCGCTGTGGAAACACTCCCTCCAATCCAAACCAGCCAGTAGGAAAAGGCTCCCATTGTCCTCTTTTCTGCCGGTACCGGGCCAAGTCCGTCTTTCCCGACTTCAACTCCTGTGTTTTCTCCTTCTCTTGTCTGTCCGCTCATTTTATTCCTCCTGTCTTAATCCCCCCTCCTGATCAGAGGGCTGAAATTTCCTTATTTCTCTGTCGGTGTCACATATTTGCCGTAGCCGACCGCATCTTCCTTATACATACCATCCTTCGCGACCACTTTTCCACGGATGATTGTATAGACAGGTGCTCCTTTACCTTCCAGACCGTCAAAGCAGGACACATGACCTTTTGTCAGCAGTTCTTCCTGTCTGCATTTCCATGCTTTCTCCGGATCCACAATGACAATGTCACCATCAAAGCCGAGTTCAAATGCACCTTTCTGTCCATACAGCCCAAATACCTTTGCCGGATTATAATCCATAACTTTGGCAATCAGACTCGGGCTGAGTCCTTTTTTATGTACCACCATATCAAACATCATAGGGAGGAAGAACTGGATGGAGTTCAGTCCGCCCCATGCCTGCCAGATATCTTTTGTCTCATTGTCTTTTTCCTCATCTGCTGCCGGAGAATGATCGCTTCCAACACAGGAAAGTGTTCCATCCAGAACGTAATCCCAGAGTTTTTCCATATCCTCTTTCTTCCTCATCGGAGGCGTACATTTGGCTGGAGCACCCTTTTCAAATACAAAGTCTTCTGTAAATCCAAGATAATGCGGGCATGTCTCCGCAGTTACCGGAAGTCCTTCGTGAATTGCATCTTTTACTACCTGTGCCACCATCGGATGGCTCACATGACAGATATGGACGCGTCCTCCCGTTGCTCTTGCCATATCAATAATATTTTTTGTAGCAACGTATTCTGTCCATACGTCGTGCGCGTCAAGGAATGCACGGATCTTTTCTTCTCTGCTCAGTCCTTCTTTTGCTTTCGCTTCTTTTTCCCGCTCAAGCACCTGTCCGTATTCTTCGCAGTGGAATCCGCACAGTGCATTATAAGGTTTCAGAATTTCAAGTGCTTTTCTGACATTTCCCATGTTAACGGTAGGAAACAGATCGCCGTTCGGGCATGTAAATCCTTTGAATGCCGCAACACCGCATTTATGCAGGTCAACCAGATCGTTCATATTATTCTTTACCGAATCCGGTTTATCATCATAGTCTCCTACAATTCCTCCCCAGAGAGCAAAATCCACTGCTGAATGCTTGCTGATTTTTCCCATTTTCAGATCAAAGATTTCTTTATTCATCAGAGATGGGTTATTGTTCAGCGGCATGTCAATCAAACATGTACACCCTGCCGCCGCAGCTGCTCTTGATCCTGTTTCAAAATCTTCCCGATATTCAAATCCAGGTTCGTTTAAATGGGCATGACAGTCAATAATACCCGGAAATACATAATTTCCCCCGGCATCAATCTCTTCTTTTGCTTCTGCCGGAGTCCCCTTTTCAAGAAACGCGGCGTATACGCCGTTCTTGATTGCAATATCGGCTTCGTAAATTCTGTCTGGTGTAACAAGTTTCCCGTTTCTTACAATTAAGTCATACATGGTGTGTACCTCCTTCTTTTCCCCAATATATTTTTTCCGCTTTATAAAGTATAAAAAAATCTGTATCACATAACAAGTGTACGAATAGGCAAAAAAACTGTTCCTTTTTATCTATTATGTATAATTTTTCTCCTGATTTTCGCTTTTTTTGTGCTTTTTATCTATCCTTTTCTGAGGTATAATTCCCTTATCATGATAGAAAGGACGTACTGCTTATGAATATTCCTGTTATCTGCGCATCTTCGTATGCTCTCTCTCTTCTGCAGAAAACAGCATCTTTTCAGGTGCATTCCGTGTACCGGAAAACCATCAATCTTTCCGGCGGTTCCTCTCTGCTTTCCCTGCAGGCTTTTGGATCCCCTGTCTCTCCGCTGAGTCTGATCACCTGCCTGTCCCTGCCGGAAATGGAGATGCTAAAAGCAGCACCCGGCATCCCCGTCCAGAATAGACCGGACGGTCTTGCTTTCTCCGCCTCCGGAGAGGAATATATCTTTACGCTCTTAGGCACGCAGACTGTGGACTCTTTTCTCCGCTCAGGATTGCCTGACCATGCTGTACCGCTCATCCGAAAGGCCCTCTCATCAGCTGAAACTACAGGATTCCGGATATTATTTCCTGAGCTGGAAGCAAATCCTGCCCCGCCGGGTCAGTTTCTGATCAACGAAGCGGCACAGCATCTTCTGGATCAGTGTACAGCTTTAATCCGGCAGGGAAACTGGGAGATGGCCGCCTGTTTTCTGTCCCGCCTGACCGGGCTTGGCATCGGTCTGACCCCAAGCGGTGACGACTTCCTGTGCGGCGCTCTTGCAGGGCTGATCCTTGCCGACATGACCGGTCATCCTTTTTTTACTGCACTGAAACAGGAAGTCCGCATGCATCTGAATCAGACCAACGACATCAGCCGGGCTTTTCTCTCCTGTGCTCTTCTGGGGCAGTTCAGCCAGGCAGTCTGTTCCCTTTCGTCCGCCCGGTCCGCTGGAGAAATCCTCTCCTCTTTCCAGGCCATCGGACACTCGTCAGGGACGGATACCCTATGTGGAATCTACTATATTTTTACCTCTTTTTCAAAAGAACCAACTGTATAAAAAAAGTGTGTACCGGCTGAGTGAATATGCGTCTCAGCTGATACACACTTTCTTTCTATGTGCTGCCTTATCCGGCAGACACGCATCTACTATTTCTGGCTCTGATAAGAAACCTGTTTCTTGTCGTTGTATACGTCATAGTCGAATTCTCCGATCTTGCATGCAACCAGCATAGCAACCATAACGTCTACGTCTACATTCATCAATGTACGGAACATTCCTGCGAACCAGTCGATACCGATCAGAACTGCAATACTGTCCATCGGCAGTCCAAGAGAGGACGCAAGGAATGTATAAACGATCACAGAACCTCCCGGTACGGAGATTGTTCCAAGACACATCAGACAGGAGAGCAGGATTGCCATACCCATCTGGTATGGGCTCAAATCGATGCCTGTTGCCTGTGCCATAAAGAAAATAGCCACCACATAACACTGAGCAGCTCCACAGCTGTTCATTGCCATGGTAATCGGGCCTGTGAAGTCTGCAACCTTACGGCTGACACCAAACTTCTCCACTTCGTCTTCCATCTTCGTCGGAAGACAGATCGCACCGGATGTCGTTGTGATTGCCATCATGGACATCTTGGCAAATTTCTTCGGCATCTTGAACAGGTTGACCTTGCAAAGAGCCGCTGTAAGCGGTCCGAATACAAGGAACTGAATCGCATCGCCCACAAGCAGAATTCCAAGGAATTTTGCCATCGGCACGATAACCGCAAATCCTGTCTTTCCGGCAACATCTGCCAACAGACAGAAGATACCGATCGGCGCTACTTTCATGACAATCTTGATAATATTTGTAATGACAGCATTCACGCCCACTACCAGATCCGCAATGTTTCTGTTCTTTGTCGTCTTTGTGTACTGTCCCATCGCCACACCGAAGAACAATGCAAACACGATACAAGGAACCATGGATCCTTCTGCCATGGACTGAATGATGTTGGTCGGTACAAATGCAGTGATCGTATCCTGAAG
Source organism: Drancourtella sp. An57 (assembly GCF_002161525.1). Classification (NCBI taxonomy): domain Bacteria; kingdom Bacillati; phylum Bacillota; class Clostridia; order Eubacteriales; family Oscillospiraceae; genus Drancourtella; species Drancourtella sp. An57. The sequence continues at coordinate 28,839 of NZ_NFHY01000013.1, forward strand.
AGATGTGGATACTGCTGTTTCCGTAACTTCCTCTGCACTTGACAGATCAATGCCAAGTCCCGGTTTTACAAGTATTGCCATTACTGCACCAAGTGCAGCAGAGAAAATTGTAAACCCGATGATCCATTTGAATGTATGGAAGCCCATCTTTCCAACATCCCGTCCGTCTCCTCCACCGACAGCGCCTGCCACGGCAGACATAACCAGAAGCACAACGGACATCTGAATCAGACGTAAGAAGATATCACCGATAAACTTCAGGTTGGATGCCCACGGTCCTACGATCGCTCCGAAAACCAGACCACCAACCGTACCGATCAGGATCTGTGTTGTCAACGAAATTGACAGTTTTTTCTTCTTTTCCATCCATATTTCCTTCCTTTCTTTATAATATTTCTCATACGGAAAATATAGTTTTATTCTACAGAATGCTTTCACACATTACAATACCAAAAGGGGGGAAAATATTTTTTTGTTTTATCCATCTTGTATAAATTCGCTTCTGTTTTTTTTGATTTTTCGTCTATTCAGCCAAAAATTATACTCTTTTTTTGTTCACTTCTTCTGCCATATAAATATCCATCGCCGCATCTACGGCTTTTCCTGCTGTCACTTTTGCGCCGTTTCTTCGCATAACCGTTTCCAGCGCTCCAAGAAGCAGAAGGATGTTTCGTTTCTGGCTGGAATATCCCATATTTCCGATTCTCAGGATTTTTCCGTCCAGCGGGCCAAAGGAGGTGGCAATTTCAATACCGAACTCGTTTAACAGCATTCCTCTGACTGCTTTTCCGTCTACTCCTTCCGGAATATTGATGGCGGTTACAACCGGCATCTTGTGCTCCAGATCCCCGAAAATTTCAAGCCCCATCGCCTGCAGGCCGGCTGTCAGTGCCCGGTCATTTAATTGATGTCTTGCAAACCGTGCTTCGAGCGTTTCCTCCACGATACAGCGGAGTGCTTCATGCACCGCATACTGCATGCTGGTTGCCTCTGTATGGTGGTTAAGCCGGCGCGGGCTCCAGTAATCTTCCAGCTGTCCAAGGTCCAGATAGTTGCTTGGGATTCCGGCAAGCTGCCCCGCCACATCATCCGCCGTACGGATTCCTTTCTCCACACGTTTTCTCGCTTTGACAATCTGCTCGATCTGCTCATTGTAAGTGATCAGGGCAGAGCCTGACGGAGCGGAGATACATTTCTGTGTTCCGGAAATGCAGGCAGATAATTTCCATTCATCGACTTTTACTTCTGCTCCTCCCAGAGTTGCCACTGCATCTACAATCAGAAGGGCTCCGTACCTCTCGCAGATTTCTCCGATTTCTTTCAGCGGCTGCATCATGGATGTAGAAGTCTCCCCGTGGATGCAGGCTACTGCCTTATAGCTGTCTTTTTTCAGCGCATCCTCCACTTCCTGCGGATCAAACACAGTTCCCCATTCTTTCTCCAAAAGCGTGATCTGCGCTCCGCAGCGCTCCAGGATCTCCGCCAGCAGATATCCGAAACGTCCGAATGCCGGGATCAGTACTTTATCCCCCGGACAGATGGCTCCGGTAAGAACCGTCTCAAGTCCTCCTCTGGAGGTAGTATCCACAAGATATGTCTGACGGTTTTTCGTCTGGAACACATAGCGTTCCATCTCCATTGTCTCATTCATCAGTTCGGTAAACTCCGGGTCAAACTGTCCCAGAATATGTGCACTCATCGCGCGCAGCACACGTGGGTCCGCTTCAACCGGTCCCGGTGTCATCAGTGTGCGTGGTGATGGATTGATTTCTTTGAATTTTCTCATGTTTCTTTAACTCCTTTTCCTACTTTACAAACCCTTTTTTCGAATTCCTGTTTTGATTATGCAGTCCGGAAATTCTCAGACTGATAGGAAAGCACCCCCGCATGGACTGCCTTTTTCATAATATCAATTGCCTGGTCGACATGCTCTTTCTTTAAGATCAGCGGCGGGATCATCCGGTTGGTGCTATCGCCGATCGCCGTGATCAAAAGGCGTCTCTTCATACATTCCGCCTTGACTTCGTGTGCAATCGGAATATCGAATTCACATCCTGTCAGGAGTCCTCTTCCGCGGACTTCTTTAATATGAGGAAGTTCTTTCATCCGTTTCATGAAATACTCTCCCATGATTTTGGCATTTTCGCTCAAATTCTGATCAAGGATTTCTGAAATTGATGCCAGCGCCGCCGCACATGCTACCGGATGTCCTCCATAAGTAGAACCATGGGATCCGGATGTCATGACCCTTGCGAGCTCCTTTGACATACAACATGCACCGATCGGCATTCCGCCTCCCATCGCTTTTGCCATCGTGACCGCATCCGGCTTCACGCCATATCCCATAAATGCCATGATATCTCCTGTTCTTCCCCATCCGGTCTGTACTTCGTCAAGGAGAAGAAGCATTCCTCTCTCATCGCAGAGCTTCCTTAAGCCTTCGATAAATTCCTGGCTGGCCGGATGAACTCCGCCTTCACCCTGTACCGGCTCAATCATGATCGCAATCGTATTTTCAGTACATTTGCTCTTAAAATCTTCCAGATTGTTAAATTCCGCATAGGAAAATCCCGGAAGTACCGGTTTATATCCCAGCTGGCATCCGTTGTCCGGCTGTCCTGTCGCGGAAAGCGCACCGTAAGTACGTCCATGGAATCCATTTTTGGCCGTTACAATATGGTAATGCTCCGGTCCGAATTTCTCCGTCCCGTATTTTCTGGCCATTTTGATCATGCATTCATTTGCTTCCGTTCCGGAATTCTGATAAAAAATTTTGTCCATGCCGATGGTATCACAGATCTTCTTTGCAAGCAAGGCCTGCGGAACCGTGTAGGGATAATTGAATGTGTGAATGATATCATCTGTCTGTTCGTGAATTGCCTCCACAACCTTCGGATTGCGGTTTCCTACGCTGTTTACTGCCACGCCGCCGTAAAAGTCCAGGTAGGCGTTTCCTTTTTCATCATACAGATACATGCCTTCCGCCCGTTCTGCAATAAACGGATATCGTTCATATGTTTCTACCATATATTTGTTCACAATTTTTTTCAGTTTCTCCGCTGTCAGCCCTGCATCTTTTAATCTCATACCAATCTTCTTCCTTTCTGCATCCTTTTCGTTTTGCCGCGCTGCCGAAAAGCTTTTTATTCTGCGGGAAATCCTTCGGATTCTCCTGCAAAAATAAAAAAAGGTGCCAGATCGTCTTTCGATCTGACACCTTTGTCACGCGATATGGTTATATTACCCCGTTTTTTCCCGTCTGTCAAATGCTTTTTCAAAAAATGCATGATTTTCTTTCAGATTTATCCGAGCAGACGGATATAAAATGTAAATGTCCTTTCTTCGTTTCCTTTTACCAGATACGGCTCATGTGCCCATGCACCCCAGCTGTTGTCTCCTCCGACTCCTGTCTGTTTTTCCATAATCCGCAGGACAGAAGCATATACCGGAGGAAGTTCATAGGCATGCTCCGCGGATTCAATCTCATGACATGTATAAGGAAGTACGGAAAAATCAAAGTTTCTGTCCGCCTCAATCCGAATACCGCATCCTTCCTGATCCGTCAGCTCTATCCATCTGGTATCTGTATGATTACCGCATTCCTGAGGTCTGACATAAGGTGTCATCCCTTTCTCCGCCGTCGTCTGGAATACGCCGATACGTCCTCCGCATGCCCGGTCGCAATAAGTCTCTTCCGGTCCTTTTCCATACCATGTTACCCGTGAAAACTCTTTTGGAAGCTTCCAGGACATTCCAAAACACGGCAGATCCGGCACATTCGGGAATCCATTGTATTTCTCCGTGACTTTCATCGTTCCTTCCCCGTTTACCAAAACAGAAACCGTACATGTCACACCTTCAAACAACTGATATGTTGTCTCAACTTCCAGTCCTTCTTTTTCTTTCCGGATATCTACCTGATTCACTTTTGGATACAAAGATGCCGTCTTCCACGGTGCGCACTTCTCAGCCATACGGTACCCTGCATCATTGTCTGTCGGCGCTCTCCAGAACTCCGGCTTTAATGTATGGCCGATATGATAGACAAGCTCTTTCCCGCCAATTTTACATGCAGTCATTTTTCCATTGTCTTTTTCAAAGGTAATACGGAATCCCCTGCCCACGACAGAAACAGAAAAATCTCCATCTACAATTTCCGGTTCTGCAGCGGACTCTTCTCTTTTGACTTTCCGGCTTCCCACCATTTCCACCGACTGTCCAAAACAGAATTCCTCTCCTTCTTCTGCGTACGGTGTACTCTCCTTATAGACAAGCGCGGCTGTCCGGACATATTCTCCCGGCTCGTCGCCTGCCAAAAAGCTGCATGGTATTTTCACCTCTTCTCCAGGTCCCATTTCCACATCTGTGCTGCCCCGGCGCAATACCTGTCCATCTTTTTCCAGCGTCCATCTGAGCCGGTACGCCGCGGTTGTCTCAAACAGCTGTCTGCTCTTTATACGTATTCCATCTTCCTCCGGGATGAGCTCATATGGTTGATACAGGTAACGAACCTCCTGCATTTTCGGGGAAAGTGTCCTGTCCGCAAAAATCACACCATCCGCACAGAATGCGTAATTGGACGGTCTGTCTCCAAAATCCCCTCCATAAGCCAGATATTCCTTTCCATCCGGTCCTTTTTTGTAAAGCGCCTGATCAATATAATCCCATATAAAACCACCGCAGTACTGAGGATACTGATCTAAAAGTCTCGTATATTCATCCAGATTGCCTGTAGAATTTCCCATGGAGTGAGCATATTCACACAACACATATGGTTTCTCCGGATGATCTTTCAGGTATTCTTCTGCCTTCTGCGGCGAGGCATACATCCGGCTTTCCAGATCTGTCGTTCCTGCCCATTCCGGTGTATGACAGACATTTTCATAGTGTACCGGACGGCTGTTGTCTCTTTTTCTGAAATACATGCTCATGTCATACAGATTTTTCCCGCCCCATGACTCATTTCCTACGCTCCAGCAGAAAATACAGGCATGGTTTTTGTCCCTTTCAAGCATCGCTTCCGCCCGGCTTATAACCGCTTCTCTCCACTGTGGAAAATCTCCCGGCAGTGTGTGTTCAAATTTCATCGTGTGCCATGTTCCGTGTGTCTCCAGATTCACCTCATCCATGACATAGATTCCGAATCTGTCGCACAGATCATACCAGGCCGTCTGATTTGGATAATGACTTGTTCTCACGGCATTAAAATTGTTCTTTTTCAAAAACCGGATATCCCATTCCATCTCTTCCATTCCGACCGCCCTGCCTTTTGATGGTGAGAATTCATGCCGGTTCACTCCGTTTATCCGCAAACGCTTTCCATTAAACAGAAGTACTGCATCTTTTATCTCCACTTTTCTAAATCCGATCAGATACGGAACTGCTTCCTGTATGGTTCCTGCAGAATCACATACCGTCAAAAGGAGTCTGTAAAGGTAGGGAAGTTCGGCGCTCCAAAGTTTTGCCTGCGGAACCTCAAACGAAATCTCCGCCCTGCCGTCATGAATTTGGACCCTTCCTGCCATAATTTCCTTTTCTTCCTTTTCAAAAGGACTGTCCATGCGGATAAGACCGTCTGCCAGTGTCCAGCATATTTCTCCGTCATCTGCTCCGTCCAGTAAAATGCAGACCTCTGCTCCGGCATTCGTATATGTAATGTCCAGATCCGTCTTTACCTCGATGTCACGAATGTGCAGATCCGGTATCGCCGTCAGAGCGACCTCCCGTATAATTCCTCCCATTCTCCAGAAATCCTGATCTTCAAGCCATGCCCCGGAAGAAAAACGGGATACTTCCACCGCGAGTCTGTTTTCTCCTTCTTTGAGAAAATCCGTAATCTCAAATACAGCCGGCGTATAGCTGTCCTCGCTGTATCCGGCATAAATCCCGTTCACCCAGAAATGAAACGCGGTCTCCACACCTTCAAAATGGATCTGGATTCTTTTTCCCTTCATCCGGTCCGGAACCGAAAATGTCGTCACATAGCATCCTGTCGGGTTGTCTTTTTCCGGCACTTCATGCGGCTTCACATCTTCAATCCCATTCCATGGATAGTCTGTATCACGGTATACCGGTGATCCGTAGCCGCTTAGTTCCATCTGTGCCGGTACTGGAATCGTATTCCAACCTTCACAGGAGAACGATTCCTTCTCAAATCCATCCGGCACACTGTCCGGATTCGGCACATAAAGGAAGCGCCATCTTCCATTCAGGCTGTATCTTAAACGCATCTCCTTCCCTGATACTGCTTCCTTTTCTGTCTCATACCATCGATGATCCGATACCGGTTTCATTCTGTTTTCCTGAAAAAATTCCGGATCAGACAGATGTCTTTTGATTTCTTCTCGTTTCATAGATCCTCCGTAATCATATTTCTTTTTTCCATTATTTTTTTCGGATTCTGTCTGCTACATGAACCCGGAAAAACTGTATCAGCGGACCATTGAAAAATGCATTGCACAAAGTCCCTATACCAATAACCGTCCACAGAGAGCTGTCTGACATCAGACAGAATATCACTCCGACAACTACAACTGTGATATCACTTCCAACGCGTGCATACCGAAACCCGATCTTTCCTCTGCTCATCTTTCCGATAATCAAAGCAACACTGTCATACGGCGAAATTCCCATTTCAGCCGCCATATAGAGCGCAACCCCAAGACCGGCAAACAGACACCCTGTAATCAGTGCCGCGATACGCAGCGGTAATGTCATCTCCATCTGCAGAGAATCCTGTACAAGCCAACATAGAAAATCCGCACCATATCCGACTCCCACCATATTCACAATCGTTCCTGCTCCAATACAGTTCCGCACCGTAAAAAATACCACTGCCAGAATCACTGCATTCATAATCAACTGCCATGTACCAAATGTCATTCCCAGATATCCGCTGATCCCGAGATTCATACATGTAAAAGCATCTACGCCAAAACCGCTCAGACGGTAGCATCCGACACAAATACTGATAAAAAGATTGCCTGTCAGCATCATGACCATTCTCTTTACCAGCTCATTCCCTTTTCTGCTCATTTTTTGATCCCCGTTTCTGTAAAATGTAATGTCTGAATTCTAATTCCATCCGGTTCGGATTCTTTCGTTTTCAGTATAAAATCGTCCGGTTCTTTTTGCAATACGGCATATGGAAAAACTGAAATTTAGCAGAAGACAAAATACCGGTTTCTCTCAAATCACCAACCGCAAAAAGAGCATGTCACATGAGAAAATAAATTTCTCATGCGGCATGCCCCATTAATGGAATATTTACAATTCATTGATATTGGATGCGCTTACAATCTGCTCCCACCGGTTGAACGAATAGATTCTGTCCTCATCCGGCCAGAAACATACCCGCTTTTCTTCCAGCTCTTCAAGCGGCTGCTCCGGATCGCAAATCCAGGCAGAAATCCGTTTTGCCGCGGATTCCAGACGGCTTCTTATTCCCCCCAGACGAACATCAATCACTTCATATCCCTGCGGCTTACACTCATCCATCCAGATTTCTTCCCTCATGCCGTGCAGTTCCTTCAGAAGAGTAAGACATACAGGAATCCTTTTCCCGGCCCAGACGCAAAGGCGGTCCTTATCCTGATTGTCATAACCGGACTTTAATTCCAGCCCCATCTCCGCTTTCTCAGCCAGAAACGCTGCCAGCTTCTGATAATAAGCAAGCAGTTTCCTGATTCTTTGCGGCTGTTCTTTTTCAAGACACTGCTCCAGTTTCTCCGCAAGATCCTGATAATATTCCCTGAGCCCTTTTCCTTTAAACTGCCCGTCAAAGATTCCAAGCATCGGATCCTGATAAAGAGCCAGCTTGGACGGGTTTGCCGACTTCAGATTATACGGATCCTCCGGCTGAAAATTATCGAACCGGTCAAGAAGCATGAGGTCTTCACTGTCGATGCCGAACAATTCCTTTACTCTGTCATGCAGCCGTTCTTTCGTCACTTCTTTTTCGTAGGCACACTCGGCAAAATATGTTAAGGAAAGCAGACAGGTTTCCATCGGTGTTTCTGCTCCATCGTCCTGCCAGAGAGTGCAAAACCATTTGTCTGCTCCCGCTTCTTTCATGACCTTCGTCCCAACCCGTGTCGTTTCCAGTGCTCTTGCGTAATTCGGCGCGATTCCGTTCCAGGTCCAGCCTCCTCCCGCAAAATACATGTGACCGGACAGTTTTCCATGAAGATGTACCATCTTTCTGTACATATCCTCGGACACATTGTAGTAGTCCCAGTATACGAGTGTAAGATCCTTGTCCGGTTTGTCTTTCTCATGCCATTCATAGTCTTCGGAAACACTGTAATAACGTCCGTCTTCGGATGCCAGCATGAAATACATATCACTCCAGATCATCGGATCAAACTCGTATTTCCGGCAGATCGCGCATACCCGGTCCAGATGCTCTTTCATAATTCCGGTACGGTCCTGATATCCGTTCTTTCTCAGATAATTACCGAGCCCCAGCTGAAATGCCTCATCCATTCCGATATGAATGCGCTTGCCTGAAAACGAAGTTCTTACAGAACGGATCATGTCCTCTAAGAATTCATATACCGCAGGTTCCCCCACAAGAAGGATATCCGTATTGTCCCGCATCGGCTCTGTAACCGGCCATCTCAGATAAGTCCGCAGATGCGCAAGCGTCTGAATGCATGGTACGAGCTCAACTCCGAATTTCGCGGCATACCGTTCTATCTCCCGGATTTCTTCTTTCGTATATCGTCCCCTGAGCGCTCCAAAATGCGGATATTTTGGAATCTCATATGTATCTTCCGTGTAAAGAAGAAGATCATTCATTCCAAGAAGCGCCAGATATTCAATGTACCGTTTGACTGTCCCGACTTTAAGCACTCCATTTCTGGAACAGTCGAACATCGTCCCAAGCCGGCTCGTGTACGCGGTCTCCGAGCAGGAAATATCTTCCTCCGGATCTCCAAGCACCATCCCAAGCGCCCGGTAATACTGAACATCCTGGTGGTACTGAATTTTGACGTTGTTTCCGCATTTCAGCACCCTCAATCCGGATTTTTCCGTATACTCCGGATAAATTACCAGCTCTTCTTCCGGTGCTTCCGGAAAATGTTTCAGCAGAATCTCCGAAGTCTCCTGAAATTTTAAGTCCTTTACAATCAGTTTCATATCGTCCTCCTGTTATCCTTTTACACCTCCAAGGGCAATTCCCTGAACGAACTGCTTCTGAAGGAAAATATACAATATAAACGGGAAAATAAATGTGATCAGTGAGCCCGCCATAATCAGACCGTAATTGACGGAATACTGTGTTTTCAAAACAGACAGAGCTACGATCAGTGTGTAGTGCTCCGTTTCTGTCGCCGCAATTAACGGCCACAGGAAATCATTCCATGCAGAAATAAAGGTAAAGACCACAAGGGTCACGATCACCGGCTTTAAAAGCGGCATCACAATCTGAATGAAAATCCGGTACTCCGGACATCCGTCCACCTGCGCGGATTCAATCAGTTCGTCCGGCACGCCGTTCATGAACTGCTTGACAAGAAATACGGAAAACGCTCCGATCATTGTGATGACAAGCGCCGTCCGTGTATTCAAAAGTCCAAGATTTTTCATGATAACGAAAAGCGGAATCATGGTAACCTGCCCCGGAATCATCAGAGAAATCATATAAATCTGGAAAATAAATTTCCGTCCCGGGAACAGTTTCTTTTCAAATCCGTATGCTGCCATACATGATACTACCACATTCAAAACGCAGGATGCAACGACTACCACGACACTGTTGAAAAACGCCTGCAAAAATCCACTGTTCTGGAAAATATAGATAAAGTTTTCCATATTGGTAAAGTCCACATCTGCCAGATGAAGTTTCAATGTCCTGGATTCGGTAAAGGACATCAGGAACATGTAAATAAACGGAAACACCGCGATCACTGTCACAAGAATCGTACAAAGCAGTCCGAAAATACCAAGCGGCGTCCAGTGTTCTCTTTTTTTCATTCTTATTTTCTGTGCCATCTTATCACCTCGCTGCCTCATTTTTCTCTTTAAAGAATACGTTTTCTACAATGTTGATAATCAAAATGATAATCAGAAGCAGAATCGCCATCGCGCAGGCGTATCCCATCCGGTATTCTTTAAAGGCCGCATTGTAAATTCCCATGACAAGGGTGACGGTCGACCGTCCGGGTCCTCCGTTTGTCATCGTGTAGGAAAGGTCAAATACCTGGAAGGACCAGATGATTCCAAGAGTGATAACCAGATAGTTGATCGGCTTTAAAAGCGGCATGGTAATCTTGAAAAAGGACTGGATTGAAGTCGCCCCGTCCACTTTTGCCGCCTCGTAAAGTTCCGGCGAAAGCCCCATAATACCGGCGTAATAGATAACAAGGAAATATCCTACATTTTTCCAGATCGCCACCACGCAGACGCAGATCAGCGCCGTCTTCGAGCTCCCCAGCCAGTTGATCTCACCGACTCCGAACAGGCCCAGAATGGTATTGATGATACCGCCGTCTGTTCCAAAAATTGTTCTCCAGATCGCCCCTGCCGTAACCGAAGATGCAATCACCGGAATAAACATGGCACTCCTTAAGAAATTCCCGACGATATTCTGCATTTTGTCCGCCAGAAACGCCGCAAAAACAAGCGCCAGAAAGGTCTGAACCGGAACTGTGACAATAACATAAATAAACGTATTTTTCAGTGCGTCCACCACATATTTATCCGAGAATACTTTTTTATAATTTTCCAGTCCGATAAAGTCGGCTTTTGTCATGATATCGTAGTCTGTCAGACTGAAATACGTTGACATAAAAATCGGCAGCAGACAAAAGCACACCATAAAAAACAGACTCGGAAGAATATAAATGTATCCCTGTATCATTTCTCGTCTTCTTCTTTTCAACTGTCTCACCTCAACTACATTGACACGAACCGGCAGGAACCTTCCCGCCGGTCCGTATGTTTGAATTCCTTATTCTGCTGCCAGGTTTTCGTTATAGTAATCCTGAGCGTTTTTCAGAACTTCGTCCGGTTCCATCTCACCCATCATCATGGACTGCAGATTTTCATTGACTTTCGTCAACAGGGAAACCGCACTGTTAAACGGAGTGATGGTCTTGAAGTTGTCATTTTCCACTGTGTAGAGCTCTTTAAACCGCTCGTCTCCTGTATATTCCTCATCTTTGGTGATCGGCGGCTGTTCTGTGATCTGCTGGTGGAACGCGGACATCACATCTGCACTGGAGAGCAGTTTGATCGCCTTCATTGCCAGTTCCTTGTCCTCACACTTATCAAAGAGCACAAGGGAATCTGCCGCAAAGAAGGTCTTTGCCTGTCCGTCCGGTCCTGCAAGAGCCGTCGTCCAATCCCAGTCTACTCCTTCCAGATTCAGGCAGTTGCTTGTCGCAAGCACCATAAATCCGGTCTTTCCTGCCTCAAAATCCGGGCGGGCATCGTCGTTGGACGTCGCTGCTTCATCGATAAAGTTGTACTTAAATCTCAGATCATAGAGGAACTGCATTGCCTCTCTGCCCTCTTCCGTGTCAATCGTGACATTGCCATCCTCATCTACCAGCTCTCCGCCTGCACTCCAGAAGAACGGGAGGAAGTTTTCATCCACATTTCCCCATGCTCCGCCAAGTGCCATATCAAACGGCTTCACACCTTCACAGTTATCCTGAATTGCCTGACATGCGCTGATAAATTCATCCCATGTCGTCGGCATCTGTGTAATACCCGCCTGCTGCATAATTGCCTTATTTCCTACAAGAACCCGCGCATTTCCAACAATAAACGGCAGTGCATACTGTTTTCCATTAATTGTTCCATAATCATAGTAGATATAATTATCCTTTTCTGCATCATCGAAATAAGAATCCATATCTGCAAGAAGATCTTTGGAAATATAGTCTCCCATCATCTCCATGGACATATATCCGATGTCCTGTCCGTTTCCGGATGTTACTCCAGACAGATATTTCTCCTCATAATTAGACCACGGAAGGATCTGAACATCAAACTCGCAGTTCTCTTCCTTCTCTAATGGTGCAAGCTGTTCCTCCCAGAATTCCTGGTCTGAAACTTCCGCATCCGTTCCCGCATAAGCCGGGAACCAGATAGAAACTGTCTTCTTTCCGCCGTCTGATGAATCCGAACTGCCGCCACAGCCCGCCAGCAGCCCAACACACATTGCCGCTGTCATACATACCGCACCTAATTTTTTGAACCGTTTTCTCATATAGGCCTCCCTCGTTTACTAATATCATTGTTTTCTTGTCAAATGCCTGGCCAGATAAACTCATTCCCCCCCTGGTATTTTTTTGTCAAGCTGTTACAAAAATTTCTTTTTTACTTTCCCATTTTTGTCGATTTTGTTCACTCTGCATGATATACTTTCTGTACACAATCAGAAAGGGGTGTCCAATTATGAATATCATCTGGTCAAAATATATACAGGGAGTAAAAACCTTATACTATTCCCGCAGGTTACGGTTTCACGATATGTATGCAGAACAGTATCAGACACTGTTTGACTTGAGCAAAGAGACACAGCTCAAAATTCTGGAAATCGGCTGCGGTCCGGGTGCTCTGGCAGGCGCTCTTCACCGTTGGTACCCGAACGCTGAGATTACCGGGCTGGATCGTGACAGTGCATTTATCCAGTTTGCCGGAGAGCATGAACCGGGAATCTCATTTGTTGAAGGGGATGCCGCAAAACTCCCTTATCCGGACAATACCTTCGATGTTACGATCTCCTTTACAGTCAGCGAACATATCGATCCTTCCGCATTCTTTCAGGAGCAGCTTCGGGTACTGAAACCCGGCGGAGTCTGTCTCGTGCTTTCCTCCCGTAAAGGAATTACGGTTCCTGCACCCGTCATTTCCGATAGCGACCGTGAACAGCGCTTCTGGGATAAAGCCGGGAAATACGATCATACAAAAGATCAGTATGAAATCTGCCGTTATCCGATGAGCGAAGCCGAATTACCACTTACAATGGAATCCTATGGTTTTCAACAGATTCACACAGGATTTGTAACTGTCAGTCTGACACCGGACAATCCAGATATTTCATCCTCACTGGCTTATGATATGATTAACGCATCCCGCCAGACAGAACTGGATTCTATTGAGTCGGTATGTCATTCTATACCTGAACAGGTCTCACCCGAAGAACGGGATGAAATGATACGGCTTATCAATGAAAAATATGATCGCCGGCTCCACCAGTACGATCAGGGCGAAAAACAGTGGGATACAAACGTGTCTCTCATCATGGTCGTGCGAGGAGTAAAATGAGCCGGAAGACACTAAATAATTATTTTTTATCAATAGGGAGGTAACTATTATGAGGGAACTGAAGAATAATGATGCGGTTCAGTTATTTGAGGACAAAAAAGTCCGTACCGCATGGGACGAAGAAAAAGAAGAATGGTATTTTTCTGTTGTGGATGTAATCGCCGTTTTAACTGACAGTCCAAATCCAAATAATTATTGGAAAGTCTTAAAAAAACGACTTAAAGATGAAGGAAATCAGTCGGTTACAAATTGTAACCAACTGAAATTGAAATCCCCCAAAGACGGCAAGCGCTACAAAACTGATGTTGCCAACACTGAACAGATTTTGCGGATCATCCAGTCTGTTCCATCCCCAAAAGCCGAGCCGTTCAAGGCCTGGCTTGCCATGGTCGGCACAGAACGTATCGAAGAAACCATTGATCCAGAGCAGGCAATTGACCGTGCACTGGAAACCTATCTGAAAAAGGGGTATTCTGAAGAATGGATACATCAACGGCTTCTTTCCATCCGAATCCGCAATGAGTTGACAGACGAATGGAAAAAACGAGGTGTGAAAAAGGGAAAGGAATATGCGATTCTGACAGACGAAATTTCTCGCGCATGGTCCGGTATGACGACACGCCAGTATAAAAATCTGAAAGGATTGAAAAAAGAAAATCTCCGCGATAATATGAGTGATCTGGAACTGGTACTAACTATGCTCGCGGAGGCTTCTACGACAGACATCTCCAAAACGGCCAATCCGCAGAACCTCTCTGAGCATCGGGATGTAGCCAAACGCGGAGGCAATGTAGCTGGCATTGCACGCCAGGCTTTGGAAGCCGAAACCGGAAAGCCGGTAATCACTTCGCAGAATGCCAATCATTTCCGGCAGCTTATCACAGATATTGTAGAGGATGCCGCCACACTGCCAGTTCACCCAGAAGAGGCTTCTGACAGCGAAGAAAACACTAAATAATCATTCCAACGATCTCTTAATATAGGCACACAGCAATCTGTTATCGTATAAAAAGGAGCCCTGCTTATGCACCTCCGTGCAAAGCAAGGCTCCCTTTTTCTGCTTTATTTTGTTATCCGTTCTGTTATCCAGTTCTCAATCTTTTCAAAGACCTGCATCCGGTCTTCTTCATGCAGGATTTCGTGCCTATCGTCCGCATACAGCCGGATCGTCGTATCTGAGATTCCTGCCTTCCGGAACTGTTCGTATACTTTCCATACTCCGGCTCCAAAATTACCTACCGGATCTTTGGCTCCGGATACAAAGAATACCGGAAGATTTTTCGGTATCTTTTTCACGCCTTTTTTCGTCAGTGTCCGCATGCCGCGGAACATCTGGCGGTAACCGCTTACTGTAAACAGGAAGCCGCAGAGTGGATCTGCTTCGTACCGGGCCACATTTTCCTCTTCTGCGGAAAGCCATTCCCTCCCGATCTTTCCAGGCTCAAAGTCCTTGTTATAACTTCCAAACGCCATGCTGTCCACCAGCCGGCTCCGGTAATGGCCTCCACGGAATCTGCCGATCAGGCTGCACAGAATCTCTCCTGCCAGAAGCAGCGGGTACGGCTGATACCCGGTCCCCATGATAACGGCTCCGTCAAGTTCACTTCCATATTTCTGGATATACTGCCGCAGTAGAAAAGATCCCATACTATGCCCGATCATAAAATACGGGCAGTCCGGGTATCTCTTCTTTGTCGCCAGATACAATTTTCGGATATCTCCAATGACACATTCATTTCCCTGCTTCTCCGGGAAATAGCCGTAGTCTTCCTCCGAAAAAATGGATTTCCCATGCCCCAGATGGTCGTGTCCGGTGACATAATATCCCTTCCCGCAAAGCCAGAGCGCAAATTCTTCGTACCGGTCAATATATTCTGCCATGCCGTGGCAGATCTGGATCACCGCTTTCACCTTCCGGCTCTCCGGCTTCCACGCCACGGCATGAATCTTTGTCCTTTTGTTACAGGATAAGTAAAAAGTTTCCCTTTTCATTCACATCCTACCTGTCTTCCAGTTTCACATATTCCTTATGTCCCGCCAGTGCTTTGTAAGCCGGACGGATAATCTTATCTACATTTTTCAATTCTTCAAGACGATGTGCGCTCCATCCGACAATACGTGCCGCTGCAAAGATTGGTGTATAGAGTGCAGGCGGAAGATCCAGCATACTGTATACAAGGCCGCTGTAGAAGTCCACATTGGCATTAACACCTTTGTAGATCTTTCTCTTCTCCCCGATGATCTGCGGGCCAAGGCGCTCCACGAGTTCATAAAGTGCATACTCTTTTTCGTATCCTTTTTCTTTGGCAAGTTTCTCCACAAATACTTTGAAGATCTCTGCTCTTGGGTCGGAAATCGAGTAGACTGCATGTCCCATTCCGTAAATCAGTCCCTTTTTATCAAAGGCCTGCTTATCCAGAAGCCGTGACAGATAGTCTCTTACTTCGTCCTCGTCCGTCCAGTCTTTCAGATGGCTCTTCATGTCCTCAAACATCTGCACAACCTTGATATTGGCCCCGCCGTGTTTTGGTCCTTTCAGAGACGCCATCGCCGCTGCCATCGTAGAATAGGTGTCTGTTCCTGATGAGGTAACGACATGTGTTGTAAAGGTAGAATTGTTACCACCGCCATGATCCATATGAAGCACAAGTGCCATATCCAGAATTCTTGCCTCCAGATCCGTATATTTCCGGTCTTCCCGAAGCATCATCAGGATGTTCTCCGCTGTGGAAAGCTCCGGCTTCGGCGCATAGATAAAAAGATCTTCTCCCATCTTATAATTATACGCATGATAGCCGTACACCATCAACATAGGGAACTGGCTGATCAGATTGAGACACTGTCTCAGTACATTCGGAATACTTGTATCATCCGCCTTGTCATCGTAAGAATACAGCTGAAGAATGCTCCTGGAAATACTGTTCATCATATCAGGGCTTGACGCTTTCATGATCACGTCCCGCACGAAATTCGGCGGAAGCGTTCTTCTCTCTACCAGAAGTTCATGAAAATCTTCCAGCTGCTTTTCTGTCGGCAGTTCTCCGAACAGAAGCAGATATGCAATCTCCTCGAAGCCATAATGATTCGAAGCCAGAAATCCTCCCACCAGATCTTTAATATTATATCCCCGGTAGTAGAGGCTTCCCGGGCAAGGTACTTCTTTTCCGTCCACAATCTCTTTTGCATGAACATCCGAGACATTTGTAAGTCCGGCAAGAACACCTTTTCCGTTTAAATCACGCAGTCCTCTTTTTACCTCGTATTTGGTAAAAAGTTCTTTGTCGATTGCGTTGTTCTTTTCACTCAAATCGGCAAGTTCCTGAATTTTCGGTGTAATCTCAAATAACGCTTCGTCTACTGTTTTGGCCATAAGCTGCTCCTCCTTTACGTCTTGATTTTATGTCAGAGTCCTAGTTTGACGATGGGAAATACGGTCTTAATACACCTGCCACGTTACTCAGCGGCATCGTCTGAAGCCAGACATGTCCCGGTCCCGTAACCACCGTGTTAAACAGGCCTTCTCCTCCAAATACCATATTTTTAATGCCAGGGACGGTCTGAATCTCGATTCCGCAGGAAGCCGACATTGCAGCCAGGTATCCGGTATCAATAACAATCTGCTGATCCGCCCTGAGTTCGTACTCTACCACATGTCCGTCAAACTCGGCAAAAACGATCCCCTGTCCTGACACTCTCTGCATGATAAAACCTTCACCTCCGAAAAGTCCTGAAGCCACCTTTTTCTGGAAATGGATACTCAGTTCCACTCCAGCCTCAGAGGCAAGAAATGCACTTTTCTGAAGGATATATTCCTGGCCCGGGCCGACTTCAAATGCCTTGATCGAGCCAGGAAAACTGGATGCAAACGCAATCATGCCGTTTCCATGCTCTGCAGTATAAACATTCTGGAAAATCGAATCTCCGGAAAACATTCTTCCAAATGCCTTTCCAATACCTCCGCGGGCTCCGGATTCCATCCGCATATTCGGTGACATCCAGCTCATCGCGCCCCGCTCTGTCACCATCTGTTCACCATCTTCCAGGTGGCAGATTACTACCGGCAGTGTCTCTCCCTTAATCTCATAACGCATCTCATTACCTCCTTTTCTGTGCTTTTATGCAAGCATCTCATTAATTTTATTGGCAAGTCCGGCAAACTCCTCCAATGTCAGAGCCTCTCCTCTGACACCGGCACCCTTTCCAAGACTTTCCACCGCCTCTGTGATCTGCTCTTTTGTAAGCGTGATCTCCGGCGAATTGTTCAGACCATTTACCAACGTCTTTCTCCTCTGGTTAAAAGACGCCCGGATAATCTGGAACATCAGTTTTTCATTGTCCACCTGTACCGGCGGCACTTCGTGCCTCGTCAGGCGGATCACCGCCGACCCCACATTCGGCCTTGGCATGAAACAGTTCGGCGGCACATTAGCCGCAATATACGGTTCGGCATAGTACTGAACTGCCAGCGAAAGCGCTCCATAATCCTTGCTTCCCGGACCAGCCTGCATCCGCTCCGCAACTTCCTTCTGCACCATGACGGTCACCGAAGCCAGCGGCACCTGACTCTCAAACAGACTCATAATAATCGGAGTCGTAATATAATAAGGCAGGTTTGCAACTACCTTGATCGGCCTGCCGCCGTTTCTTTGTTCTGCGAGGCCCGCAATATCTACTTTAAGGATGTCATCATGTATCACTTCTGCATTTGGGAATCCGGAAAGAGTATCCTGTAGAATGGGAATCAAAGCCTTATCGATCTCTACAGCGACCACTTCTCTCGCTGCCTGCGCCAGATACTGAGTCATCGTTCCGATGCCCGGTCCGATTTCAAGAACAAAGTCATCTTTCGTAATCTCAGCTGCGCGTATAATCTTGTCCAGAACGTGGGTATCGATCAAAAAGTTCTGTCCGAACTTTTTCTGAAAATTGAAATGATATTTCTGCAGTACCGCGATGGTATTCTGCGGATTTCCTAAAAAAGGATCTGTCATAAACTTTCCTCACTTTACTACTTTATTTAGTATAACATACTTCACTTCTGCAAATTGTTAAAATATTATGAAAAGTATATTAATTTTGCATTATTTTCAGTCTGTTTTATTACCGTTTCTTTGTCAATTCCTTTGATTTCTGCAATCTGCTGTGCCACAAAGTGAATATTCCGGGAGTCATTTCTCCTGCCCCGGTTCGGCTCCGGCGCCAGATACGGACAGTCTGTCTCCAGTACGAGCTTCTCCAGCGGAATCTCCTTTACAATCTCTTTAAGTTTTCTTCCGTTTTTAAACGTAACCACTCCGCCTACTCCGATGGAAAATCCCATCTTAACACATTCTTTTGCCATTTCCCTGGAATAGGAAAAACAGTGAATGATGCCGCCCAGCCCCTTTGCGTGCTCCTTCATGATCTCCATCGTATCTTCCGCCGCATCCCGGCTGTGAATATTGACCGGAAGCCCCGTCTCTCTGGCCAGATTAAGCTGCCGGATAAACCAGTGCTTCTGCACCTCTCTCGGCTCCGTATCCCAGTGGTAATCGAGCCCGATCTCGCCGACCGCCACGACCTTTTCCTTCCGGCACATCTGCCGCAGCTCTTCCATGGCCTCCTCGTTCAACTCCCCGACATGGTCCGGGTGCACGCCCGCAGCCGCATAGACAAACGGGTACTTCTCTGCCAGCCGTACTGCATCCCGGCTGGACTGCATGGACGCTCCGATCTCTACGATCGTTCCCACACCGGCGTCCGCCATTCCGGCCAGAAGCTCATCCCGGTCCTCGTCAAACTGCTCATCGCCATAATGCGCATGTGTATCAAAAATCATTGTTTCCACTCCTTAAAATCCAACAAGATGGTTGTATTATAATTTAAAACATACTATAATTCAAATAGAATATCAATAGGAGGGACTTTACAATGCAGGTATATGACAAGGTAAACAAAACCGAGCTTACCGCCGACACCGAAGAGCTGATCAAGCTGATGGCTCCGGGCGGACGCCAGGTTGACTTATATCTGAAAGAGAAAAAATCCGACGAGGACGGATACATGACATGGGACGTAGAGCACTGGTCCAGCGTAGACGGAAGACGTTTCATCCGCTGCTATTCTCTGGAGGGCCGCGTATTAAGCGAATCCACAGGCCACAACATCTACGACCTGAAGAATGAATTCAAGCCGGAAGAAGCAGAGAAAGTAGAACTCAGCTAAAAGTTACTCAGCAAAAGCATCGGCGCACCGGGAGCATGTCTCCCCGGTGCGCCGATTCCCTTTCTTTCTTATCCGATCCCTTTTTACGAAACTTCATCAATCGCCGCAAAAAGTTCATCATCCGCAAAATAGAAGTAATCGATCTTTCCCTCTTCAAAAGCCGCATCGATTTCCTGATGGACCGTGCTGCCGTTTACACGGACTTCCACCTCATATTTCTCTGTATTTTCCTGCTCTCCCGCGTCATCTGATTTCCGGACTGTTTCAAAAGAAATCTCACATTCTTTTTCCTGCGCTGCATAGTACACATTCAGCGGAAAACCGCTCCGGTAAAAATTCTGAAGTCCGGATTCCGTAAAATAGTCTCCGTAAACGTCTTCGATCGTCTGGCTCAAGCCGCCCGACTGCTCTTCCGTGTCTGTATCCGTTCCCGAAGAATCATCCTGTGCCGCAGCCATCACCTGATCGGCGCTGCCGCCCGGAAAAGAAAACAGTTCCTCACACAGTGCACGCAGCTGCTTTGTCTCCGGATCCTGTCCAGAACATCCCGCCATTAATACAGCAGACAGTATCAGACTTCCAAGGAAAAGGCATCCTTTCTTTTTTTTCCATTTCATATTGTATTGGCTCCTTATCTCACACATAAACTCTTATTTTGTCTTTACCAGACAGCGTTTCTTAAAAAAAGATATTCCATAGCAGAAGATGTGATCATAATCGTCCTCGTATTCTCTGGCATACATCTGCTTGTCAATCTGCATCAGCGCTTCCTCACAGCTTGTCTCCATGTCCTTCAATGCCTTGGAATACTTGGCCTCAAAAACCGCTGCCCGGCTTTCCACCGGATCGTACACTACCACATCGCTTCTTCCTTCTCCGTGCTCCTTGTTGGATTCCACAATGTACCCTGCACCTGCAAAAATTCCCGCCAGAAATGCATGGTAATAGTCTTCTTTATAATCGTGGTAACTGATCGTCCGGCGGAGCAGTTTATTCATTTCTTCCGTCATGACTTCTGTATTTCCGCTCCAGACCGCATCAAACAGTGATTTGCGGTTCCAGACTCTGGCACTGTCATCAAACCATTTTTTTATCGTAGTTTGAAAAATCTCCCGGATCTCTGCATTTGGAATCTGAAGGGCAGTTCCATCTTCCGGCAAAGATGCGGAAAGTTCCTCCTCGCGTACTTGTGTTAGATAACCTGTCAGATAGAGGATACTCCAAAGATTCTCTTCCGAAGAATGCAGATAGTCATAGGTCAGATTCTCATCAATCCTCTGGACAATATGCCCTCCAGAAAGCAATGACTCAAGCTTTTTTGTAATTGTCCCACCTGCATAATCAATAAAAGAACGAATAATCCCATTATCGCTGGTATTCTTCCAGTAACTTTCCGGACCTGCATTCGGATTGATTTGAAGATCTCTTATATAATTCATCACATCCCACGGACAATAAATATCAACGTTTCCAAAATGATATCCATCGTACCATTCTTTCACATCTGTGGCATGCTCCAGCGCATTTGCATCCCCTAAAATCCTGTTCACTTCATCCTGTGTAAAGCCGAAATATTCATTTAATCCAGAATTCGCAATGGTGTCAGAAACAAAATTGTTCGTTCCGGTAAAAATGCTTTCCTTTGCGATTTTCAAACATCCTGTAATCACCGCAAAACGTAGAGACTGATTATCTTTCAGTGCCTGCATGATTCCTTTCATCACATCCAGCATTTCATTGTAGTAACCGTTGCTGTTCGCTTTTGCTACCGGAACATCATACTCATCCAAAAGAAGGATCACCTGTTTTCCATAGTACGCCTGCATTGCACGTGTCAGTGACAGTAAGCTGTTTTTTATGTCTGATTCTGAGGCATCAAAATTTAAAATATTCTTGATGACACTTCTGTCATACGGAGAAATTTTCTCACTGTCCAGAAGATAACGGTGGCTATCACATAACTCGGTAATAACAGAACACAGCATGTCATATGCTCCGGAAAAATCCAGTCCATCCACCCTTCTGAGCGAAAAAAAGATAGTCGGCCACTGATTCATCCACCGGTTGCAAAGTTCCGTGTTCTCATCAATCTCCAATCCTTCAAATAACGCTCGACTGTCTTTCCTGATGTCAAAAAATTCAGCGAGCATATTCATTCCGAGTGTTTTCCCAAATCGGCGCGGACGTGTAATTAATGTCACTTTTGTCGCCGTAGTCCTCAACAACTCCTCAATCAAACCGGATTTATCCACATAATAATATCCATTCTTGCGGATCTCTGCAAAATCGGAAACTCCGACAGGAATATTCAAGCAAGCCATACTGCCCTCTCCTTCCCTTATACTTTTTATACTGCCATTTTACCAAGTCAGTGACCTGACTGCCAGTAGAAAACATATATTTTTCTATTTTAGATGACATCACCTTATTTTCCGCAGCACTTCTTATATTTCTTACCGCTTCCGCATGGACACGGATCATTTCGTCCTACTTTTACCCCTTTCCGTCTGTATGGTTCCCAGCCATCTACCAAAACTTCTGCCCTGCCTTCTGCATTCATCTGACTATATTCGTCTTCAAGAAACACTTTCCATTCATGAAGGGTTTGATGCCCGGATAATTTCTGTAATTCTTCCAGTACTTCTTTTGCTGTTTGTTCCGGATCATGCTTTACCCTTTCCAGAAATTTCCGGCTGCACTCATAGTTATATGGATAATTTTCCTGAATGTACTTTATTTCTTCCAGATGTCCCGGCACATATCGGCACAGATTCCACTCCGAAATAAGTGCATCTCTTTGTATATCTTCTCTGTCTTCCATCCACGGTATATCTTTAAGCGTATAGCGGATATTATAAATAGCATTCAGACCTGTATCCATAATTTTGCTGACTTTTCTGTCGTCATGGAAACGATACGATTCCCATATGATAAAGGCTGATTTCAATGTTTCTTTTGTTCCCTCTGTTCTCAGATAATTTTTCCTGCTGATATAATCAATCAGTTCACGGAAAAGCGGCCGATACCATTTATTACGCATCTGTGTGGATAAATAAACAACCGTGGAAGCCAGGTTTTCCTGCATCTTTTCCGTCATCTCAATCCGGCTCAAGAAATGCAGATACAGTTCCAGATCTTCTTTATATTTCCCATTTGTCAGGGAAATGTCCAGATAGAGCACATTTTGGAATACAGCATCCAGCAATTCAGCCAGTGGAATTTCTCCTGTTTCTACATATCTATCCAGCTCCATTCCGAACATTTCCCGGCTTTCTTTTTCTTTCCCGATTTTCTGAAGGCAGTCACCGTAACTTGTATAATAGAAGGGGGTATATTGTTCCGGCGGTCCGGCTGCTTTAAACTGCTTTACCGCTTCCTCAAATTCACCCATTCCATGATAAGCCATTCCAAGGGAGCGGTGATATCCCGCATTCTCCGGATTTATTTCCACTAATTCATGGAATACCATTGCAGCTCCTGCCATATTTCCCTGTGCAAAGTAACACTGACCGAGCAGCTCCATAATATCCGGTTTTGAATCATCCTCATCCAGTATTCTGCAGCACAGTCCTGCCGCTTCCTCGTATTTTTCTTCATCTGCCAGGCGAAATGCTTCTATTACCTGTTTTTGCAGCGGAAGCGCAAACTGTCTGGCGAACTTTTCTATTTCTTTTTTCGATGTTTCTTTATCATCTGATTTTTTTATTCTTAGGATCTTATTCATCTTTGTTCTTCTCCTTAATTCTATCCTGATATTCCCGGATTAACGATTCTCTTGGTTTTATCTTTTTAGCAAGCCCGTATTTATAAATTTCAATCCATTGCTCATTCGTACCTGTCAGATCTGCTACTTCCAACGCTTTGTAAAGAATGATTTCTTTCCTCGATTCCATACAATTTTTAAAATAGTATTTTACGCCTTGTTCTGTTTCTGCCTGCAAAAGAGAAATTGCTAAAATCAAATCGCAGAAATTATCGATGTCTTCCCTGAGATAAAAAGCTAAATGACTATCCTCTTTTATACTTGTCAGTTTTTCTTTTCTCTTTCTAATCGCTTCTTTGCATTCTTCCACTGCGATTTCTTTTACATCACTTGTATGAAGCAGGGAGATGAATTCCATTTCCTGATCGTAATGCAAAGAGATTCTGCTAAGCCCCCCTGTACATGCCAACTCGGCCATCTTTGCAATCTTTTCTCTTGTATATCCTCCTTCAAAAGTCTTCGCCGCGACCAGATGATAGAAATCTCCCTGAAGCCATCCGATAGATCGAAACGGATCATCGGTGGAAAACAGATAGTATTGACATGCCTGGCAAATCAACTCATAAAGTTTAGTCAGAAGGTTCAACGCCCTCTCATAATATTCACTGTCCGACTTGATTTTTTCCAGCTCTTTCAAATAACCTTTCACAAGAAATCTCCATTTCGGACGCTGACTCTTTGGAATTACACGGTTAGGCGCAAAGTAATTTCCTGCTTTTGCATTTCCGATAAATGTTAAGATCTGCTTCTCCAGATCTTCAAAATTTACTGTTTCTTTCTTTTTCTTTGTTTTCTCCATATCTCCGGATAATACTGCCTGGATCAGAACGTCTGCTTCTTCTTTTTGACTCTTTGTAAGCTGTTTATAGGTTTCTACAAATGCTTTTTCCAAAAGGACTCGATCAGCGCTGCTGATAATCTGCCGTAATTCCTGTACTTTCATCTTCTACTCCTTGCTAAAAAAGATATGTATCTCCGTATTCCCGGAAATACATATCTTTTTCATTTTCTTTTCTAATTCATAACCGCTTCAATGTCTTCCACTGTTCTAGGGATATCCTTTGACAGGTTTCTGCATCCGTCCTCTGTGATGAGGCAGTTGTCTTCGAGACGGAATCCTATGCCCCATTCTTCGTGGTAGATTCCGATATCCACACAGAATACCATGCCAGGCTGGATGATGGCGTCTCTTGCGGATACGACATCGTGGGTGTCAAATCCGACATGATGCGCTCCGCCATGCCACATATAGGTTCCGATATCATCAAAGCTCTTGCATACGCCTGCTTCTTTCAGCTGCTCGAAGCAGTAGCGGCGGATCTCCGCATCCACTTCTTTCATCGGGATGCCCGGTTTCAGCATGGAGAACATGTGCTCGGAAGTCTTGTACTGACACTCGAAGAGGAGTTTCTGTCTGGAGGAATACTTTCCGTTGCAAGGCCATCCTCTGGATACGTCTGTCAGCTCATTGTCCCAGCGTACACCTACATCATTGAGCACGATATCGCCGTCCATAGCCTGTCCGCGGTATCCATAATAATGGATGCAGAAGTTATTCTTTCCAGCGCTGATAATGGACGGGAATCCCGCCTCCAGAACGCCGTGCTGTGCCAGTGCATAATCATACTCTGCCTTATACTGGTATTCATACATACCCGGTTTGGAATGTGTCATCATGGCAAGAATTCCGGCTTTTGTGATTTCCTGCGCTTTTTCCATCGCACGGATCTCACACGGTTTCTTGATGAGACGGAGCATCTTCATGATCGGCAGGGAATTTTCGATCGGCATGGATGGATATTCCTGCTTCAGGAATGCTTCCATGCTGTCTGCCGCGCTGACAACAACCTGTCCTTCCATCCGGTCAATGTCCAGATACACCTTCTGGATCCGTCCAGAAGTCAGCACCTTTTTCAGCTCTTCTTCAAATGTCTCTTTGTAGGCAAAGCTGGAAATCATGGAGACTGCTTCTATCTCTTCCGGTTTCATTCTGCTTCCGGTCCATCTCTCCTCAATCAGGTTTGGCGGAAGAATAAACAGGGTTTCCCTGTATCCTGATGCATCTTTCTCCATCATAAGGACGGTATCTTTCTGCTCCATTCCGGTCAGATAAACAAAGTTCCGGTTCGCGAAGTAGCCATAGTCCTCATCAGCCGTCTTACGGACCGGGCTTCCGCTGAAGAACAGGGCAAGGCTGCCCGGCTCCAGCTTCTCCATAAACGCATCTCTGTTTCCCTTGTAAAATTGTGGTTCCATTGATCGTTTCCCTCCATTTCGTTTGTACTTTAGTCTAGTACCATTTTAGCACAAACACTCGATAGAATCACTGTTTTTTCCTATGATTTTCCTATAATATTTCTAGCAGATTTCCGCTCCTGCCGGAACGTCTTTTTCAGGCTGCATCAGTACGATGTTTCCATTTTCATCTTCCGCACAGAGAATCATTCCTTCGGAAAGCACGCCTGCCAGCTTCGCCGGTTTCAGGTTGACAAGAACCATGACTTTCTTTCCGACCATCTCTTCCGGTGAGTACCATTTCTTGATTCCGGACACGATCTGTTTTACCTGGCTTCCGATCTTCACCTGAGAGCAGAGAAGTTTTTTGGACTTCGGAACTTCCTCACATTTGATGATTTCGCCTACCTGGAACTGCATTTTCATGAAATCATCGTAGGAGATTTCCGGTTTTGCCTCGATATCGATCACCGGACCTTCCTCTTCCTGCGGTGCTTCTTCCGGCTGTGCAGGATGAAGTTTCTCTACTTCTTCCATCACTTCTTTGATATCTCTTCTTGCAAAAAGAATCTCCGGCTTGTCTGTCACATGGCCGTCTCCAAGCTGTGCGAGGATCTTTTCGGCTGTCTCCGGCATATATGGTGCAAGCAGTTTTGCTCCTTCGGAGATGCTTGTAATCAGGTTGTAAAGCACTGTCTCAAGACGGTCTTTCTTATCCTCTTCTTTTGCAAGTGCCCATGGCATTGTTTCATCGATATATTTGTTGCAGCGTTTGAAAAGATTGAAAATCTCTGTGATGGCGTCTGCCACTCTCAGGTCTTCCATCTTGGCGTCCACTTTGCCGGATGTCTCTTCTGTCACACGCTTCAGGTCTGCATCTACTTCTTCTGCCACGCCTTTATCTGTCACTGTTCCGCCAAAATACTTATTTGTCATGGAAACAGTTCTGTTTACAAGGTTTCCTAATGTATTGGCAAGGTCAGAGTTCATTCTCTCTACCATCAGTTCCCATGTGATGACACCATCGTTGTCAAACGGCATTTCGTGAAGCACAAAATAACGTACTGCATCCACACCGAACAGGTTGACAAGCTCATCCGCGTAAATCACATTTCCTTTGGATTTACTCATCTTGCCGTCTCCCTGCAGAAGCCACGGATGACCAAATACCTGCTTCGGAAGCGGAAGATCCAGCGCCATCAGGAAAATCGGCCAGTAAATCGTATGGAAACGGATAATATCCTTTCCGATCAGGTGCAGGTCTGCCGGCCAGTTCTTATTGAAAAGCTCAGAGCTGTTGCCGTCCGCATCGTATCCGATTCCGGTGATGTAGTTGGTCAGCGCATCCAGCCATACATAAACGACATGTTTCGGATCAAAGTCTACCGGGATTCCCCACTTAAATGACGTCCTGGATACACAAAGATCCTGAAGTCCCGGAAGAAGGAAATTGTTCATCATCTCGTTTTTCCGCGCAACCGGCTGAATAAATTCCGGATGCTCGTTGATATGCTGGATCAGGCGGTCCGCATATTTGCTCATTTTGAAGAAGTATGCTTCTTCTTTTGCCGGTGTACACGGACGTCCACAGTCCGGACATTTACCGTCCACAAGCTGGGACTCGGTAAAGAAGGATTCGCACGGAGTACAGTACATTCCTTCATAGTATCCTTTATAAATGTCTCCCTGATCATACAGCTTTTTGAAGATCTTCTGCACCTGTTTCTCATGGTAGTCATCCGTTGTACGGATAAAATGATCGTATGATGTGTTCATCATGTCAGCGATCTCTTTCACCTGGGCAGCTACTTTGTCCACGTACTCCTTCGGAGTCACGCCTGCTTCCTCCGCCTTCAGCTCGATCTTCTGTCCATGTTCATCTGTTCCGGTCTGGAAATAGACATCGTAGCCCTTGCTTCTTTTGTATCTTGCGATTGCGTCCGCAAGCACAAACTCATACGTATTTCCGATATGCGGTTTGCCGGATGTGTAGGCAATCGCAGTCGTGATATAATACTTTTCTTTTTCATTACAATTACTGCACATAGATTTTTCTCTCCTTTTTTAATAAACGCTAAAATCAGCTTCACCTGTTGATACGGTCCACCAGTCAACGCTACAAAATAAACATAGAGTTCCGCTTGCGGAACTCTCGCGCCGAGTGCGGTCGCGTCAGCGACAAATTTCTGCCTCGCACGAGTGCGCATCCCGCGGAGCGTTTTTATTTAACAGGGAACAAAGTTTCCTGTTAAATAAAAAGCCTTCCGGGGATATTTCCCCGGAAGGCGAATCCGCGTTACCACTTCCGTTTATCTGCCCCTCGCAGGACAGACCTCTGCGAGTGCCGGACGGCACCCTCCGCTGTAACGGGCGGAACCCATCATGAATTATCACGGTCATCCGTGTTCATCCATGCCGCTCTGAAGCCATCTTCCATCTTCCTTTCTCCATCCCTCTCAGCATCCGGGAATTCTCTGTAAGATTCCAGAACATGTACTCTCTTCTTCTACGCGTTTGCTTATGTAGTAAAAATGGTAGCATAGAAATTTTTGAAAGTCAAGATTTAACAATCCACTTCCCTTTTCGATTGGTTCCTACTCTTTCAATTACTCCCTTTTCTTTCATTTTTTTGATATAGTACTTCAACGTATTTTTATTTAAATTCAGTTTTTCAGCCATTTGTTTTTGAGAAAGAAACGGATTCTGTTCTATCAGTTCCATAATATTTTTTTCAGGATCATTTTCTTTAGACTGGGTGGTTTGGGTGACTGACTGGGTGGTTTGGGTGACTGACTGGGTGGTCTGTTCTTCTCTAT
This sequence comes from Drancourtella sp. An57, assembly GCF_002161525.1. Taxonomy (NCBI): domain Bacteria; kingdom Bacillati; phylum Bacillota; class Clostridia; order Eubacteriales; family Oscillospiraceae; genus Drancourtella; species Drancourtella sp. An57. The sequence continues at coordinate 57,138 of NZ_NFHY01000013.1, forward strand.
TTCCCTCATCCAATGGTACAATAATTTTAAATATATCTCCTTCAATAAACTCGGGATCATTTCCAGAATAAAATTTACTATATTTAAATAAATTTCTTACACCAGAAGCTGATCCGCATAACCAATATTTCTAAAAAAGGATGCGATAATTGGATTTTTGGGTATTGGTTCCATATTATCCGGTGTAATCACAATATTTTGAGAAGCACGATTGGCATTCTCCACATACATCCGTTCCTTTTCTATTACAAATTTTGCCTGATAAGAGCTTGTATATTCACGATGGATCAATGTATTCGCAATCATCTCACGGGTGATAATATTTCTCAGACTCTTACGTTGGTCATCTTCGAGAAAAAATTTATCCAGCAAATGCTTGCGCCCAAATTCCATTAAACGCTCATAGCTTTCTATCAAATTTGTCTGGATGATTTCTCTGTCATCATAACGATCAATGTTTACTCTGCGTAAAAGCGCATCTGTCACATAGGCCGGTACAATGTCTAAAATTACATCGTCTTTTCCAAGAAGCATAACCGCTGCCAGATTGAATCCCTGCTCACCAGTTACACGATCAATAGAATATAATCTCGCACTTTTCAACAATTCATCATCTGTCATACGGCTCCACGGATGTCCGCTTCCGTTACTCTGATTTTCTGCCATAATACGAAGTTTAGGAAGCATATCAATCCGCAAATCCTCTTTCTTTACATATGGGTATAGTTTTCGTTCCGTAAAAATCTCTTGTTTACGGATATACATTTGTGCAATTTGGGAAGTTGCAGTTACTTTCACATCCGCATCATCAATCCGGTCATAAATTATTTTCTTGTAACTATGAACCTCGGCACTTGGTAAAACATGAATATGAATAATTGTCTTGCCCTCATATTTCAGGACTTTGGGTGACAAATAAACTGTAGGTGTAAACAACGCCGGATTGCTGACACAGCTTATAAAGTTTCTGACCATATCAGCTGCCGCATTTTCCGGCACCCCTAAAACAGTTCCATCATCCAGTACGCCTAAAAAAATGTCTCCTCCAAAACGGTTCAGAAAAGAGCATACTGTTTCATATACATCGCTTTCAATACCATTCCCACAACGCTTGAATTCCACTGCGATGGTTTCTCCTATGTCCAGTATTTCCTTAATCGCTTTTGAATCCACAGCCTCGCCTCCTTATTCCGTCACTTTCCCTCCGTAGTACACCAGTCCTACAACGCCCGGTCCTGCGTGTGTGCCTATGCTTGGGCTGACATCGTTGATAACGACATCCTCAAATCCAAGATCGTTTACCATTTTCTTCACTGCGAGGGCATCCTCCATGCAGTCTCCGTGAAGGATTGCCACTTTACGGTCTTTTCCGTAATGTTCCGGATCCAGCGACTTTTCCATGTTGGTGACAAGTGTTTTCAGCGCCTTCTTCCGCCCGCGGACAGTGCCGTCGGATTTCAGTTCTCCTGATGCCGTTATACGAAGAAGCGGCTTGATGTTGATCATGCTGCCGACAATCGCAGTCGTTTTGGAGACACGTCCTCCTCTTTGAAGATGGTGCAGATCATCCACGGTAAACCAGACATTGATATGGCTTCGTTCTTCATTCAGTACTGTCAGGACTTCCTGCATTGCTTTCCCCTGCTCCCTTAATTCTGCCGCCCGGTACACTGACAGACCTTCGCCGAGGGATGCATTCAGGGAGTCAAAGATCTCGATTTTCCTGTCCGGATACTCATCGAGCAGCTCCCTTGCCACCATGCGCACGTTGTTATAGCTGCCGCTCAATGCGCTGGAAAATGCGATGTGGAGAATATCTTTTTCTTCTTTTAAAACCGTCTCAAATTTTTCCCGGATGACTGCCGGATTGTTTGCCATGGATTTCGGAAGTTCTCCCTTCCTCATCGTCTCATAAAATTCATGCGGGGACATGTTTTTCTCATCTCCGTAAACCTCATCTCCGAATGCGTAGTACTGCGGGATCACCGGGATTCCATATTTTTTCAGGGCCTCAGCCGGCACATCCGAATTTGAATCTGTTGTAATCGTGTAGTCCATCGTTGTTCTGCCTCCTCATTTCATCTCTTTTCTCTAACTTTGTTTTCTCCGCTTGATCACTTTCAGTCTTGTAAATTCTTCTCTGTCTTTTTCTTCCAGTGCGTTGCTGATGCTTGATACAAGCTGTGTATACATCGGGATAGTGATGTTCTGCAGCGCATTGGCTCTCTTCTGCGTCTTTTTAATATTGGAAGCAAGCCGGTAAGCCGCATTCTCCACCATGGAAAGCTTCACCGTCAAATCTTTCACCTTCCGGAAAGCTTCCGCCGCCCGGTCCGCGGACTCTTTTGTCGCGCTGAACGCATAAGTCGGAACCGGTGTCTTCGGTGTATATTTCACATGCGGGATCTCCGTTCCCATGATACTTCTTGTCTGGATCACGATCGAATCTTCGATCGGAACCGTATATGCGATCTGGGAGATCGTATTGATCCCGTTTTCAATATTTGCCTTCTGAAGACATTGATACGCATAGGTAAATGTGCTGTCAATCTCCTCCTGAATGGTGCGGGCCTGATCGATCAGATCCATCAGTTCCCGGATCAGAATGTTTCTCTTTTTATCCATCAGTTCATATCCCTGCTTCGCAAGCGCAAGAGAATTCTTCGCAAGCATCAGGTTGCCTTTTGTCGGAAATGTCCGTGGATCCAACAGCCTCACCCCTTTACATTTCTTTATTTGCTACAGAGCCCGGACTCGCACTCGTGGTGACACCTTCATCCCGTTTTGTCGGATGATAGTATTTGTCCAGAATCTTCGTATTAACACGGTCCAGCTCCTCTCTCGGAAGCCGTCCAAGAAGCTCCCATCCAAGATCCAGTGTCTCCTCGATGGTACGGTTTTCCTCCGGACCCTGACCGATGTATTTCTCTTCAAATTCCTTTCCAAACGCAAGGTATTCTTTATCGATCGGGGAAAGTTCGTCCTCTCCGATAACCGATGCCAGATTTCTTGCGTCCCCCACTTTTGCGTAGGCGGAAAACAGCTGGTTTGCCAGATCCTGATGATCCTCCCTTGTGTAACCCTCTCCGATTCCGTCTTTCATCAGACGGGACAGGGACGGCAGGACGCTGATCGGCGGATAAATGGACTGACCGTTTAAGTTCCGGTCCAGTACTATCTGGCCTTCTGTAATATATCCGGTCAGGTCCGGGATCGGGTGGGTAATATCATCGTTCGGCATCGTCAGAATCGGAATCTGCGTTACCGAACCGCCTGCGCCCTCCACGATGCCTGCTCTCTCATAGATTGCAGCAAGTTCACTGTACAGATAACCCGGAAAGCCCTTCCGGCTTGGGATCTCTCCTTTGGAGGAGGACACCTCACGCATGGCCTCGGCAAAGGATGTCATATCCGTCAGGATGACAAGGATATGCATGTTCTGCTCAAAGGCCAGATACTCTGCAACCGTCAGCGCTACTTTCGGCGTAATCAGACGTTCCACCACCGGATCGTTTGCCAGATTCAGGAACATGGCCACATGGTCTGCCACGCCGCTCTCCTCAAAAGTTCTGCGGAAAAAGTCCGCCACGTCGTGTTTGACTCCCATGGCCGCAAAGACAATGGCAAACTCTTCACCGGAATCCTCTCCCAGAGACGCCTGCTTGACGATCTGCGCTGCAAGCTGGTCGTGAGGCAGTCCGTTTCCGGAAAAAATCGGCAGCTTCTGTCCTCGAATCAGCGTAGTCAGGCCATCGATTGCCGAAATCCCGGTACGAATATAGTTCCTCGGATATTCCCGTTTTACCGGATTGAGCGGCAGTCCATTGACATCCCGCCTTACTCGCGCGGCAATCGTTCCCAGATCATCGATCGGCTGTCCGATTCCGTTAAAGGTTCTTCCAAGCATCTCGCGGGACAGTCCGATCTCCATCGGATGCCCGGTGAGTCTGGTGTGGGTGTTGACAAGGGACATTCCCTCGGATCCTTCAAAGACCTGGATGACCGCCTTGTCCCCATAAAGCTCAATGATTCTTCCAATCCGCTTCTTGTTTCCTCCCACAATAAATTCTACAATTTCATCATAAAACGCATCCTGTACCCCTTCCAGTACAATGAGGGGACCGTTAATGCTGCTAAGCCCAAGATATTCGATTGGCATAACTGTTTCGTTCCCTCCTTTTATGCATTTTTCTCCAGCACACGCTGGTAGAAGGTATCAATGTCCCGCCGGTACTGCGCAAACAGTTCCAGCCGGTCATTCGGCACATCGTACTTGATGGCAATGACACGTTCAAAAATATTTTCCGACTTCAAAACCGACATCGGATGCCCCATTGTCACAAGGGCCCGTGCCTGTTTGTACAGATATAAAATCGTATCCATCATCAGGAACTGCTTTTCCAGAGAGACGCACGTATCATCTTTGTGGAAAGCGTTCTGCTGCAGGAAGCCCAGACGGATGACTCTTGCAATTTCCAGAATCAACTTCTGGTCATCCGGCAGAACGTCACTTCCGATCAGCTTGACGATTTCCAGAAGGCTGCTCTCCTGATTCAGAAGGGCCATCAGCCGGTTCCGGTAATCTACAAACTTCGGAGAAACATTGTCCTGATACCAGTGGGACAGATCCTGCAAATATTCACTGTAACTGGAAAGCCAGTGGATGGCCGGGAAATGTCTGGAGTAGGCAAGGCTCTTGTCCAGTCCCCAGAAGCATCTCACAAACCGCTTCGTATTCTGTGTGACCGGCTCCGAGAAGTCACCGCCCTGAGGCGATACCGCCCCGATAATGCTGACTGATCCTCTCGTACCGTTTAAGTTCTGCATCATGCCCGCTCTCTCATAGAAAGCCGACAGCCTGGATGCAAGGTAAGCCGGGAATCCTTCTTCTGCCGGCATCTCCTCCAGACGTCCAGAAAGTTCACGAAGAGCCTCCGCCCATCTCGATGTGGAGTCCGCCATGATCGCCACATCATATCCCATGTCCCTGTAATACTCGGCCAGAGTAAGTCCCGTATAGATACTTGCCTCACGGGCCGCCACCGGCATGTTGGACGTATTGGCAATCAGCGTCGTCCGGTCCATCAGAGGGTTTCCGGTCCGCGGGTCTGTCAGTTCCCCAAACTCCTCCAGAACCTGGGTCATTTCATTTCCACGCTCTCCGCATCCGATATAGATAATAATGTCCGCATCGGACCATTTGGCAATCTGATGCTGGGTCATTGTTTTTCCTGTTCCGAATCCTCCCGGGATCGCAGCTGTTCCGCCTTTTGCGATCGGGAACATCGTATCGATGATCCGCTGTCCCGTCACAAGCGGTACCGATGCCGCAAACCGCTGGCTCACCGGGCGCGGTGTCCGGATCGGCCACTTCTGGGCCATCGGAATCTCCACCGTTTGTCCGTTTCCTGTATCCAGAGTCAGAAGCGGCTCTTCGATCGTGTACGGCCCGTCCTCCCGCACAGATACGACCGTACCGTGCAGATGCGGCGGAATCATACATTTATGGACAATAGCTCTTGTCTCCGGTACCTCCGCAAAAATATCGCCGCCGTTGACATAATCGCCTTTCTTCACAGTAAAATGGGTGTCCCATTTCTTTTCACGGTCGAGGGAGTCGACCGAAATTCCTTTTGTAATAAAAGCTCCGCCCGTCTCTGATATTTTTTCCAGCGGACGCTCAATTCCGTCAAATATATTATTCAGAATCCCGGGCGCCAGAGTCACCGACACTGCATTTCCGGAGGCGGTCACTTCTTCTCCCGGGCGAAGTCCCGATGTCTCCTCGTACACCTGAATAGTTGTCCGGTCCTTATCGAGGGCAATGACTTCTCCGACCAGATGATCCTTTCCCACATAAACCATTTCGGACATTCCGAATCCGGTATTGCCTTTCAGATAGATGACAGGCCCGTTAATTCCATAGATTTTCCCAGTCTTAGACAACTCCATCACCTCCCAGGAATACAAATTCATCATACTCCGATCTCAGAGCGGTCCTGAAAGAATGATCAATCAGAATATTTCTGCCGCGGATGACTGCCCGGACTCCTCCGATGAAGTCTTCGTTGCTGATCGTCAGCATAGTGCCGGACTTTAATTCCAGCTCCTCTTTCATCTCCTGATCCGAAGGATTGATATAGATTGTCAATCCCTCATCGCCCGCAAATTCTACAGACTTCCGGATACAGCGCAGAAGAAAGTCCCGGTACTTCTCTGTTTTCATATAGGATGCCACCAGTTCCATGACCTCCCGGAACACCTTATCCTTTAGTTCTTTCTGCACTCTTCCTTCCTGCCTCTTCAGATCCAGCTGTGCCTTTGCCATCGCCTGGTTTTTCTGCTGTCTGGCATTGACTGTCTCCGCTTTGATCCGGGTCTCCATCTGGCGCACGGCCTCCTGCTTATGATCCTCAAACACCTTGTCGAGGGCCGCGCGGTAACTCGTTATAATCTCATTTCCTTCTGCTCTGGCCGCCTCCATTGAGGAGGTCTGAATCTTCGCAATTTTCTCATCTAATGTCAAAAGGAATCCCTCCTTTTATAATTTCAGTCCGATTGCTTCGGTAATATAAGATGTGATAAAGTCTTTTCTCCGTCCGGTTCCGTGTCTGTCAGGAATCTCCACAAGCAGAGGCATTTTCCTCTCCAGACGGAATTCGTCGATGAGATCCGGAAATTCTTTCCCGAATTTCTCCGTCAGAAGGACAATCCCCACAGTCTTGTCCTTCAGGACATTCTGGAGCGCCTCATAGAGCTCCTCACGTTCGTGTACGACAACTCCGTCCACGCCTGCAAGGCGCATTCCTGTATACGTATCGACATTATCACTGATCAGAAACATCTTCATCTTATAACTGTCCCAGGATCATGAAGGAGATGATCAGCCCGTACAGGCAGACACCTTCTGCAAGTCCTACGAAAATCAGCGACTTACCAAGGACGCTGGAGTCCTCGCTGATCGCGCCAAGTGCCGCGCTCGCTGCACTTGCCACGGCGATACCGCCGCCGATACAGGATAAACCGGTAACCAGTGCGGCCGCGATATAGCCCATTCCCGTTGCTGTAGAGGCAGAGGCTGCCGCGTCCGCCGCCTGTACATTCGGTCCTGCAAACATCATAATCGATGCCAGAACGAATGCTCCGAAGAAGAAAAATACATTCACTCCAATGGCACGTTTGTAACGCCCTTTGTTCTTCTCTCCGATCAGATAATATCCAAACGGAATGATAATACTTAAGATCAGTGCTGCAATTAGCGCTATTCTCGCTGCAAGAGTCATAATAAAGTCCTCCTTTATTTTTCCATTTTTCTGTTTTTGTTATATGGCTCAAACTTTCTTCCGCTTCCTTTATAGAACCGGCTGAACATCTCATAGTATTCCAGACGAAGTACCTGGATTCCGACTACAAGTCCTTCCATCAGACAGACAAACAGGTTTCCAAGCACGATCACCACCCAGTTTGTATGCCCGCCCTCTACTCCGGCAAGCATCAGTACGACCTCCATCATCGCCGCATGGCTGACGGCAAAGGCTCCGATACGCACGAAAGAAAGAGTGTTCGAAAAATAGCTCAGGAGCATCTCGAACAGTTCAAAAAATCCTTCTACCAGGAACATCACTGCTCCTTCTTTCATCTTCTCTTTCTTCTTCAGAAGCGTGTTTGTCAACGGCTCCTTAAAGAGAATCAGAAGAAGCGGCACTCCGAACATCACAAGAAGCACGATTCCTGCCGGTGTCTTGTGTCCGGTCATGAACAGAACCACAACCGCCACAATCGATCCGTAAAAGACAAGTCCGGCCACTCCGTTCGGATCAAACCATGCGCCCTGAACATCGTGTCCCCGGAACGCATTGATAATATGAAGTACCATCGCCACCAGAATCAGCAGCATTCCAAAGGCAATCGACACGATAAATACCGTATTTAGTTTCCCGACAAACGGGAGTGTCGTCATATGGTCGATGGGCCTAAGCCACAGAGGCTCTATGATATCTTCAAATCCGAACACACTTCCAAACATGAAGCCGAAGATTGTTGAGAATACTCCTGCCGTAGCAATGATTCCCGCAAGCGGGAGTTTCTTAAAGTGGTAAATCAATGCTCCCACAATGACAAGCAGAAGTCCCTGGCCTACATCGCCGAACATCACTCCGAAGATGAAGGAATAGGTGATTCCCACAAAAAGGGTCGGGTCAATCTCATCGTGGGACGGCAGCCCGTACATACCGACGAACATCTCGAACGGCTTGAAAATCTTCGGGTTTTCCAGTTTTGTCGGCGGTTCTCCGAAGTAGCTGTCATGGTCGTCCTCCACGACAACAAAAACCTTGTCGTCCTGCTCCGCTTCCGCCATAAACTTTTTGACGTCCTCTTCTGCCATCCAGCCGCAGAGGATATAGTAATCTTCTTTTTTATCTTCCACCCTGGCCGCCATCTTACGGACGTCGAAATTGTGAGCAAGCTCTTCCAGCCTCTGCTTCGCCCACACAAGCTGCGGGGCTTTCTGTTCCAGCATCTTCGCCGCTTCTTTATCCAGGTCATCAATTTTCTTCTGGATTTCATACATTTCCTTCAGAAGCTTCTGGCTTGCTTCCTCCGGCGATCCTTCGTACTGCGCCGGAATCTCAATCCGCTCAAAATGAAGGGACCGGAATACCGCATCCGTCTTCTGGAGATCCGCAGGTGCAGCAAAGTAAGCACCGTAGACAGATGTCCCGTCCTGCGCTCCTTTTACAAAAACCGCATCCAGATCATTCAGGAGATATTTCTCCAGCTTCTGGTACTGCTCCACCGGCATCTTACCGAAGCGGTAGGCAATATATTTATAATTCAGGATCTTTCCAAGATCACCGCCCATCGGCCGGAACGGCTCGATGATTTTCTGTCTGGCTGCAATCTCTTCTTTCTTCTTTTTCCACTGATCCTGCTGTGACTGCAGTTTTAAATATTCCTCATTTGTTGTCCGGATCAGTTCAAAAATATCATTGAGCCCCATTTTCGTATCCGGTAAGGTCTTATCCGGATCTTCCAAAAATCCCACAAACTGCACCGCTTTAAGAAGTGCATCCCTGTACGGATTCATTTCCACAAAGGGCCTTAAATTGTCCACTGTCTTCAGCTCAGAAAGCGCTGATTCCAGCTGGATTTCATATCGTGACAGATACAGATCCATCACACGGTCAATATCACTGCGCGGCCCTGAGATATTGACAAATTTCATTTTTACAATCATTTTTTCTGCCCTCCTGTATACTCCATGATCTCATCCGAGGATACACCATAGCGCACACATTCTATCACGGTCGTCAGCTTTTTGATCTCCTCCTCTTTCATAAAGAGGTAGGTATTGATCGACGCAATAGAGTACGGATTTCTCCTCCGGTCTGTCGTGTACAAATAATACAGATAATCCGCGTACATCTTTTCTACCGTCAGATTCTGGCCAAAATCATAGTGTCTTGCGTACGAGGTCTTCTGCACGGCATTCTGAAATTCCTCCAAAGTCGGCGCTTCCACCATCTCCTTGACCAGCCCGGTACTGATCTTGTACTGGATCGGAATCAGCAGCGCATAAATATCCGGCGGGGACAGGCTGAAATATTTCTTGGCCCGGTAAATCCACTGAATATTCAGCATATTGATCTGGGTCCCGTAATCTCTCGCAAAAAGCTCCAGCTCCTTGTCCTTCAGGATCTTCTTGTGATCCTTCCACATGGAAACAAAGTAATACAGATTCAGTGCCAGATCATAATCAAACAGTGTCGCCTTCCCTGAATCCCTCAGCTTCTTTAATGTCTCATAGTATTCCGTTCCCTTCAGGTTTTCAATCAGCTCATCTGTTGTTCTTACGTGGATCAGCTTTTCGATGGAAATCTGCGAATACCGGTCAAAAAATGCTTTCTTATGGTTCAGATCGAAAGGCTCCTGATAGTGGTTGATGACGATCCTCAGACAATAGTTGATCAGCTCCACTTCGTACCGCTTCAGATAAAGCTTTAAAAACTTTCTCTGCTCCAGTGTGCAGAAACGGTAAATCTTCGTGTAATCATGGTACAAGGACAGTTCCAGAAGCTTCTCGATGTTCCCCCTGTGTACAAGGGACGGCTCCAGATTCTCCAGGATTTCCCTGTATACAGTATTCTGAATCAGGTAAGAAACCACTTCCGGCACACTGCTCATGACCATGATCTCATCAAACTGCTCTTTTGTAAGGAGTTTGGCCTCCATTGCCCTTAGCTTCGTGACAATCCCACTGTAGGCAAGTAAATTTCCCATAAGCTACACCTCTGTGATCCGCTTTAAAATATCTTCTGCATACAATGTATGCTTCTCCTCATACTCCTTTTGAAGGGATGCGATGAGCTCCCGACTTGTATTTTCCTGACCGGTAAGAAGGTTCTCCTTATCATGCTCAAGCCCCTCCTGAATCTTTTCGATCCGGGCTTTTGTCTCCTCCTCCATCCGAAGGTCAAATACCTTTCTCTTCTCTTCGTATTCCCTGTCGAGTTTCTCTTTCTCAGCCTCTGCATGCGCTACAATCGCCGATGCAGTCTGCTCAATTTCCGTCAATTTGTTGATTACAGAGTCCATAGAAAGCCCCCTTTTTGTATAATTTGCAATTATCTCTTATCATACAACTTTTAAAATAAAATGCAATGGTTATTTCAAAAGTTTAACATTTGACCGCACTATTTCACATATAATATGACAAATTCTATCTGGAGCCTGAATTTATGAAATTTTCACTCCCAGTTTTCTCATGTTTTCGCAGAAAAAAAGTCCGGTTTGTCCTTCTGGCTGCGGTCAGCCTGGCTGCTGTCTCTCTGCTGATTTATTCCTTTCTTCCGCCCTCTTCGGACCCGGATTCTTTCTTTTCCAGAACGATCACCTCAAACAGCACGGATGAACAGTTTGAAGCATTTACAAAAACACTTTTCTTCCAGGAGGTGTCCGGCGATTCCATCAGCCTGCACTTTAATTTAAAGGATCCGGAAAGTTACGGGATTCTGGATGCGCCTGTCACCTTCGGTACCTTTGTATCCTCTCCCGAGAGTTCCGGAGCATCTCTGGAAAATACTCTGGCAGCACTTGACCGCTTTTCGCCAAAAAAGCTGTCCAAAGAAAATCAGCTCACCTGGCGGATTCTGGATTCTTATCTTGAGACCGCCCTTTCCTGTTCCAAATATCTTCTATATGAAGAGCCGTTAAGTCCGCTCACCGGAACCCAGTCCCAGCTTCCGGTTCTGCTCTCTGAATTTACTTTTGAGACGACAGAGGATATCGATACATACCTGTCACTTCTTTCTACCATGCCGGATTACTTTCAGTCTCTGATTGACTTCGAACAGGCCAAATCCGAGGCTGGCCTTTTCATGTCTGACGACAGAGCGGACGCCGTCATCCAGGAATGTCAGGACTTCGTCTCCATGGGAGAAGATCACTATCTTCTCTCCTCCTTTGAAGAACGCCTTGACGAGATGGGTACGCTATCGGACAGCGAGCGAATTCTGTACACAGCCAAAAACAAAGATCTCCTGACTACTCAGATTTTTCCCGCCTACCAGATTCTGATAGACGGGCTGACTTCACTGAAAGGTTCCGGCACTTCCGACACGGGGCTTTGCAGTCTCCCGGACGGCAAAGAATGCTATGAAGCATTTCTGAAACAGGAAATCGGAACGGACCGTTCCGTCGAGGAACTTGAGCAGCTCGCCGCCTCCCAGATCATCTCTGATATGAAAGAGATGAAAGCGGCGCTTCCCGCCTCCGGAATCGTGTCGGACGTTGTCCTTCAGGAATCCTCCCCGGAATCCATCCTCCTGGAACTGAAACAGAAAATGGAGCCGTCCTTTCCTGACATCCCGGACGTTTCCTTTACCGTCAAGCAGGTGCCAACATCCACGCAGGAATATTTAAGCCCCGCCTTTTATCTCATCCCGCCCATCGACGACAGTACCCAAAATACGATTTACATCAACCCGCGACATGAAATGGAAGGCTTAAACCTTTTCACCACACTGGCCCATGAAGGCTATCCGGGCCACCTCTACCAGACGACCTATTTCCTTTCGCAGAATCCGGATCCGATCCGCACCGTCCTGAACTTTGGCGGATATGTGGAGGGATGGGCCACCTACACAGAAATGATGTCCTACTATCTGGCGCCGATCTCCAAAGAAGAGGCCGTTATCCAGCAGAAAAACGCTTCTATCATCCTCGGTCTCTATGCTCTGGCCGATATCGGAATCCATGAAAAAGGCTGGTCGGAAGAAGACACGCTTGCTTTCTTCTTCCAATACGGTATCGGTGACAAAGACAGCATTTCGGAAATCTATCAGCTGATTCTGGGGGATCCGGCCAACTACGCAAAATATTATTTCGGCTATCTGGAATTTCTGGAACTGAAAAAAGAGGCCATGACCCGCTGGGGCGAAAATTTTTCCCAGAAACGGTTTCATAAGTTTGTTCTGGATATCGGGCCGGCTCCTTTTGATCTGATCAGAAAAGAACTGGAAAAAACGGACGCATAGAAAAAAGAGAAGACAGCGGTCACACAGGGCATCTGCCCCGGACCGGTCTGTCTTCTCTTTCGTTTCATTTCTATTATTCTGCTACGAATACTTCTTTTCCCATACCGCAGATCGGGCATACCCAGTCTTCCGGAAGGTCTTCAAAAGCTGTTCCCGGTGCAATTCCGTTATCCGGATCACCTACTTCCGGGTCATATACATATCCGCATGGTTCGCAAACATATTTCTGCATTTTATATTCTCCTTTCTTCCTATACAAATAGTAAGAATTACTATTTTTATTTATGACCAGTATAATCTATATTACAAAAAAAATCTATCCCTAAATTTGTTTTTTAATAAATTATTTACATTTTTCCGGCAAGCCATACACTCGCCGCAAGTCCGGCCGCCGTCGCAATCATCGCTCCGGCCAGTGTATATCTTGTCTTTTTCACCTTTGCAGTCATAAAATACACAGACATCGTATAAAAAATCGTCTCCGTACACGCCATGGAGATGGAGGCGATCCTCCCTATGTAAGAGTCTGTCCCGAATTCCTTGTAAATATCCGTCAAAAGTCCGGTAGCCGCCGACGAGGAAAACATTTTGACGACAGAAAGAGGTACCAGCTCTCCCGGGAATCCGATTTTCTCCGTCCACTGTCCCAGAATTCCGGACAGAAACTCCAGAAAACCTGAGGCTCGGAGTACTCCCACTGCCACCATCAGCCCTACGAGTGTCGGCATGATCTTCAACACCGTATAAAATCCATCCTTCGCCCCTTTGATAAATGTCTCGTAAACCTGTACCCGTTCCAGAATTCCGGAGACAACAATCGTAAAAATCAGAAAAGGGACGATGTACTGAGACAGAAATAAAACAAACTGCATATTCTGTGCTCCTTCGCATATCGTCCCTTAATTATACGCACACTGTTCCGTTTTATGATTCCGCTTCCCGGTTTTGCTCCAGTCCCTTCATGATTTTAAAGTACATGACCAGAAGCAGGCTTCCCGCAAGAATCCATGCCATCGGACTGGCAAGGCAGGCGCCCACGTAACTTCTGTGACGTGAGGCAATCATTGCCACCACACCTCTTCCAATTAATTCGGCAATTCCCGCAGTCATCGGGAGGAATCCGTATCCCATTCCCTGAATTCCGTTGCGGTACAGGTTCACCACAGTCAGCGGGATGAAGAATACAGACACACAGATCAGATACGTCCGGACTCCGCCGATTACCTGCGGTACATCCGCAGCTTCTACAAAGAGATACGTAAGATAATGTCCGCCCAGGACCATCAGCACCGCAACCACAACCGAATAGACGGAACCGATGATGGTTGCCGAGCGGAATCCCCGCCGGATTCTTTTGATATCTCCCGCTCCCATATTCTGGGCACAATAGGTCGCCATGGCCGTTCCAAGAGCCACATAGGCCTGAGTTACAATCTGCTCGATCTTGCTGGCTGCCGTAAAGGCCGCAACGGAGATGGAGCCGAGCAGATTCAGCGCGGACTGCACCATCATTGTCCCAATAGCAGTAATCGAATACTGAAGCGCCATCGGAAATCCAATCCGCATCTGTGTCCTCAAAAGATCTCCTTCCACTTTCCAGTCTTCTTTGTGGAGATGCAGATGCGGCACCGCCTTCCAGATGTAAATCAGACATGCCGCCCCCGACACGCCCTGAGAAATGACAGTCGCATAAGCCGCCCCTGCCGGTCCCATGCCAAAACAGATGATGAACACCAGATCCAGCACGACGTTCAGAAGCGCCGCCAGAATCAGAAAATAAAGCGGTGTCCGGCTGTTGCCGAGTGCTCTTAAAATACTGGAAAGCAGATTATAAAGTACCTGGGCAAAAATCCCGGCACAGATAATGACAATATATTCGTACGCATAGTCAAAAATGTCTTCCGGCGTATTCAGAAGTCTCAACAGGTCTTTCATAAAGATCACGCTGGCCGCTGTCATCACCACGGAGACAATCAACGACAGAATCGCGGCAGACGCCACTGTTTTCCTCATTGCATTCATATCGCCTGCACCGAATTTCTGCGCCGTCAACACGGTAAACCCGGCAGTCAGCCCGATCAGAAATCCGATAATCAGGAAATTGATCGTCCCTGTCGCCCCGACTCCTGCAAGTGCCTTTGTCCCGACAAATTTCCCGACAACCACGGCATCCACCATATTATAAAACTGCTGGAACACATTTCCTATAAAAACCGGCATCGTAAACCGGACAATCAGCTTTCCGGGACTTCCCTTTGTCATATTGTTTTCCATAGCTGTTCTCCCTTCTCGCATTCCTTTTTTTACTCATATTTTTTCATTCTACCGCTCCGCATGTAATCGCGCAATCCCCTTTTTTATTTACAATTCTTTTTTCTCATGCTACACTCAAGAAAAACCGCTCAGGGGAGGGGATTATATGGACCAGATACAGACTTTTTCAGAATTTAACAGTAATCTTTTTCAGGAAATTTATATGCTTTTCTGCGGAATGCAGGATTGCCCGCCCCTTTATTCCTATGGACCTGCTGTCCGGGACTCCTACATATTTCATATATGCACAAAAGGAAAGGGAACTTTTTATTCCGGAGAAAACAGTTATTCCATCGAAACGGGGCAGGGCTTTTTGATTCGGCCTGACAGGCTCACCTTCTATCAGGCCGATGAGACGGATCCGTGGAGTTATGTCTGGGTTTCCGTTGCCGGCACCGACATTGCCCGCTACTTCGAGCTGATCGGAATCACGCCGGACCACCCGGTCTTTACCTGCCCGGACCCGGAGAAGGCAAAGAACTATGTCCTGGATATGATCGCCCACCATAAGATGAGCTTCCAGAATGAAATTTATATTCAAGGGGTTCTGCTGCAGTTTCTGGCCCTCCTGATCGAAGGCTCCGGCTACAAAAGCAAAAGCAGTAAAAAGGTTGCAGACGTCTATGTCAGCCAGGCCATTTCCTATATATATAAGAACTACCAGAACCCGGTATCCGTTCAGGAAATCGCAGACTTTCTATCCCTCAACCGGAGTTATCTGACGGAACTGTTCTTAAAGACTGTACACCTGTCTCCACAGCAGTTTCTCGTCAAATACCGCATGACCAAGGCGTGTGAACTCCTGGAAAATACCAGTCTCCCCATTGAACACATTGCCTATTCCTGCGGATACTCCAGCACCTTTTCTTTCTCCAAGGCATTCCGGAAGGTCAATGGAACAAGCCCTTCCCGGTACCGCCAGGATAAGAAAACGAATCCTTATTCGATGGAGCTTAAGAGATACAGCCGGGACTGATAGTCCCCGTTCTTTCCGTTGTACTTCTCTTTATTCTCCCCGGAGGAGGCATCGGACACATTCAGGCCGTACCAGAGAAGTTCATCTCCGTAGAGATCTTCCTCGTATTTTCCTGGCTCCATCCCGGCGACATGATACTTCCGGTCCGGATCCAGCCCCTGAAGCCTGACTTTTTTATACGGTCCGTTCACAGACTGCAGGACCTTGTAATATCCGACAATCGCCCGGGTTTTATCTTCTGATACGACCATCCACGCCGTCTCATTTCCCTCAAACGGACTTAACAGCCGGTAAAAAGTGCCGTACTGAATCAGGTGACGGTACTGTTTCATAAACGTAATCTGTGCTTTGACCTCTTCTTTTTCTTCTTCTGTCAGCCTGTTCGGATCCAGCTCATACCCAAAAGTTCCAAAATACGCCACATTCGCACGTGTTTCCAGAGACGTGTTTCGAAGCAGCTGATGATTCGGCACCGCAGACACATGGGCTCCCATGCTGCTGACCGGATAGACAAAAGAGGTTCCGTACTGGATTTTGCATCGCTCTACCGCATCCGTATCATCAGATGTCCAACACTGCGGCGCATAGTAAAGAAGTCCCGGATCAAATCTCGCCCCGCCGCTTGCGCAGGACTCAAACAGGATTTCCGGAAATTCCTTCGTCAGCATATCGTAAAGCCGGTACACACCCAGTATGTACTTGTGCATGACTTTTCCCTGATCCTTTGCACCGGCACCCGCCGAATACACTTCAGACATACTCCGGTTCATATCCCATTTAATATAGGAAATCGGAGCTTCTGTCAGAACCTTTTTCATCTGTTCAAAGATCGCGTTCACAACTTCTTCTCTGGAAAAATCAAGGACATACTGATTACGTCCCACCGACACCTTTCTTCCCGGCACTGACAAAATCCAGTCTGGATGCTCCCTGTAAAGCCTGCTTTCTTTATTCGTCATTTCCGGCTCAAACCAGAGTCCGAATTTCAGTCCCATTTCCTCTACCCTTCTGGCCACTCCCGTAATGCCATCCGGCAGTTTTTCCAGATTCGGATACCAGTCGCCCAGAGAAGAGGTGTCGTCATTACGCTTTCCAAACCATCCGTCATCCAGCACAAACAGTTCCACTCCAAGCTCTTTTGCTGTTTTTACAATTTCAAGAATCTTGTCCTCGTCAAAATCAAAATAGGTTGCTTCCCAGTTGTTGATGAGAACCGGTCTTTCCCGGTCTCTCCAGAATCCTCTTGCAAGGCGGCTCCGGTAAAGCGTATGATATGCCTGGCTCATACCATTCAGTCCGTGATCCGAATATACCATCACAGCCTCCGGAGTCTGGAAGGTCTCTCCCGGTTTCAGATTCCAGGAAAAAGTATCCGGATGAATTCCCATCGTCACTCTTGTTGTGTCATACGTGTCGACATCCGCCTGCGCAAGGAAATTTCCGCTGTAGACCAGGCTGAACCCATAGACTTCTCCATTTCCCTCTGTCGTCTCCTCCCGCTTCAAAGCCAGAAACGGATTATAATTGTGGCTGCTGCATCCACGCAGACTGTATACTGCCTGCACTCCATGCTCCAGCTTTCTCTCCTTGACCGAACGTTCCCTTGCCCATGCTCCGGTCAGCTCGATCATCTCAAAATCCATATCCGGAAGATCAACACTCATACTCATTGCCCGGTCCAGAACAATTTCCTGATCTCCCTTCTGCGTAATCTTCGCACTACGTGCAACTGCCGGAACATTCGCAAAGATTGTATAATATAAAGTAATTTCCGTACCGGATACCTGATCTTCCAGATACAGTTCGAGTGTATCCGCTTCCTCTTCTTTCTCTACATAGGTTGCCGGCAGTCCGGAAAGCTCCGGTTTTCCCTGATAAATGCTGTGTCCTTTGTAAAGGAACTCGGATATCCGGCTGCCGTTTTCCTGAAGAATCTCAAGAGCCGGATATCTCATATCCCCTGATCCGTACACCGGGTATTCCTGCTTGATGTGCTCCATGGAAAATTCCAGTTTTCCTTCAAACGGGCATACAGACATCGGTCTTGCCCGGAAATTCAACATATGCGCAAAACTCTCCCTGTCCCGTAATTTCTTTCCAAAATAAATATGTCCGATCTGTCCATTCTCCAGTACATTCAAAATATAGCTGATGTTTTGATTATACAGATGAAATTCCATCGATGATTTGTGAAAACAAACCGCCATCTCTGCTCCTCCTTTTTCCCCTGATCTTGCGATCCGTAATCTTCTCGTTTTTACTACAACTAATTATAATCATTTCACACTTTTATGCCAGTTCAAGATGTCAGGTAAATATGTCCAAATGTCAGGTAAATGATTATGTACTAAAAATGTTTCCGCCGTAACAAGAAAGAGGAAGACAGCATCAAACCTGATGTCGCCCTCCTCTTTGGAAGTCTCCTCATCTTAACTTGTCCTTGTCTCCCGGCTTTCCAGCGTTCTCTACCGCTGGAACCAGACATCTGCTCCTGTAACCGTATGAATCCTCTGTCCGTACGGTTATTTTTCTTTTTTGACTCTTGAAACCGTATACTTTCTTTGTCTCATACGGTTACTTTTTCCTTTCTTGGCATTTAATCCGTACACTTTATTTGTTCCGTACGGTTACTTTTCTCTTTTCTGGCATTTGATCCGTACAGATGTCTTATTCTCTACCGCTGCTTTTTACCCTTTTAAAGATGTAACCGTACAGATGTCTTCTTTTGTACGGTTACATCTTCCTATCTTACAAAGCTCATTTGCCAGACAGATCAGGCAGGTCGATACCCCGCCGTATCCCGGCTTATCATCAATAAAAATCAGCCTGCGTCCCATTTTTATACCTCCTTATTCCGCACCTCAAGGATCAGCCCTCTCTTTGCCAGCCGGTCTATATATTCAGAAATCTCTTTCTGATTTTCCTCGTCCAGATTGGCATTCCACTCATCGAAAAGGAACAGCCTCACGGACGGATCTTTCATCCGGTCGAGCACTTCCTCCACATTCGCCCGCAGACGTTGTCCTGTAGAATATTCCCTCTCATTACTATCCTCAAAAAACAATCTCGTATGGTTCGGGAACAGATAGGCCCGATCCCCAAAATACTCTTTGATCCGCATCAGAACTGTTGTTTTCCCGCTTCCGTTTGTTCCGGTAATCAGAATCCGCCCATACCTTTCCTCTTCTGCACAATCCTTCAAAAATTCCAGAAAGTTTTCCACATTCTCGAAGCGAAGTTCCACATCACCTGAGGAAAACCGGAGATTCTCCCAACGGATCGTCCCATGATATTGATTTTCTTTCTCCACAGCTGATGATGCATGATCGATGTTCCGAACCTTTTCCCGGATTCCGACCAGTTCGGTAACATATTCCACTATGACGCTCAGATACTGAATGTTGCTCACCTGCCGTGGAAGCGTTACAATGACAGACGTCATCCGGCCCACGTTTCCTGCACTGTCCGCCAACGTCCACAGCACTACCAGAATCATCGGAAAGATACTTCCAACCATAATCAGAAGAGACAGTATATTATTACTGAAACGGTACTGTGTCTCTGTCTTCTCCGCTTTGTCAACGGTCCGCCCAAACACCTCTTTCCACCGGCTCCAGTTATAGCGGTTTCCAATCAGGAGAGTATCCCAGCCGTCAAACAATCTATTCTGCACAGCACTCTGTGCTTCCTGCGCTCCGGCACTCTTACGGACAATTTTTCCCCTTGCCGTCAGAATTCCCGCTGCAATCACCGCTGCTGCACAAAGATATGCAGCAAAAAACCACGGACTCAAAGACCAGCCAATGACGAGGACATTGAAAATCACATTCAAAACCGTCGCCATCAGATCTCCAAAGAATTCGTATGTTTTCTCAATAGTCTGCCACGTCTGATTCTGGAAATACGATTGTCGCTCTCCTCCAAATGCATGACTTGTTTTTAACGACGGCTGATTATATAAATTACTCTCATAAAGAGAAAGATATCTCTGAAACGTTGCATATTCCGCTTTTACCATATATTTCTGACTGAAAATCCGGGGTACAAATACCAGGACGAGAGAAAGCACAAAGACCCCAAACCAGATCATGCCCTCCCCTTTCAGGATTTCCGAGCTCAGGGCAATCATTGCATAGGTGGATGTCGCGGCAATCAGCTGTTCCAAGATAGTAAAAACCAGGAATAAAATACTGAATTTATTAACAAAATGTCTCATATACATCACCTACTTTTCCTTAGTACTATCAATACACTTACCGCACTCACACCAAAGCCAACAGCCAGAAAAATTAAAAACTGCTCTATTGTCACAATTTCCAGAAGAATTCCAAAAATACCATAAATAACTCCAGAACACAGCGACCGTATCAAGGACATCACGGATAACATCGTTGCCCTGTTTCTCTCTACAATCCATTCCTGTATGATGCTGTCCGCCACAGTAAAAATGATTTCTGGCACAAAGCATAAAATTAACGAAATCACAAAAAACAGTCCCTTATTCTGAACCTGGGACAACCATAAAAATCCCAAACACTCTGTTATCAGAGCCAGAAAGATGATCCTGCTTCTGTTAAAAATTCGATTCAGCGGACTCACTGCCAGATAGGCAAACGAATTCCCTATGTACGATAGGGAGAAAAACAAACCGGTCGCCGACACGCTGATCCCAACTGATTCCAGAATCAGCTGATTCAGATTGTAATAACCGTACGCTATTCCATCAATCATACTGATGCCAATAAAGAAAAGGAGGAACATTCCAAGCGGCCGGTATAAAATATTGTCTTTCAACGTTTTTATCAGTTTTCCTGTGCTTTTTTCTCTTTCTGCAAACGGCATGAGGTCTTTCACTCTGCACATAAATCCTGCTGCCACTATCAGAATCAGCATTGTCAAAAGATACGGAAGATTCCAGGAATACTGCGCAAGCTGAGCTCCGATAAAAATTGCACCGCCCATAACAGCCGACTGCGCCGCAAGAATTCTGGAATTAATCTTCAAATACTGATCTTCCATCTTCCATCTTCCGGCTTGCAAGCATCTGATAAAGTAAGGCCGAATCACTGCCGGAAATAAAAGTATACGCAACTGCTTCCAGACCTGCCAACAATATCAGCCAGACTTTCTCCTGCGCTGCTACCATCAGTCCCGCCTGACATGCCAGCAATATCGTTCCTGTAATAATGGAATTTTTCCTTCCGATCCGGTCTCCAATATATCCCGTCGGCACCTCGCTGACCGCTGTACATATATTGTAGACGACAGAATACATCGAAACTTCCACGATCGAAAGCCCTTTTTGCTGTAGATAAATCAAAAAATACCCCGCGTCAGGATCGCCGCACTGGTAATGGAATAAATATAATAGTATAGTAGATTTCTGTTGGATTTCATTGTTGTATGTTTCCTTACATGTGAATATGTCATCATTATATCAAAGCTGTTCCATACTTTGTAGGGAAACTGTCAAAACGACTTAAATAAGCCAAAAACGGAGAAAGGGTCATAATCACCCTTTCTCCACCCTGCTATTATCCACTCTTTTATTCTGCCATCTGTGTCCGATAATCTTTCCACGCTTTCTCTGCTGCCGCTGCTGCTTCCTGCCGCAGCTGATTTTCATCTGTCTCTTCGCCACCTATAATCTGACTTTGCAAATTTCCCACGGCCGAATATAAATTGTGTTCTACCTGGGTCAAAAAATAAGAGCCGTACATTTTTGTTAATAATTCTTCAAAATCATATACTCCATGTGCTCCAGGTTCTGTTGTTTCGGCAGCCTCCTGCTCCGCCTTCTCTTTCGCCTCCATATAAGCATCCTGCAGCTTTTGATCCGGTACGGTAAACAGCATTTCCAGCACTGTTGTCAACGTTTTCTGTTCCGGTGATTCCTGTTCTGTGACCCATATCTAATAGTCCGATTAACTTTCCAGAACTTGTACCAGTAATTTTAATTAATCACTCATATTCTCTTCTTTATAACTCATTGGTATCACTCCCTAAAATGCTGTGTTTTTATTTCTTTCATATTTATCTGTTATTTTGTTTCAATATATCATTTTTTCTGTACATTTACAATCTATGCATTCTTAATATATCAACAATTTATTATTTGCATCCTAAAACGGAAAATTGTCCTCTCTCTTTGTCTTTTCAGAAAAATTTTATCTTTCACCGGCTTGCCTTGCCCTTCTTTTCATGCTATTCTGAGATCGTCTGAAAAGCTGTCTGCTTTTCTATCATTCACGGCATTCGCCGAACAATCCAATTCATAACAAAAAACATGGCCGGGATCTCTGTCTGTAAAGAATACGTTTTCTGTGGGACATCTCTTTTCTGCTGTTTGAAATTATGTTAGACTACAAGAAACAGAAACAGTTTTCTTCTGACAGGTGCCGGACCGCCACAGGAAGGAGACTATTTATGCAAACAAACGAAGTCGAAATCAAAACCATTCAAACCACTTCGGAAGAAGAATTTATTATGAAGCCTTACATCGACTGGTGCTTCAAAGAGTTGATGCGCAATCCAAAAACAAGAACCGGATTCATCGCTGCATTGTTGCGTCTTCCTCCGGAACAGATCGGCAGGACAACGATCCTGGAAAACGAGCTTTCCAAAAGAACAGAGGAAGAAAAGCAAGGTGTTCTGGATGTCCGTGTCCTTCTGGAAAGCGGTACTCAGCTGGATATCGAAATGCAGGTTCTCTATATAGAATACTGGGATGATCGAAGTCTTTTTTATTTAAGTAAAATGTTTTCCAGCCAGCTCCAAAAGGGCGAATCTTATGACAAACTTCAAAAATGTATACAGGTTGGCGTCCTGAATTTTACCTATTTTAAAAAAGACAATTTCTGTCACAGAAGGGTCCGGTTCTATGATGAAGCAACCGGAGATCTGTACAGCGAAAAGCTGGAGCTTCAGATACTGGAACTTCCCAAAATCCCAAAAGAGTACCACCATCCTGACGGCATTATTGCATGGATGAAATTCTTCCGCGGCGGCAATAAGAAGGAGATGGAAGAAATGGCAAAGGGAAATGCATACCTTGAATCGGCCTACGAAGATCTTATGGAGATGAGTCAGGATGAGAAAAAACGCCTGGCATATGAAGCCCGGGAACGGGCCCTGCGCGATCAGCTCGCCTTGCAGCATCAGACTGAAAAAATATTTCAGCAGATCGCAGAAGTACAAGGAGAATTAGATAAAGCTAAGGACACACTTGCCGAAACCAAGGGACAGCTCTCCAAAACTCAGGGACAGCTCTCCAAAACTCAGGGACAGCTCTCCAAAACTCAGGGACAGCTCTCTGAAACTCAGGGACAGCTCTCTGAAACTCGGGGAAAGCTCTCTGAAACTCGGGGACAGCTCTCTGAAACTCGGGGACAGCTCTCTGAAACTCGGGGACAGCTCTCTGAAACTCAGGAACAACTCTCTGAAACTCAAAAACAGCTCGCAGAGGCTCATGCACAGAATGACGTTGCCCACGATCAGGGACGTAAAGATGCGATTATCGATTTGTATCAAAAAGGTCTCCTTAACCTGGAGCAGGCAGCATCCTCATATGGTATGTCGACAGAAGATTTTCAAAAACTGATCTTTTAATTAGAGCAGTTGGTGGTTAATATCAATTTTTATTTTCTGATAAGAAAAGACAGCCCCGGAGAGTCTGGACTTTTTCAAGTACTATGCTCTCCCTGGGACTGTCTATTCTTTTTTGAAGTCTTTATTTCATCCGCCTGAAAGTTGCTTTTTATTTCATCTTCACCAGATGAAAATAGGACGGATAAATTCCCGGAACAATGTTGGAAATCTGGTTTCCATTCTTCGGAGATGTCGATGTATGCCAAAACCGGTTTTCACTTGATGTTCTTCCCCAGAAAAATCCGATGTGGCAGTCTGCTCCCGGCTGATTCCAGTTTACAGGTTCACAGTAAATGATATCCCCCTGTTCTGCTTTTCCGGATTTCAAAAGAGCAGATACTGAATTGTATGTATAATACTCCACATTGGCTTTTTTGAAATAACGAAACCAGTTTGATGCGTTACATGCTCCGCCCCACAGCCCCATCTTGCCAATTGGCGCAAGATTGCCTCCGCATTTCTGCGTAACATAGGCAACAAACCCGGTACAGTTCATTCCACTGTAGCCATCAGCCCGTCTGTCACCATTCGGGTAAAGAATCTCGTGCATATTCAACGGGTTTTTCATTGGTTGATACGGAGTTCCCAGATAATAAGAATCATTTTGGTGTGCACTCAGTTCTTTTACAATCTTTGTTCCGTCAAATCCAAGTGCTTCGGAAAAAGACTTTGTCTTCTTCACCGGTACTGTCTGCTTTTTCTTGAAAGCATTACTTGTACTTCCCGGTGCTCCCTTTGTTTTTGGAACCAGCATAATTTGAAGTGCTTCCATACGGTAAGCATATCCTTCACTTCCAGAAGCCTGTCCGTTTTTCGCCCATCCAAGCCATCCGAAATTCTGGACATGCGCCCGGTAATAAATATCGTAGCACTTCGCAACCTCTCCGGTCAGGCGAATCTTAACCGCCTCCATTCTCAGGCTTTTGGCCTGCGTTCCTGCCTGCTGTCCATTCTTCTTAAATCCCTGCCAGCCTATATTCTGGACATGTGCCGAGTATTCAATTCCGCCGGAAAGTTTCTGTGAATCCGCTGTATCAAGCCACATGGTCATAGCTTCCAGCCTCAGACTCTTTCCAACTGTTCCCATAATCTGCCCGTTGACGGATGTATTTGTATTTCCAATCTTTTGAACATGCCCGCGATAACTCAAATCCGTATTCGTATATGCTTTGATAAATCCCCTTGTTCCTGCTGCCGGTGATGGATCGCCTTTTTCCACAAGCCGGATCATACAGCTTTCCATCCGTGAACTCAGTGCAGAACTTCCTGCCGGAGCGCCGTTTTTCACCCAGTCCAGCCATCCATAATTTTGGATATGTACACGATAATAAATATCATACTGCTCGGCAAGCTCTCCCGTCAGGCGAATCTCAATCGCTTCCATCCGCTTCGATTGTCCCTGCGTTCCAGACAGTTCTCCATCTTTCTTCCAATCCATCCAGCCGTAATCCTGTACATGTGCCCGGTATTCCACGCTTCCCTGAACAGCATCTTCTCCGCCCTGCAGTTTGATTCGGAGCGCTTCCATCCGTCTGTATTTTCCCTCAGTACCGGCCAGTTCACTCTCTTGCCTCCAGTTCTGCCAGCCCTCATTCTGGACATGTGCCTGATACGTAAGTGCCGGTTTCGCTGATCTTACTTTTTCTTTCGGAAGTTCCTGCATCTCCGTCACTGCCTGTTCCGCAGGCTCTTCACTCTCAGGTGCCTTCTCTGTATACGGATTTTCCGTTATGTTACCTTCCTCACTTGCCGGTTCTTCTTCCAAAACGTCTCCCGGAATGTTGTCCGGATTTTCTTCTACGGTTTCATCCTGGTCTTCTCCCGGGACTTCATCCGGTGTCATTCCTTCTTCCAGCTGTTCATCCTTTTCTGAATCTTCCCCGGTCTCTTCCTCTTTTCCGGATTCTGCCCCTTCCTCCGGCTGACTCATATCCTCTTCATTTTCCACACTTTCGGTATTTTTCAGTCCATTTTCCACAGATTCCTCTGCTGTAATGTAATCTTCCTGTGCATTGACAGAAAGCGGCACACTGGATACCGCCAGTGCCGCCGTCAAAAACAATACTGCTGTTCTTTTCATTCCTTACCCCCACTGAATTTATTATCCTATTCTCTCAAAAACAATCGGAATTCCTCGTTCCGATTCGCAATATATGGTTTCGCCCTGCGACGTCCATACTCTTCCACGATCATACCACTTTCCCTTTGGAAGGTAAAGGCTCCTTCCGGTTTTCCCTTTCTCATAAACCGGCGCAACCAGATATTTTCCACCTAACATGAACTGATCCGTCACGTTTTCCACATGTTCCTCCGGAAATTCATATGCCAGATATCGAATCAACGGTTCACCTGTGACGCTGGTCTTTCTGATTTCTTCCATAATATAAGGCAGAAATTTTTTCCGTACCTCAATACTTTTCAAAATATATGCAAAGTTTTCCCGGCTCAGAATCCGAAATGGTGCCGCAGAGAACTGCATAGCAGGCATCAGACAGGCAATCTCGCAATGCCTGACAAACAGTTCTTCATCCAGTCCGGCTTTCTCCATGTTCTGGAAATTCAGATATTCTCCCCCTCCGATCATATCCGGACACCCATAAGCATGCCCCGTAATTCCCTGAAGCAGCGTGTCCGGAACCAAAGATGCAATTCCATTTTCTCCCCAGGAATGATCCTTGTCGCAGAGCCGCTGTAAAAGCGCATATCCCCCTGCCCGAAAAGATGCCCGGTACTCATTGTACGGATATTGTTCCCCGAACTCCGCCCAAAGTCTGGACTGTTCATCCGGCGTCACCCTTCCGAACGTTACATTATCATCCCGGTAATACATGCTGTCCCCTGCATCAAACTTAAATCCATCCACCCCCATGTCTGTAAGTGCATCGAGCTGACATTTCAGCCATTGTACTGCCTTTGGATTGGAAAAATCCAGAACTGCCGAATATCCATTCCACCATTTTGCAATGTACGGCTCCCCTTCCGGCGTCCGGATGAGAATTCCCTGATCCCTCGCCTCCCGGTATTTCAGCGAATCCGGCGATACATACGGACAGACCCATACCATAACCTGATATCCCATCCCGTGGAGCTTCTCTATCATCTGCTCCGGATGCGGAAACTTTCCGCTGTGAAATCTCCAGTCTCCATAGCATTCCGCCCAGCCATCGTCAATCATCAGAACTCCGGGCGACATCCTGCTTTCCAGAATCCGGCCGGCATATGCGAGAATATCCTCCTCATTCTGATGATAAGTAAGCTCGATCCATGTATTGTAAATAATTCTCCCAAACAGATTTTCCGCCGGCATTCCCCGAAATGGAAAATGCTTCTGCATGGCATGCAGATAGGCCTCCCGAAGGCCGCCTCCTGTCTCTTCCAGCTGATAGGAATCCGGGACCTCTATAACGCCGCTTCTGATCCTGATGTGAAATCCCTCCTCAGACCAGAGGCATCGCCCTTTTGTCGACACCAGAAGAGGCATCTCCTGATTCGGCGTTGGATTACTGGTCAAATCCAGCTCCGTTTCCGTATCCGGACCAATCGGCATCCTCATCCCATATTTCACACAGGTACCATACCAGAATTCATTTCCTTGAAACTTAATCTTCATTTAAACTCCCCCTGTTTTTCTTTTGCGTAATATACCAGATCCATGCCATCTTTGATTTTTTCCGTTTTTCCTGTTTTTTGATATCCCATTTTTTCATATAGATAACAGAGCTTTTTCTCCTGTAAAATAGTATCCAGTTCCCATCTTTTTGCTTTTGTATAAAAAGATTCGACCATCTTGATAGCTTCCTGGGCATATCCGTACCCCTGATATTCTGGCAGAATAAAGATCTGTTTCAAAACACAACGTTTTTCAAAATCACAGATTCTGACTGCTCCAATATGTTTTTCTCCATTGGCTTTTTCTAAAATCAAATCCATAACCTTTTCCTTTCCTGTATATTTTCCGCGTTCCTCATGAGTTAAGTATATATGCAAAGGTTGAAAATGCCAATCCCATACCTTGCTTTTTTCCTGCTCGTGATATTCCTCTTGCCAGACATTTTCCAGAATTCTATAATTAATTTATATCGTGGAATGAGATTTAAAAAGGTAATAAAATATGAACTGTATAAGTAAAGAAAGAAAAAGCTGCATTACAGAATTGAATAAAATGGCATTGCCGTTAATCGCAGGTTCCATCACAAGTATCTTGATGGGAATCATTGATCAGGCTTTTATCGGACATATTTCCTTAGAGGCCTATGCCGGTGTCGGACTTGTCTATTCCTGCATCAACAGTCTCGTAGGTGTTCTCGGTGCATTTTCGATCGTCTTTAATATTTGCGGTTCTAATCTAAAAGGAAGAAATGATTTAAAAGGTATCAGCGAAGAGTTTTCCCTTCTCCTGATTCTGTGCGGAGGCATCGGATTCGGGCTTTTTATTCTGTTTAATATATTCTGCAATCCGATTTTACATAAAGGCTTCGGATTAACTGGTAAAACTCTGCAGGAAGCGTCAGAATATCTTAGGATTTTCAGTTTTTCCATTCCACTGAATTTAGTCATCTTTCTGTATTCAAGCGTATTCAAAATATTTAAAAAAACGAACCATATCTTTGCCACAACCTTGTTTATAAATATACTGGGTGTGTGTTTAGACTATATTTTGATTTATGGAAAACTGGGCCTTCCTGCGTTTGGAGCAAAAGGTGCCGCATTAGGAAGTATACTGTCTCTGATTGTGTATCTAGGCATCTATAGTTATACAGCACGCCATCTTGTTCAGATTGATCTGCGGATTCCTCAGATATTAAAGAAAATAAAAGACAAGATCCGCTTTTCCATTCCATTTTTAGCTCAGGAATTCATGGAAGATATCTTATTTGTAGTGGGATTGAATATGATTGTGGCCCGGATCGGCACAGTAGAATTGTCAGCATACAATCTGATTCTGCAAATCATTTCGATTATACAAATGCCCATGTTTGGCTATTCCACAGCCACGGTTTCTTTAGTAAGTGAGGCTTTCGGAAATGGCAGCCATAAAAAGGCAAAACAGATCAAAAATACAGCAACGATACTGTCTTTAAGCTGTTTCGCCTTAATGTTTCTTGTTCTGATAAACTGTGATTCTTATATTATTACTTTTATCTCAGATGAAGCAGAAGTCGTGTCCCTGGCACAATTCTGTCTTCCTGCCGCTTTACTTGCCCAGATTTTTAACTATGGACTCAATATCGAAAAGTCAGCTCTGCAGTCTATCAATGAGTCCCGATACACACTGTATGTCACATTTACTATCAATATGATCATACTGTGCCTGTGCGGCGTACTGGTAAAAAACTTATTGCTACTGTATGTCCTTTTAGGTATCGGCTATGCCGCCGTATATTTGATTTTGTATCAGCGGTCCCGCAGAAGGCTGAATGCGGATTTGCGGTAAAAAATAAATTTACTTCTAAAAAACAAAATAATATGTCCTTCTCCAACTCCTGTTTTTACCAGAATATTCGGAACCTCGCAGCTACTCTTTCACCTGCATCTCGTATTGTTTCCACACTCTGTCTGCCAAATCTGACACGAATTTTTCCCATCCATTTTCCGGTTCTACTCCCCATTCTACAACCTTCTGGATGTCCGATGTCAGAGTCTTTTCAACATCCGTTATAAAATATGCTCCATCCAATTCCTCAAAACTTTCTTCTACTGCTGAAATTGTTACATCTGAACAGTCGGATAACCAATTCCTGATCTCACTTTTCTCTACCGCGATTCCATCGGTGGTGCTAAAAACCTGCCCTATGTTCTCAATACCATCCTCTTTTTCCTGCATCTTATCATTTAAAAACAGCATTAAAAATTCATATGCTTTTTCTTTATGATCGCTGGACATTCCAACTGCCCCATAAGTCATAACGGATGCCATTTTTCTTCCTTCCAATTCCGGAATGGTCTTAACGTAAACCTCTTCTCCCCCTGTCAACGAACCGATAGGCTGTATTTGATACTGTTCTTCTATGTTATCTACCGTATCTACCAACCATTCCTGTTGAAGTGACAAGAAAGATTCTGCAAATGCTGTCCATTTCTCTTTATCAAACAAAACTTGTTGTGTTTCATAATCTGCTGCCGGCTGATACCATCTTCCAGCTGTCAAATATAAACTCCCATCGATTGCCTTTTTCAATCCAGAGCCATCCTCTTTTTCCGCCTGTTCCAACCATTCCCCCAGAGTCTCCTCTGTCACCTTCTCAATGTCATTAGATCCTGATAGTACATAGTAATAACAGGAGAGCGGAATAATATATTGCTTTCCGTCATATTGTCCTGCATTTAAAATCTTCTTATTATAGGTCGTATCATTCCAATAAGAATCTGTTTTCATATATTCATCTAATGATGCTAATGCTCCGCTTTGCATCGTTTGATATGGATTTGCAAATAACTCCGTTTTCACCTCTGCAGCATCTGGATTCGTATCCAGCAAATATACATCTGCTCCTTTTCCCGCCATAATTTGTGTCTGAAGCTTCTGAATCTCTGCATCCCGTCCATTTTCCTCAGTAGGAAGTACCTTTACATTTATCTCAATGTCTTCTGTTTTCATCATAAAATCAGCTACACTGCTTACTTCTTTCTGAATTGATGGGTCCGTGATCACTGTCAGTACAGTTTCATTTTCTTTTCCATTTTGCTTCTCACATCCGCTCATTCCTGTAAAAAGTATTCCAACACATCCCAAAGCAATGATTCTTCTCGCCATATTTTTCATAATGATGCACTTCCTCTTGTTAATTTCATTGTTTTCGATAGTAAGCTCAAAAATTTTTATTGTCTAGTTCTGAAAGCTTATAGCAAAATGTATCATCCAGCAGATAAGTATATGCCGCCTAAAACATCTGCATAGACTAGAGTTTCTTCTGGTTGTCTTATATAAACCTCATAATCTGCATTTCGATACAGGGTTGCGCCTTCAACTAACAAATCCTTTTTTCTCTGCCATATCATTTTTATCAATCTATTATGTATTTATTTCTTAATTCTCATTTATTTTATATTTTTCTTTATTGTTTTCTGTTATTTCAAATTATACTCTATTAACCTGACAAACTCAATATCACTTGCGTAAACGTCACGATTCTTTGCGCAAATGTTACTTACAGCAAAAAAATCCCGGAGAGCTTCACACTCTCCGGGTCTTTTTCCGATCCATCATCTTACAGAATATAATCGCCGTTACTGTACTGATCGTCGTCGCTAATCTTCACCCTCCATCAAAGGCATATTGATCAATTCCTGTAATTTCTTCTGTAACACACTCTTATCAGGCAACTGTAGCTGGTATTCTGCGACCATCATCGGAGATAATGTTCTGCTCATTGCATACTCAACTACTTCATCATCCTTTGATGCACAAAGGATCATCCCCACACTTGGATTCTCATGTTTCTTTTTTTTCTGCCGATCAAGCGCCTCCAAATAGAAATCCATCTTGGAAATATATTCTGGCTTAAATCTGCCAATCTTTAGTTCAAAAGCCACTAAGCACTGTAAGCCGCGATGAAAGAATAAAAGATCAATTTTGTAATCCTCTCCTCCCACTTGCACCCTGACCTCATCATCTATAAAAGTAAAGTCTCTGCCAACCTCCAAAATGAAGTCCCTCATATTGCTGATAAGACCCTTTCTCAGATCAGCTTCCTTAAAATTTGATGGAAGATCCAGAAACTCTATTACATAAGAATCCAGGAACGGATTTTCCTTCAACTCTTTTATCGGTTCAGGCAACAGCTTTTCCTGAGACAGCATGTATCTCTCATAGTATCCGCTATCAATCTGACGTGAAAGTTCTCTTGCTGAATAATTCTCTTTTACACACAAGGCTAAATAAAAATGGCGTTCTTCCACTGTTTTCGCTTTTGAAATAATAGCCAAATGATTTGACCAGCTTATTTGTGTCAACAGTGTTGTCACAAATTCATCGTCCTTATAGGTTTCATAAAATTTCTTCATCCGATATAAGCCACGTCTGTTGAACCCCTTTATGCCAGGAAAAGCATTCTGTATTTCTTCCGCCACAGTATCGATATAGGCATCGCCAAACGAAGCCTTCTCGGATTCTGTGCTCAGATGTTCTCCAATCTTCCAATACATATTAATCAATTCTTCATTAACCTTTTTCAATGCATTTTGTCTTGACTGGCTGATAATCTGAATAAGGCTGCCTGCGACTGTAATCTCATTACTCATATTTTCCCGCCTTTCAAATTTGTGACAACACTGTTGACATAAATCACGATTCCTTTCTCTCCACATAATTCAGTTCAACGTCAAAGCCAAGATCCTCCATCATAGCAAGAAACGTCTTATTCATGATCTGCTCTTTACTGCGGATAATCTTATTCACATATGACGGTGATGTTCCGATATTCTCTGCAATCTTTGCCTGCGTAGTAGATTTCTCGATACATCTCATC
This sequence comes from Drancourtella sp. An57, assembly GCF_002161525.1. Taxonomy (NCBI): domain Bacteria; kingdom Bacillati; phylum Bacillota; class Clostridia; order Eubacteriales; family Oscillospiraceae; genus Drancourtella; species Drancourtella sp. An57. The sequence continues at coordinate 89,078 of NZ_NFHY01000013.1, forward strand.
TTTATATCCATTTCGATATTGTTCTTTAACATATTTTTCTCCATTGTTCTTCTCAATTATTTGACTTATAACTCAATTTATTATACCACAAATCCTCATTTCTAACCAGTCCACAAAAAAATCCCGGAGAGCTTCACGCTCTCCGGGTCTTTTTACGATCCATCATCTTACAGAATATAATCGCCGTCACTGTGCTGATCGTCGTCGCTACAATCCCTGCTCCCACGATTGCCGTGGGCTCCACGCTGCCGTACTGGCTGCGGAAGGCAATAACATTGACCGGGATCAGCTGAAGGGACGAGATATTCAGAATGAGGAAGTTGCACATGGCGTTGCTGGCCGATGTACTTCCATGATTCAGTTTTCCAAGCTCCTCCATGGCTTTCAGGCCTGCGGGGGTCGCGGCCCATCCGAGGCCGAGAAAGTTGGCTGGTGTCAAGCTAGGACTAAAATATTTTTACAAATAAGAACAATCTTTTCAACCATTTTATTGTCAAAAGACATTTTTTATCTTTTCTTCATCAACCGTTTTTTGACGTCACATTTCATAATTTCATACATCACAAACCAGATCAATACATACAAACTATAGACGGTTCCCATGATGCCACTGAACTGCATAATTTCTGTTCCAGTAAACAATCTTGTCTTTAATGTCAGGGCGGTAAATAGAATGCCTCCGATTAGTGCTTGAATTGCAGGAAAAAGTATAAAGAAACGGAGTTGAAATACAACTTTCTTCATTCTGTCCTTTTCCTTCATACCCAGTTTTTCCAAAAAATCATTATCCCATTTCCAGTTGTTTTCCTCCTCCTTGACAAACAGAAAATACTGAAAAACTGCCATGATCATCAGAATCAGCAGGATAAATCCATTCGCTGTCCGGGTAAGAAGGATTTCAGACTCTGTATTCTGAATCATTTGCGACTTCTCATAAAATGGTTGGATAGAACGATCCCAAAGTTGATCAAATCGATTCTTTTCTTTCAAATACTCAAGCTGATCTGTAACCTGCTTTGTTTTTCCATCCGGAATATTCATGCAAAGCAGTACTGTCGGACCTTCTGTCAGATTTCCTGCATGAGATACTGTATAAAGCTTCCACTCTTCATCTGTAATAGATTCCCGTACATTCCAATTTTCTCGATTATAGGCAGAAATTTCATTCCATGCCTTTTCAAAATATTCATCAGACAGGACAATCAGGTTTTCCTGCTTCCCCTGCTGAAAAATCCCAATCAGGCTATCCCTCTCTTCACTAACAATATTTCTCTCCGGAAAGATATTCCGATAATCAGCTGTATTATAATATTGAAGCGGCTGTCCAAAACGCAGATGTTTTTCAATCCGTGTAGTATCCCAGTCAATCGTATTGGTCTTGACTGAAAGATCCTGCTGATAGACCACATGCATCTTCTCTCCTGAAAGCTCCAGATTTCTTCTCTCTTTTCCCATGACCTCTCTCATCTGATTATAAGATGTTTCAGAAATTGCAATATGCTGTCCCTGCGGCCATTGAACCGGTCGAATTCCTCCCGCCCACGAAGGAATTTTATCACTTCCATAAATAGAGGTCATTCTTACCATCGGGTACTCGATAATATCTGCCCCTGCTTCCCCTGCAATCTTTTCCAGATCAGGGATATCCGCCTCATACGCCATGCATACAATGTCATATGGATACATACCTTCTACATTTTGCTTCATCATAGAACTGATAAACGCTGGGGAAAATACTGCCAGAAGCAAAAATTGAGCAACAGAGAGATAGAACAGCAGCCATACATTTTTCCAGAACCGGTAATAAAATGTATTCCACCGGAAAATTCCCTGATAATATCCTGCCTTGTGCTCTCGCTTTTGCAGCCAAAGCGCCAGTCCTCCCATCAATAAGCAGAGGATTCCCAGTACCGGAAGACAGTAAACCACTTTCATTTCCGCCCATCCCCGAATGGAAAACCATGCCATTCCAAGCACATAGAGAAATATTCCAATCATGATACGTAAAAACAGATTTCTTTTCGGTCTTCTTTCCTTCGCCTTTTCTTCTGTCAGATTAGTCGAATTTCCAAGTGCAATGAAATTCTCCTGATTAAATCCCAGCGCCAAAAGCATCAGTACAAGGTAAACCAAAAAGCCAAAGAAAATCTGCGGAGCACTTACCACTCCCGGCAGATCTACGTTTCCATGAAAGTTCTTTGTAAATGCCCTTCTCATGAGAACCGCTCCCACAGCTCCGGCAGGAATTCCAATCATTGCCGCAATTAGAATGTTGATAAAAAATTCCACAAGGAAAATAAGATACGCTGTATTTTTCCGGATACCAAGAATAACCATCAACCGGTATTCTTTCTTCTGTTCCTTTATGTACCAGGAAATGACCATGACCATCATCAAAACGCTTAAAATTCCTAAGATCAACGCCAGACTCTGAAAAAGTCCATGAATTCCCTCTCCAAACATGACACTTGCCAACGCAGAATCGGACTCTTCCTTTCCTCCGTAAAGTTTATCTGTCATTTGGTACATGGAAAAAACAATGTAACAGATTGCTGCAAGCAGCATCGCTGCCATAACAAAAATAACCTGATTTTTTCCTCGATAACGAAAATTCTTTCGAATAACCTGATAAAATTCTTTTGGATATTTACCCGGAAAATAATTTGCCTTCTTTCGATGGGCTCTTTCTTTTCGTTCATCCTCCTTAAGCGTCTCATACCGTTCATTGATTTCTTCCTGCTGTTCCAGATATTTCACACTCACAAATTCCACTGCCGAAATTGCCATATAATATAATGGAAAATTGACATAAAGTGTAAGATCCATAGTATTAGTAAGTACTGCAAGAAGCCCTCCATACAAAACCATACTGATCGCAGGAAGATATTCTAACCACTCTTGTTTTTTCCCACGCAAAATAAAAGTTGTTCGAATGACCGATGCGAACACATAAAGAGAAACCAATATGAAAATTATATATTCCGGATGAAACTCTTCTTCATTAAACATCCTGATAATCATTCCCGACCAGTAAAGCGATTCCCCAGGGGCACGAAATTTCATGAAAAACAATGGCGGAATTGTAAGAATCCCACTGGCGATCTGTATATGCTTAATCAGTTTCTCTTTTTTCTGAAACGTCATTTCCCCCCACCTCTGTTCAATTTTTCTATTTCTCCTTGATGCAGTCTATATATCGTGTCCATACCTTCCAATTCTTCTTGATGATGTGTTACAACAATTACAGTCTGATTTGGGAATAGTTCTTTCATTGATACTTTACGTGACTCCATATCATATCCTGTTGTCGCCTCATCCAGAAGCACAATCTTAGCTTTTTTTAATAATGCTCTTGAAACAGCAATTTTCTGCCTTTCTCCTCCCGACAACTTCTGTCCACCGTTTCCAAGGATGGTTTCATATCCTTCCTTCATTTGAGAAACAAAATCATCTGCACCACTTTTCCGGCAACTCCTTACAATCTCTTCTTTGCTATATTTTCTACCTAAGTCTATATTATCCCAAACTGATGCATTATAAAAGAAAGGATTCTGGCTTACTACAGCAATATTATTTCTAATGGTTTCTACTCCAATTTTCTGGATTTCTTGACCTTCTATTTTAATTACTCCTGAATCCGGATGGCATATACCTGTAATCAAATTAAAAATTGTTGTTTTACCCGCTCCGTTTTTTCCAATAATTGCGACTTTTTCGCCTTCATAAATCTGAAATGATATACCATCTATAACTTTTTTTTGTCTATCATATGAAAATTTCACATCTTTAAATTCAATTATTGGTGTTTTTCCTTGTTCATCCATATAGTTATTTACGCTTTTTGTAAAGAGCGCAGGTTCTTCTTCTCTATTTAAAAAAGTATAAAATCTATCCGCAGAAGGTCTTATCTTCGCAAAATAATACTTAACATCAATCAATAATGTAATAGACGAATTGATAGTTCCACAATATGTAACAAATGCTAACAGACTCCCAGCTGTCATTTGTCTTTGTATTACGAAATATCCTCCCACTAGGTAAATTATTCCTATTACAAGTGCGTCTAGAATATTTCCACAGAAAGAATATTTTTGATCCCACATAACATTTTTTTGATAAGAATCAAGCAGAATCTTCCGTACCTTCCTTAGCTCTTTATTTTTAAAGTTATATAACGTCCATAACTTCATTTCCCTCATTCCGTTTACTTGTTCTTCTAACCAAGACATAAATTGATTATTTACAATTAAGTTTTCTCTTAGGATATCTCTTTTTCTTTTTGAAAACAAAGTGACGATTCCATATTTGACCCCAATCATTACAAATAAAAGCACTGTCATATTTTTATTAACAACTGATAAACCCAACGCACCTGCCAGTACTTGAAATACTGCCCCTACAGAAACTGCTGCTATTTCATCAAAAATCGCAGACAGATATTGTATATCTGTCTGTAGCGCATTGATAATCTCCATTCCATTTTTGTCTTTATAGAAACTCATAGGGCACCGATATAATTTTTGAAACATTTTTTCATTTAATAAAGCAAACATCTTGTTATGTATTTTCATAAATCCATATGACCGCAGTACCCCACTTCCGGCACCTATGACTTTAGCTAATAAAAATAAAATAACAGAATACAATAGTACTGTAAAATTACCTTTAATAATTCCATCATCTGTAATTTTTGTTACTAAAAACGGTTGAATATAGGTTATGATGCTTTCTATAATTATGCATGCCAAAAGTAACAAGAGGTACTTCTTGCACATAAAAATAATTCTTTTTAAATCAATTTTTAATGTATTCATAAATACTATGCCTTTACTCCTTGTGTAGAAGAGGAGATTACAAATTTGTAATCCCCTCTTCTTTTTATCCTCCGTGAAATTCTTTCATTCAAATTATTTTGTCTCACAATTATCAACTCCTCATTTTAAATTCTGATTTTATTCTATCAAATTTTATTCTTAAAATCTTACCTTTAGGCTCTAAGGTATAATCTTTTACTTTTTTGGCAAAATCACACTAAATCGTGCAAAAAAATAATATTATGCAGAATTTTCTATGTATTTTATTGGTTATCTCTTTTCATTTATCTATAATTCCTGATCAGTTCTGTAGTTTATTCTTTCAAATTCTCTTAAAACTTGTTAGAATAAGTCAAAGGATGTGATATTATGGATGTACAATATAAATCTATTGGAAAAAGAATCAAGCTGAGAAGGAAAGAACTAAATATCAAGCAAAATGAACTTGCAGAAAAACTGAATATTTCCAATAATCATTTGTCTTCTGTCGAGAACGGAAGAGAAAAGCCAAGTCTGGAACTTCTCTTAAATATATGCGAATTATTAAATGTAACCCCTGATTATCTATTGTTAGGAAATATGCATACGAATGATATTTCTCAAGACATTCTTACCGGCTTAAGACTCTGTGCCGAGGAAGACGTCCTCTTAATTCGTAATATGATAGAACTTTTAATTAAGAGAAACCATAAAGACTGGAACAATCGAAATCTTTTATAAACTCAAAGAAAGCGTAGACAAAATAACATTTCATTATGTCTGCGCTTTTTAATTGCTATTTTAAAAAAACTAATGTAAAATAAATCCAGATACCACAGAAAGGTTGAGGATATTATGAATATTTTTATATGTGACGATGACGAAAATATCATTAACCAGCTTTCTACTTATATTCAGGAATATTTCAAAAAAAACAAATTAAAGTGTCCTGCCCTTATTCCCTGCTGCTCAGGTGAAACTCTTCTTTCAAGTCAGCAGCATCCTGACATTGTGTTTCTCGATATTGAAATGCCGGGGATGAGTGGAATTACCACCGCTGCCAAATTAAAAGAATTAAATCCGCGTGTTATTATTTTTATCGTTACTTCTTTTATGGAATATCTTGATAGTGCAATGGAAATTCATGTGTTTCGATACTTAAATAAGCCCATAGACAAGTTACGTCTTTTTCGCAACTTAAAAGATGCGCTTCGCATTTATAATGCTCAATCTCTCCAGATAGCAATTGAAACAAAATCGGAAGTTTATACTGTTTATACCAATGATATTATTTTTATTGAAGCTCGTGACCGCAAGATAACTGTTTATACAACTAATGGCTCTTATAGTTCTATTCATTCTATGAATTATTGGGTGAATAAATTAAATGGATTATCTTTTTTCCAAACACATAAAAGTTTTCTCATCAATCTTAAATATGTATGTCACTTTACTCACGACACAGTTTATTTATACGATAACCGCTTTCAAGCTTACTTAACCCGAAGAAAATATACATTATTTAAAAACACTTATTTATTATATCTAGATAGCACTAAATAAAGGATTTAAACTACTATGTTGATTTCTCTATTCTATTTTCTCATTTACTGTATAGAAGCCTGCATTTTGAAGCAATATTGTAACTCATTATTTGTGCCAAGGCGCTCGGCGGCAAAGCAATGGAGTGTTCTTTTCTTACTTTATATGATTTTATTCCTACTCTCCTTTGCAAAAAATGTTCTTCTTAATGTTTTTGCCTTTTGCTTAATGAACTGGATTTATATTTTATTTTCTTATAATCTACGATGGTACTATGCCCTTTTTCATGCAGTTATGGTAACTACCATTATGGGATTAAGTGAATTCATAGTCTCAAATGCCTTCCATCAGCTTGCACTGCACCTATATACTTCCAATAACAGCCTGCAAAATGTCATACTTTTAGGTGTTGTAAGCAAACAACTATATTTCTTTATATTATATGGCCTGTCCCATATATATAAATCAAAGTCTTCTAATATCCCACCTAATATTTCTATCGCATTTATTTTGATTTCTTTTTTATGCTTTGGAGTTACTTCTACACTATTGGTTATCGGATATTATGTTGAATTACCTTCTCATTTTGGATACTTAATGGCTTTTAGCAGCCTTTTGCTTTTGATAGTCAATATCTTCATCTACTTCCTCTTCTCCTACACCCAGCGGAAAAACGAGGAGTTTACACAAATGCATCTACAAATGCAAAAGGAATCCGATCTGGTCCATTTTTATCAGATGCTGGCCGAACAAACAGATGCCCAGAAACTTGTGATTCACGATATCAAGAAACACCTTTATGCGATTTCTTTATTGAATAATGAACATGAAAATCAAAAAATCAGCGACTACATAGAAAGACTTACTCATTCTTCTCAACTCAAGGTTTCTATGCGTGTTTGCGAGAATGACTTCCTGAACGCAATTTTCAACCGTTATCTGCAAAGATGTGAGCATCTCCATATTACATTGGATATCGATATCCGAAAGCAGGCCTTGTCGTTTATGGATGAATACGACATGATTTCCCTTTTCTGTAACCTGCTTGATAATGCAGTAGAAGCTGCCACCGGTTGCCCGGATTCTTTTATCGAAGTATATGCTGGTTTTTCAAAGTCTCATAATCTGCTTCTGCTTTCCGTGAAAAATTCGTGTATTCAGAAACCGGCCATAGATACAAAAGGCCGTTTAAAAACGCAAAAATCTCCAAATGGCATTCACGGTACTGGACTGAAAAGTGTTCTCCGTGTAGTGAAAAAATATGAAGGAAACTACGAATTTTCCTACGATGAGCAGAGTCATGTTTTCTCTACTGTTATTACACTAACGAATTCAAAGGAAGAAAATTAAAAATCCCGGAGAGCCTCACGCTCTCCGGGTCTTTTTCCGATCCATCACTTTACAAAACACAATTCCTGCTGCCGTGCTGATCGTCGTCGCCACAATTCCCGCCCCAACGATCGCCGTGGGCTCCACGCTTCCGTACTGGCTGCGGAAGGCGATCACGTTGACCGGGATCAGCTGAAGGGACGAGATATTCAGGATGAGGAAGTTACACATGGCGTTGCTGGCCGATGTACTTCCGTGATTCAGTTTTCCAAGCTCCTCCATGGCTTTTAGACCTGCGGGTGTCGCGGCCCATCCGAGGCCGAGAAAGTTGGCGATGATATTCGTCGTAATGTATTCTCCTGCCTTGTGTCCTCCCGGTACTTCCGGAAACAGGAACCGGACAAAGGGTTTCAGAATCTTTGCGCCTTTTTCGATCATGCCGGCCTTTGTGGCAATCTCCATCAGCCCCATCCAGAAGGCCATCACGCCCATCATGGTAATGCAAAGTGTCACAGCTTCCCCGGCAGAGTCAAGCGCCGCATCTGTAATGTCCGGTATTTTCCCTGTAAACGCAGCGAAGATGATTCCGATCAGAATCATCCCCGCCCATAAATAATTCAGCATCGATTCCCACACTTCTTTTTTCACAGTATATGTGGGAATCCGGCAGATTATTTTCCGCTCTGCTGAATATCTTTCATTTTAATATTGTTTTTCTTCAGTTTCAGGTAAACAACCTCCCTGAACAGGGCATAAAGGACAGAAACAATCGGAATAAAAATCAACATTCCGACAATTCCCATCAGGCTTCCGCCGATACTGACTGCTGCCAGTACCCAGATCGAAGGCAGGCCCACGGAATTTCCTACTACATGAGGATAGATCAGGTTTCCTTCAATCTGCTGCAATACAAGGAAGAGAACAATAAACCAGAATGCCTGAATCGGGTCGATCATAAAGATCAGAAATGCTCCGATTGCGCATCCGATAAATGCTCCGAAAATCGGAATCAGTGCCGTAAAGGCAATCAGGATACCGATCAGCCATGCGTACGGCATCTTGAAAATACTCATTGCAATGACAAACATGGTTCCAAGAATCACTGCTTCCACACACTGTCCAGTCAGGAAGTTGGAAAAAGTGCGGTATGTCAGCGAGCAGACCTCAATGACCGCTTCTGCCTTTCCTTTCTCCACGAATGCAAACAGCACTTTCTTAGCCTGAACAGAAAGCTTCTCCTTCTGTAGAAGGATATAGCATGCAAATACAAACGCGATAAAAAACGTAGTAAATCCACTTACAATACTCATTGCCGCCGTCACACCGGATTCCACGATGTTTCCCGCGCCGTTTGATACCCAGTCTACAGCAACCTCGATCACCTTCTGCCAGTTAAACTCCAGCTGATTGAAATAGGCCATCACTTCTTTATTGTTGTGGAACCAGTTATCCGCCCATTCCTGCACTTTCGGAATGAACGCCTGGATGCTGGCGCCAAGTTTTGCGATCGTTCCGGTCAGCTGCGGGAGGACTCCGAAGAGAACGCCTCCCACAATGCCAATCACAAAGATAATCGTAAGAATCAGGCTGACAGGTCTTGCAAGCTTCCGCACGGCTTTATATTTCTCTTTCCACTTTTCCTGAATCAGCCGATTCTCAATAAAATGCATCGGTACATTAAACACAAATGCAATCGCACCACCGAGAATGAAAGGAAACAGCACACTGATCACAAATTTTACTGCCTGAATCACCATCTCATATTTCCAGAAGCACAGAATAATAAGTGCTGTAAAAACGATCAGGTGTCTTATTTTTTTCATATTCTCGTTGTTTAATTCCATATAACGTCCCCTTTATTTTATTCCGAAACGGATTGCTTTGATACACTGAATAACCGGAATATTTAAAATTGCAAGTCCATAAACCGTCAAAAGCTGTGTTATGCTTAATGAAGTTACACTAAATATACCTTCCAGTGCCGGTATTGTCAATACGGCTGTAATCAGGACAAACCCGATCAGGAATGCTCCCTGAAGGTAGATATTATTGAAGAAACCTCTCTTAAACAGAACCGGTTTGTCGGCTTTACAGTTGTATCCGTGGAACAGCCTGGACAGACAGAGTGTTCCGAATGCCATTGTGCTTCCGAGAAGAGCGCCTTCGCTTGTATATCCAATCATAAACGCGATCATGGTCATGACACCGATGGAAAGACCTTCTGTCACAATCTTAAGAAGGAAGTCTTTTGTAAGAATCGACTCGTCTTTCTTTCTCGGTTTCTCATCCATAACATCTTTTCTGTGAGGCTCCAGTCCAAGAGCGATCGCCGGAAGACTGTCTGTCAACAGGTTGATGAACAACAGATGTACCGGTGCAAACGGAACCGGAAGTCCTGCGATAGACGCATACAGAACGGCAAGGATTGCTCCGAAGTTTCCTGACAACAGGAACTGAATGGAACTCTTGATGTTCCGGTATACATTTCTTCCGTTTTCTACTGCCTTGACAATTGTTGCAAAGTTATCATCTGTCAGTACCATGGAGGCTGCATCTTTTGCCACCTCGGTTCCTGTGATTCCCATTGCCACTCCGACATCTGCCTGTTTCAGAGCAGGTGCATCATTGACACCGTCACCGGTCATGGAAACGATGTTTCCTTTTTCCTGCCATGCTTTTACGATCCGGATCTTGTGTTCCGGTGAAACACGGGCATAAACAGAAATATGTTCTACAAAGTTTTTCAGTTCTTCATCGGACATAGTTTCTATATCCGCACCCTCACATGCCTCGGACTCTTCTTTGAGAATTCCGATTCTCTTTGCAATAGCTGCTGCCGTTACTTTATGGTCACCTGTAATCATAACAGGTTTAATTCCTGCGCGGATACATTCTGCTACCGCATCTTTTGACTCTTCACGCGGCGGGTCCATCATCGAGATCAGTCCAAGGAATGTCAGATGATCTTCATCTTCGGCTGTAATTCCCTTCTTGCCTTCCAGTTTCTTATATGCAAATCCAAGAACACGAAGCCCCTGTCTGGAAAATTCCTGGTTCATTTCAGCGATGTCTTCCCGGTCTTTATCCGTCATCGGCTTTTCCTCGCCGTTTTTGCGGATCTGTTCCATTCTCTGTGAAAGGACATCTACCGCACCTTTGACAAGCATGATGGTTCCTTCTTCTGTTTCATGTACTGTGGACATGAGCTTTCTGTCACTGTCAAAAGGAACTTCAGAGATTCTTGCATATATTTCACGGGTTTTTTCCACGTCCATGCCGCAGTTTCCCGCGAATGTGACAAGCGCTGTCTCCGTAGGATCCCCAATCTCCTCACCATTGACATTCTTTGCGTCATTACAGAGAATACTTGCAAACATCAGCTTTTTCGTGTCCGCATCTTCCCGGGATACTTCACTTTTTGCCATCCTTCGTCCTGCAACGTAATAATCCTCTACTGTCATCTTGTTCTGTGTCAGTGTTCCTGTCTTATCAGAACAAATAACCGATACGCTTCCCAGACCTTCTACAGCCTGCAGCTTTCTGATAATCGCATGTTCCCTTGCCATTTTCTGAGTACCGAAAGAAAGTACGATCGTCACGATAGAGCTTAATGCCTCCGGGATTGCTGCTACCGCAAGTGCTACCGCAAACATAAATGCGTCACCAAAAGATTCTCCTCTCCATACATTGATTCCCATCAAAATCGCACAGAGAATCAGAATGAGGATGGACAGCTTCTGTCCGAACTGATCCAGGTTTACCTGAAGAGGAGTTTTCTTTTCTGATGTCGTCTTTAACAAAGATGCAATCTTACCGACTTCCGTTTCCATACCGATTCCGGTCACAACATATTTTCCTCTTCCGTATGTGACAAAGCTTCCTGAGAATGCCATGTTAACTCTGTCTCCAAGAGGTACTTCCTTTTCTATCGTATCCTCACTTTTCTCAACAGGAATACTTTCTCCTGTCAGTGCACTTTCATCAATCTTCAGACTTGCCTGCTCAATAATTCTTCCGTCTGCCGGAACCTGATCACCTGCTTCCAGAATGACGATATCTCCTACTGTTACTTCTCTGGACGGAATCTGTGTCACAATCCCGTCACGCTCTACCTTTGCTTCCGGTCCGGAAAGCTTTTTCAGACTGTTCAGAGACTTTTCTGCTTTGACAGTCTGTACTGTTCCAAGGATTGCATTAATCGTGATAACGATCAGAATAACGATCGCACTCTCCGCGTCACCCAGAAATCCCGAAATAATTGCAGAGATAATCAGAATAATTACAAGGAAATCCTTGTACTGTTCCAGAAAGATCATTCCAACACTTTTCTTTTTCTCTTCCTGTAGCTCATTTGGGCCATATTTTTTCTGATTTTCCCGGGCTTTCTCACTGGAGAGTGATTCCAGTGAGCCGTTGATGTCCATCCTGGTTTCATCAGACCCCATCTGATAATACTGTTTCATTTTCTTCCTCCTTACTTTCTTATAGGGTGTACCATTTTTTCTTTCGCGATTCATGCAGAAAAATAAAGTATAAAAAAAGAGACTTTTACTGCATTTCGCTCATGCAATAAAAGTCTCACTGTTTCATACTCGATCCGGGCAGATAATCTGCCGTACTGACGAACCTGTAACGCTCTTTCCAAGCGCCAGTTACTCCCTTTTATTAATTAATAATATACCTATTTTTGTTTGAAATGTCAACCACTATTCTTTTCAAATTTGAAAAAACGGCTGCCGCACAAAATCTGTACGGCAGCCGCTCTGAAATCTTATTTTCAAAACAGATTAGTTTGTAATTGTCATTTCTGTTTCTTTGTCGAATACGTGGATCTTTTCAGCATCGAATGCGAATTTAACTGTATCTCCGTTTCTTGCTGTTGTTCTTGGATCAACACGAGCTGTCATGTTTGCTCCTTCGTAATCGAAGTGTAAGTAAACTTCTGCACCAAGCATTTCGTATACACGGATTGTAGCTTCGATTACTGTATTCGGAGAAGATGCGATGAACATTGGCTCATCATGTACGTCTTCCGGACGAATACCAAGTACAACTGTCTTTCCTGCGTATCCTCCATCGATGAGTTTCTTAGCTTTTGCAGGAGGAAGTTCGATCTTTGCAGGTCCTACATTTAACAGAACCTTGTCTCCTGAAACTTCACACTGTGCATCAAGGAAGTTCATCTGAGGAGATCCGATGAATCCAGCTACAAACAGGTTGCATGGTTCATCATACAGTTTTCTTGGAGTATCTACCTGCTGAACAACACCAGCGTTCATAACTACGATTCTTGTACCAAGTGTCATAGCCTCTGTCTGGTCATGTGTTACATAGATGATTGTAGTACCAAGTCTCTGATGAAGTTTGGAGATCTCGATACGCATCTGTCCTCTTAATTTTGCATCCAGGTTGGAAAGAGGTTCGTCCATAAGGAATACCTTAGGATTACGAACGATCGCACGTCCCATAGCAACACGCTGTCTCTGTCCACCGGAAAGAGCCTTCGGTTTACGATCAAGCAGTTTTTCAAGGTCAAGGATCTTAGCTGCTTCACGAACCATTTTGTCGATTTCCGGTTTCGGAACTTTTCTTAATTTCAGTCCGAATGCCATGTTATCGTAAACTGTCATATGCGGATACAGAGCGTAGTTCTGGAATACCATCGCGATATCTCTGTCTTTCGGCTCAACATCGTTTACAACTTTATCGCCGATTCTTAATTCTCCTGAAGAAATTTCTTCCAGACCTGCAACCATACGAAGTGTAGTAGATTTACCACATCCTGAAGGTCCTACGAAAATGATGAATTCTTTATCTTCGATTTCAAGGTTGAAATCTTTTACAGCTTCAAAGCCGTTTGGATAAACTTTATTGATATGTCTCAATGATAAACTTGCCATTGGTGCTTCCTCCTAAATCTTAAACCGTTTTTTTCGATGTATTTAGTATAAAAAAAAATCCCAAAAAACGCTAGTGCATGATTGCACAAACATTTTTTAGGATTCTGTACAAGGTGACCAACACTTTTTTGACATATTTTGTCAGTTTTTCCGGATAAGTTTCTGATAAATATCACGCTTACTGACTCCTCTGTCTTTTGCCGTCCGCTTCATCGCTTCCTTCTTTTCGATTCCCTGATCCAGATAGATCTGAAGATGCTCCTCTACAGAAAGCGCAAGCCATCTGGCCTTTTTTGCTTCCTCCATCTCTTCGCGGCTTTTTCCTTCCAGAACAAGCACACATTCGCCTTTCGGAGGATTCTCCTCATAAAAACGGCATGCCCCGTCGAGCGTATCCATATAAGCAGTTTCATGTTTTTTCGTGAGTTCCCTGCATATCGTGATTTTCCTGTCCCCTCCGAGAGTTTCCGCAAGTTCTTTGATTGTCTTTACAAGTCTGTGAGGCGCTTCATAGAGGATGATCGTCCTTGTCTCCTCCTTCATCTCCGAAAGAATCTGCTGCCGCTCCTTCTTATCCTGCGGCAGGAACGCCTCAAACGCGAATCTTCTGGTCGGCATGCCGGATATCGTAAGAGCCGTGATACACGCGCACGCTCCCGGAAGAGACGTCACAGTAATTCCTTCCTCCCGGCACATTTTTACAAGCTCTTCTCCCGGATCCGAAATTCCCGGTGTCCCTGCATCTGTAATCAGGGCGATATTCATTCCTTCCTGCAGCTTTTCCACCAGTTTTCGACCCTTTTCGATCTTGTTATATTCATGATAACTCGTCATAGGGGTATGGATCTCAAAATGATTCAGGAGCTTAATACTGTTTCTCGTATCTTCCGCTGCAATCAGATCCACTTCTTTTAATGTCCGTATCACCCGGAACGTCATATCCTCCAGATTTCCGATTGGAGTAGCGCACAAATATAATATTCCTGACATGGTTTCTCCTTTATTCTTCTCCTGCTCTTCCCATCCCGTAGTTGAGAAGAAGATCCCTTGTATAGCTTCCATCTTTTTCGTAGACAATCAAAGGCGGCTCTATCTGAATTCTGGATTTTCCTTTATTGCTCCCCTCTATCAGAACCATATTCGGCTCCTTGTCCACATAAGGATGAACCAGGCGCATCCGCTTCGGTTCAATGCCGTAAGCCGCCATTTTGGTGAAAATCTCCACCAGCCGGAATGGCCGGTGCACCATATAAAATCTGCCGTGGAATTTCAGAAGTCTTGCGCTCTCGCGCAGAATGTCATCCAGAGTGCAGAGCACCTCATGCCGGGCAATCGTCTTCGCGCTGTTTATGTTTGTAATCCCGTGCTGCCCGATCATATACGGCGGATTGGTGGTAATGACGTCAAAAGAAGCAGCTTTAAAATAGTCTGCCGCTTCTTTGATATCGCCTGTCTTTATAGTGATTTTATCTTCCAGATGATTGTGCTTTACGCTTCTTCTTGCCATGTCAGCACTCTCCTCCTGGATCTCCAGCCCTGTAAAGTCTTCTCCGTCAGTCTTGACTGTCATCAGAATCGGAATAATGCCTGTTCCGGTTCCGATATCAAGAGCACATTCACCTTTCTTGACTTTTGCAAAACTGGCTAAAAGGACCGCGTCCATTCCAAAGCAGAATTTCCCCGGATGTTGGATGATCTCATATCCACGTGTCTGAAGATCGTCCAGTCTCTCGCCTTCTTTTAACTTACACATTGTCCAGTTTCGACGCTCCTTCATTTTTCTCAAGTGCCGCAAGTTCCTTCATTTCTTCTTTGGACAATTTCATGTCGCTCTTCTTTCTTCTTGGTCTGAATCTCAGATCCGAAGCCTTGTATTCCCGGATTTCCTTTTCATCATTCTCCAGTGTTACAATGACTTTGACAAGCTGGCGCAGAACGCTTAAGCTCTGTACTTCTCCTTTTAATCCTTCCGGAGTCGTTACCGTATCTCCTGTAGACGGAAGTCTGCTGTTCAGCTTTTCGTAAGTCTCCTGCTCGTTTGTAAGGCAGCACATCAGTCTTCCGCATACTCCGGAAATCTTTGTCGGATTAAGGGAAAGATTCTGCTCCTTTGCCATCTTGATCGATACCGGAGCAAATTCCGACAGATATGTATGGCAGCAAAGCTCTCTTCCGCAGATTCCGATTCCTCCACGGATCTTCGTCTCATCACGCACTCCGATCTGTCTCAGCTCAATCCTTGTCCTGAAAACCGCTGCCAGATCCTTTACAAGTTCTCTGAAGTCAATTCTTCCATCTGCTGTAAAGTAGAAAAGCACTTTATTATTGTCAAACGTATACTCTGCATCAATCAGCTTCATCTCAAGCTTATGCTTTCTGATTTTTTCCAGACAGATCTGAAATGCTTCTTTTTCTTTTTCCCTGTTTCGCTCTTCTATTCTCCGGTCCTCATTCGTCGCAAGGCGGATGACAGACTTTAAAGGCTGTGTAATCTGATCGTCTTCCACCTCTTTCGGTCCGATCACTACATTTCCAAATTCGATTCCTCTAGCCGTTTCAACGATTACCTGCTGACCTTTTTTTATATGGAATTTTCCAGGAGCAAAGTAATAAACCTTCCCTGCCGGACGGAATCGAACTCCTATAATTCTTGTCATATCTTAGTTCTCCTTTATAGTCAGTAGCAGAAGCTCCATCACCAGATCGAAATTTACATTTGCTTTCAGTCTTACCTTGGCTGTCTCAAGTGCCTTGAGAATCGTCTCGATCCCTTCATAGGAGCTTGTATTTGCCCTCTCTTTGATGTACTTCATCTGATCTGAGAATATCACTCCGTTGATATCTTTCGTCGCCTTGTAAAGCAGCACGTCCCGATACCATACACTGATCAGATCCAGGATATCATCTACCTCTATCTTGTACGAGGAGAGGCTTTTCAGCGCCTTCAAAAGCTCCGGAAGCTCCATGTCCTTGATGTATTTCATCATCTGGAGCGTCTCTTCTTTGATCTCATTAAAATGCTCTGAGGTCGCGAGCATGATCGCTCTTCCCATATTTCCCTGGGCAAAAGCAGTGCAGACGTCCGCCTTATAATCCGGTATCTCCATCTGCTCCATCAGATATTTTTTAATCAGCGCATCCTTTACATTCTTGATCTTTAAAATGACACACCGTGATAAGATCGTAGGCAGAAGGCTGTCCGCATTTTCTGTAAGAAGGAAAATCACCGCATACTCCGGCGGCTCCTCTATGGTTTTCAACAACGCATTCTGTGCCTGAGGCGTCATCATGTCCGCATCCGGCACAATATAGATCTTATATTTTCCATTGTAAGGCCGGATCATAATATCATTATTAATCTGTACACGTACCTCATCCACGCTGATCGTATTCGGCTTTTCGTGAACCACCCTGATAATATCCGGATGATTTCCAGATAGAGCCTGACGGCAGGAATGACACTCATTACACGGCTCTGCTCCGCCCCGTTCACATTGAAGCGTCATCGCAAACAGCTGTGCAAACATCTTTTTTCCTGATCCGCGCTCTCCATTTAAAATATAGGCGTGGGAAATCTGGTTCTGCGTAATAGCTTTCTGAATATAAGATACTAAATCCTTACGCCCGACAACATCTTTAAATCCCGTCATTATTTTCACCTTCTTTTTCTATGTCAATCCCCGATTCTGGTAAATTTAATCCAATATAATTATATCACAAACATTTCTGAATATATAGCATTATTTCATTGAGGCAGTCTTCCAGTACTATATTTTGAAACCGCCTCTGTATGCCGCATCTGCTGAGGTTTTCCTCGGAGAAATCTTCTGTATCTGCCAGAAATCTCCTGCACATTTCCGCATATTTCGGCTTCTCCTGCATCCGCTCTCTTGAAAGTGCCCTGAAAAGACGTTCTCCGTCTTCCACTTCCACGTAGACGGGTACAATCTGCCCTTTCCCGAAATAACCGCACATCTTTTCAAAGGATTCCAGCGTTCCGATCATCAGATAATCCTGATCCTCCAGCCGGATTTTTCCGTCATCAGCCGTGAAATACTTCCAGATGCCGTGAACAGTATGGTATTCCCGCAGTTCAATCACCCTGTTTTCTTTCTGAAACGCATCCAGAACTTTATCATCTACAAAAAAGTACTCCTCCCCGTCCCGTTCGTTTTCACGCATCGGTCTTGTCGTATAAATCGTCACGGTATGAAGAAATGGCATTCTCTTTTTCAGTTCCTTAAAAATCGTGTCTTTTCCGGAGGAACTTTTCCCCATCAGATAGAAAATCTTACCCATTTATCCACACTCCTATTCTGTTTTCCTCTTCTGTTCCTTCAATAGTAAATCCCATATCCCGGTACTGGCAGAGCAGCTCTGCCGCCCGGGCAGAAATTCTTTCTCCCGGAACAACGATCGGACATCCCGGCGGATACAGGTATGCGAAGTCAAGCGAAATCCTGCCTGCGCACTCTTCAAAGCGTACTTTTTCTTTCTCTTCTTCGCTGACCTCATCCCGCCAGCACGGGATTCTGGCCTGCTCAGCTTTCGGAATTTCCGTCCGTATCTTTTTACTATCCTGACAGGTTTTAACCTGTTTGTCAATCTCAAGAAGCGCTTTCTCCAGACGATCAAATCCTTCTTTTGTATCCGCCACAGACGTCATTGCAAGAATATAATTTCCTGCTGTCATCTCCATCTGAAGATGGAAGGTATGGAAAAGCTTTTCGGAAAGCTCTCTGCTTGACCAGTCCGTCCCCTCTGTAGAGATAACAATTTTGGATCTGTCATACGATGTGGATTCACACAATTTCAAATGTGTCATTTTCCGGAGCTTTTCCCGCAGGCTGTCCAGATTTTCTGCATAATTACCGAAAACCTCGTCCTTCCTTGTCTCCAGCATATGGATGCATGCATCAATCCCGGCCATCAGAACGTACGATGGACTGCTTGACTGCAGTATGTGAAGATACCGCTCCACTCTTTTACGATCCACTATTGATCCGTTCATATGAAGCAACGCCGTCTGTGTCAGGGAAGGCAGCGTCTTGTGTACACTGTGTATTACAATATCTGCTCCTAGTCTATTCGCATTTTCCGGAAAATAGTCATGAAATCCAAAATGTGCGCCGTGTGCTTCATCCACAATCAGCGGAATCCCGTATTTGTGTACGATTCCGGCAATTTTTTTTATATCAGAAACTACACCATCGTAAGAGGGAGAAACAATCATTACCGCGCGGATCTCTCTCCTCTGTTCCAAAATCTGCTCCACATCTGCCGCATCAATACAGCCGCTTAGTACTGCTTCCTCATTCTCCTGCTTTTTCGGATAAATATAGACCGGCTTCATCCCGAAGATTTCCACCGCATGATAAACCGATTTGTGGCAGTTTCTCGCGATCAGCACCTCATCTCCTCTTCTTGTACACCCCGCCAGCGCACTCAAAATGCCGACCGTACTTCCATTTACAAGAAAATGGGTCTCTTCTGCCCCGTAGACAGAGGCCGCCCGCGTCTGCGCATCCTTTAGAATTCCTTCACAGTGATGCAGATCATCAAATCCTTCTATCTCCGTAATATCGATCCCAAAAGGAAGATTTTCCTCCATAAAGTTTACATTTCTCTTATGCCCCGGCATATGAAATGCGTAATAATCCGACTTTCCATATGCATCCAGCTTTTCATACAACGTCATAATTCCCTCCTGTAAAAAATGCTGCCCTTCCTTAAAGGGCAGCTGATTTCATTCCATATTCATGGTCCTGTTTTTACTCTGCGAATACCTTCACATTATAAACTGCATTTTGAATTTCCTCTGCAGTTTCCCTGTTTCCCGTATTCAAAACCGCTGAAATCTGACATCCATACTCCATTCCAAAGTTTCCGGATGCAATCAGATATTTTATTTCATTTTCAAGATCATATCTAATCGTAGCATAATAAAGTCCTTCACTTTCATAGGAGCGAAACTCTTCAATCTGGTAAGACATATTTCCGATAATCTCTTCATACAAGGCTGCACACTCCTGCTCTGTTTTTGGAAACTGCTCCGAGGATACACCTTCTTCTTTATATTCAATTCTGACTTCTCCAACATCTCCGGACAGTACAACACTATCGTCACTCTGATCTGTACACTCAAAATCTCCAGGCAAATCTATCTGTACTTCCTGAGTCCCCAACTTATAAACATTTTCTGATATGATACTCTGATCCGTCTCTTCGCCGCCTGAACATCCACCTGCAGCAATTATGGCAAAGAAACAGGCAATCATCA
This sequence comes from Drancourtella sp. An57, assembly GCF_002161525.1. Taxonomy (NCBI): domain Bacteria; kingdom Bacillati; phylum Bacillota; class Clostridia; order Eubacteriales; family Oscillospiraceae; genus Drancourtella; species Drancourtella sp. An57. The sequence continues at coordinate 108,922 of NZ_NFHY01000013.1, forward strand.
GCGCAGCCCTTATCTTACCGTAGATTCTCCTCATATTCTCTCTCCTTCTTTTCCTAATTTCAGTTTATCGTCAGAAGACCTCCATGTCAAACTTATTTCAGTTTTTTCACTAAAATCTTACATATTTTATAATAGAACCCACTTTCATATCCTGGCTTTCAGAAAATTCTGCAATACAAAAACCCCATATGAGTTATTACTCATATGAGGTCTGTTTCAGTGAAGCATCGGGGATTCGAACCCCGGACAACTTGATTAAAAGTCAAGTGCTCTACCGACTGAGCTAATGCTCCATAAATATAATTTCAATGCCCAAAGCCGGAATCGAACCAGCGACACGAGGATTTTCAGTCCTCTGCTCTACCAACTGAGCTATCTGGGCCTATCCTCAATAAAAAAGGACAAAAAAAATTGCGGGGGCAGGATTTGAACCTACGACCTTCGGGTTATGAGCCCGACGAGCTTCCAGACTGCTCCACCCCGCGTTATTATGAAGTTATTATATATTATAGCACATTTCCTATGAAATATGCAAGTGGATGGAGGTGGATTCGAACCACCGAAAGCGTTGCTAACAGATTTACAGTCTGCCCCCTTTGGCCACTCGGGAATCCATCCAGAATACCAATTAACCTGGTAGAGCCAACGATCGGACTCGAACCGATAACCTGCTGATTACAAATCAGCTGCTCTGCCAATTGAGCCACGTTGGCGTTTTTAATTTAAATGCCACGTTGGCAAAATGCCAGATTGGCAATGGGACCTATAGGGCTCGAACCTATGACCCTCTGCTTGTAAGGCAGATGCTCTCCCAGCTGAGCTAAGATCCCAAAACGACCCGGATGGGACTCGAACCCACGACCTCCGCCGTGACAGGGCGGCGCTCTAACCAACTGAGCCACCGGGCCATTTGATACTTCCATGTACCTTCAAAACCACATATAAGTCCACTTCTTTGTCATCCTGCTTTTTCCTATCCACCATTCCTTGGTTATGCCCTCGACCTATTAGTAACAGTCAGCTCCATGCATTACTGCACTTCCACCTCTGCCCTATCTACCTCGTCGTCTTCAAG
>NZ_NFHY01000014.1:0-91326 GCF_002161525.1 Drancourtella sp. An57
GTTTTCAAAGCTATCAACATAATAACAGCAGTCAAATCTGTGTCCACAATATAGGATTAAATCTCAAAATACGTACAAAAAGGATTTTACCCGTGTCCTCTTTATAGGGCTCATTTTAAGGGGGTTAGTACGGTTCCCGGGGCAATTTTCGTTGTAAGCACCGTAGTCATGAGCGATTTAGTACGGTTAGCCGGTCAATTTTTGTTGTAAGCACCGTAGTCACCCACATTTTACTACGGTTCTAAAAGAGAGTTCCCTTGACAGAACCGTAGTTTTATCGCACAGGCGGATAACTGGCGATGATCTTCTAAGTCAGGTAAGAACTAGATAGTGAAAGAGCAGGAAATATAGAAAATTGAAACGAGAAAATTCAGAAAATTAGCACTCAAGTGTTGACAGTGCTAATAAAAAATGCTATTGTTATATCGTCGATAGAACAGACAAACAGAAACTGGAAATAGATTAAGAGAATCATTCGTAAGGAGGAAGAAAGGTATGAATATTAACAAATTCACACAAAATTCTATGCTTGCGGTACAGGGATGCGAGAAGATCGCAGATGATTACGGAAATCAGGAGATCGAGCAGGAGCATCTGCTTTATTCCCTGCTGACACAGGATGGGAGCCTGATTCTGAAGCTGATGGAAAAGCTCGGGATTCAGAAAGAACTGCTGATTGAGCGTGTAGAGCAGGCGCTCAGGAAGCGTCCGAAGGTACAGGGCGGACAGCTCTATATCGGTCAGAATCTGAATAAGGTGCTAATCCATGCGGAGGATGAGGCAAAGCAGATGGGGGACGAATATGTTTCAGTAGAGCATATTTTCCTGGCACTTCTGAAGTACGCAAACCGTGAGGTAAAAGAGATTTTTAAAGAGTTCAGCATCAATCGGGAGAATTTTCTGCGGGTGCTTTCCGAAGTCAGAGGAAACCAGAGAGTAACAAGTGACAATCCGGAAGCAACCTATGATACGCTGAACAAATACGGGTATGATCTGGTGGAACGAGCCAGAGAGCAGAAACTGGATCCGGTCATCGGACGTGACGCCGAGATCCGGAATGTAGTCCGGATTCTTTCCCGTAAAACGAAGAATAACCCGGTACTCATCGGTGAGCCGGGTGTCGGAAAGACCGCAGTTGTCGAAGGGCTGGCACAGCGGATCGTCCGGGGCGATGTTCCGGAAGGACTGAAAAATAAGCAGCTGTTTGCACTGGATATGGGTGCGTTGGTAGCAGGAGCAAAATACAGAGGTGAATTTGAGGAACGTTTAAAAGCGGTTCTCGAGGAAGTCAAAAACAGCGACGGAGAGATCATTCTCTTCATCGATGAGCTGCACACGATCGTGGGAGCAGGAAAGACGGAAGGCTCCATGGATGCCGGCAATATGTTAAAGCCGATGCTGGCAAGAGGCGAGCTTCACTGTATCGGAGCCACCACGCTGGATGAATATCGGGAGTACATTGAAAAAGACGCTGCTCTGGAGCGGCGGTTCCAGCCGGTAATGGTAGATGAGCCGACAGTGGAGGATGCCATTTCCATTCTTCGTGGACTGAAAGAGCGGTATGAAGTCTTCCATGGTGTAAAGATTACAGACAGTGCCTTGGTAGCGGCGGCAACCTTGTCAAATCGTTATATCTCCGACCGTTTCCTGCCGGACAAGGCGATCGACCTGGTGGATGAGGCATGTGCATTGATCAAGACAGAACTGGATTCCATGCCGACCGAGCTTGACGAGCTTAGAAGAAGGACGATGCAGCTGGAGATCGAGGAAGCAGCTCTTAAGAAAGAAGACGACCGGTTAAGTCAGGAGCGTCTTGTAAAACTGCAGCAAGAGCTGGCGGAAAACAGAGAAGAATTTGCCAAACAGAAAGCCCAGTGGGATAATGAAAAATCATCTCTGGAGCGGGTACACCGTCTCCGTGAAGAGATTGAAAGTGTCAACCAGGAGATTCAGAAAGCACAGAGCAGCTACGATCTGGAGAAGGCGGCAGAGCTTCAGTACGGCCGTCTCCCGCAGCTGAAAAAACAGCTGGAGGAAGAAGAAGCAAAGGTCAAAGATGAAGACATGTCCCTGGTACACGAAAGTGTGACAGAAGAAGAAATTGCGAAGATTGTTTCCAGATGGACCGGAATTCCGGTAGCCAAGTTAAATGAAAGTGAGCGGAGCAAGACTCTTCACCTGGATGAGCAGCTTCATAAACGGGTGATCGGACAGGACGAAGGTGTTACCAAAGTGACAGAAGCTATCATCCGTTCCAAAGCGGGTATCAAAGACCCGACAAAGCCGATCGGATCCTTCCTGTTCCTTGGACCTACCGGAGTCGGAAAGACGGAGCTTGCCAAGGCACTGGCGGAAAGCCTGTTTGACGATGAAAAGAACATGGTTCGTATTGATATGAGTGAGTATATGGAGAAATATTCCGTGTCCAGACTGATCGGAGCACCTCCGGGATATGTCGGATATGACGAAGGCGGACAGCTCACAGAGGCAGTCCGGAGAAAACCGTATTCGGTTGTCCTCTTTGATGAGGTGGAAAAGGCACATCCGGATGTATTCAACGTCCTCCTGCAGGTACTGGATGACGGGCGGATCACGGACTCTCAGGGACGGACGGTAGACTTTAAGAATACCATCCTGATCATGACATCCAATATCGGTTCTGCCCACCTGCTGGAAGGAATCGATGAGAACGGAAATATCCGCCCGGAAAATGAAGAGCTTGTTATGAACGAACTGAAAGCGCATTTCCGTCCGGAATTTCTGAACCGTCTGGATGAGATCATCATGTTCCGTCCGCTGACGAAAGAAAACATTACCGGAATTGTTGATCTGCTTGTCAAAGATGTCAATAAACGTCTGGCAGACCGGGATCTGCACATTGAACTGACAAAGGATGCCAAGAAGCACATTGTCGAGGGCGGCTACGATCCGATGTACGGCGCAAGACCGCTGAAACGGTATCTGCAGAAATATGTGGAAACCCTTGCAGCCAAGCTGATCCTGGAAGGAAATGTCGGATCCGGCGATACGATCATTATCGATGAAAAGGACGGAGAACTGATTGCCAGCACCGGCGGACGGGTGCCGATGGAATATCAGGAAACAGAATAATAAAAGAAACCGGGTAGTACTCATAGAGCACTGCCCTGTTTTTTTGCTTTTTTATAGAAAATATCTATTAGAGCAGAAGACATATTTATGATACTTTAAAATAGATACTTAGAAAGCGAGTACGGGAAACGATGATACAGGATTACATGTGCAGACCGGAAGCATCGGATCAGGGGATTGCCGGTCTGATCCGGGAATACGATCTTCCGGTTCCGGAAATATATAAAAAGAGAGAACAGATGATCAAAGCTGCAGTGCTGGAAAGAGAGAAACGGAAGAAACCATTCTGTACGTTGCCTTTTGACCATACGCTGGAGGCAGAGAATATGGGCGGGAGCATCCGTTATGGAAATGAGAAAGCAGGACCGAGGGCGGCTGCCCCGGTCTGCAGTTCTTTGGAGGAACTTTCTTTTCTCTCCCGGATGGATCCGGAAAGCGGCAGAATGGCAGAAACACTGGCGGCGTGCCGAATGCTCAGAGAGCAGGGAGAGGAAGTGGTATTTCAGATGTCCGGACCTTACACGATCTGGAATACGCTGATTGAACTGAAACAGGTCTTTAAGGCCGCCAGAAAAACACCGGAACAGGTGGAAGCGCTGTTTCAGAAGCTGGAGGAGGATCTGCTCGGCCTGCTTCTGGAAGTGAAGAAAAACGGTGTACGGATGGTCAGTTACGCAGATTCCGCAGGAGGGCTTTCTATTCTTGGCCCCCGTATGTTAGAATGGACGACAGACGTGTTTACGGCACCATTTCTGCGAAAAGCAGAGCACATCCTTGGACAGGAGATGGTGATGATTCTTTGTCCGAAGACAGCCTGTGCGCTGGAAGACACCGGATCTGCGGTGAGAGAGGAGATTGCCCTGCCGGAAGAGATGACGTATCAGAAAGCCTGCATCTATGCAGCAGGGAAAGCCCGGTTTCCGGCTCAGATGTGTATCAATGGCGGCGGGAGCGTGCTGAAAAACAAAACATTACAGGTGATCAGGCTTTGCCGGAATGAAATAGAGGAGTAATAGCGAAGACGCCGGGAGGCGAAAAGGAGGAACAACATGAGTTCAAAGGAAGAATTATTAAAACGGATGTCCGACGGCGTGGTGGACATGGAAGAAGATGATGTGGCTGAGGCCGCGCAGGAATTTATCGATGCGGGATACCCGGCACTGGAAGGAATCATGGACGGGCTGATTGACGGAATGAACCGGACAAGCGTTCTGTTTGAAGAGGAAGAGTATTTCGTGACCGATGTCCTGCTCTGCTCGGACGCCATGTACGCAGGATTAAACGTATTAAAACCGCATCTCCCGGAGGAAGACCCGGAGAGCAAAAAGAAAGCGGTGATCGGTGTTGTAGAAGGAGATACCCACGATATTGGAAAAAATCTGGTTAAGATTATGATGGAGACGGCCGGTTTTGAGATGGTGGATCTTGGAAGAGACGTGCCGCTCCAGAAGTTTGTGGATACGGCAAAGGAGACCCGCGCGGATCTGGTCTGTCTGTCCACGCTGATGACAACGACCATGAGCGGAATGAAGACAGTTATTGATCTGCTCAAAGAGGCCGGTATCCGGGATGAGGTCAAAGTAATGATCGGAGGGGGACCGGTATCCAAGAACTTCGCGGATAAAATCGGTGCCGACGGCTATTCGCAGAATGCAGTGGAGGCAGTGCGCCTTGCGAAAAGTCTGCTCAACATCGCATAACAGAAAGAAGAGGGAAAAGAAATGCTGACACCAAAAGAACGACTGAAAACGGTACTTTCCGGAAAGAAGGCGGACCGTACGCCGTGTATCTGCCCGGGCGGTATGATGAATATGATTACCGAAGAGCTGATGAAAACGGTTCAGATCTATCTGCCGCAGGCGCATACAGATGCCAGGATGATGGCGGGTCTTGCAAAGGCGGTCTACGAACAGGGATGCTTTGAAAATTACGGCGTGCCGTTCTGTATGACGATTGAGGCGGAGGAGCTGGGGGCCGGGGTGGATATGGGATCCAGTGCCTACGAGCCGCATGTGACAGAATACGTGATCGGGACAGTGAGTGACTGGGAAAAGCTCCCAAAACTCGATGTGACGAAAGGAAGGGCAAAGGTAGTTCTGGATGCTCTGGGGATTCTGAAAGAAGAGGGAGACGCTGTGCCGATCGTAGGAAATCTCACCGGTCCGGTCAGTACGGCAAGCTCGGTGATGGAACCGGTCGTCTTTTATAAAGAACTTCGGAAAAAGAACGCGGACGCGCATGCGTTCATGCAGTTTGTGACAGACCAGCTGATCCGGTTCGGGCAGGCACAGATTGAAGCGGGGGCGGACGTGATTGCCATTTCCGACCCAAGCGCAACCGGGGAAATTCTGGGGCCAAAATATTTTCGGGAATTTACAGTCCGGTACGTAAACCAGATTGTGGATGCCATGAAGGAGGCAGGTGCGCAGACGATTGTGCATATCTGCGGCCACATGAATCCGGTGTACAAAGAGGTGGACGAAATCCACAGCGATGCACTGAGCTTTGATTCCGTCGTACCGATGAAAGAAGCAAGAGAAGAGCTGAAAGGCCGGACACTGATGGGAAATGTCAGCACCTACACACTGGAATTCGGGGATCCGGACAAGGTGGAGACACTGGCGAAAAACTGTGTCAAAAACGGATCTGACATCATTGCCCCGGCATGCGGACTGGGAATGCGCTCACCCCTTGTCAACATCCGCGCCATCCTCCAGGCGGTGAGAGAGGAGGAGAATCATGCCTGAAATCAGAGTAAAAGGAAGCGAAAAAGCCATTCTTTGTGAGAACGGAGCCAATCTGTTACAGACCCTCTTAAAGGAGGGCTTTTTTGTGGACAATCCATGCAACGGAAATGGGACATGTGGAAAGTGTAAAGTCAGAATCCTTTCCGGAGACGAGCCTGGCATCCGGCTTTCCTGCCTGGTAGAGGTGACGGAAGATATGGAGGTGGAGCTTCTTGGAACAGAAAAGGAAGGAAAGGTGCTCACTTCCGGCTATGTTCCGGAATTTGAAAAGGAATTCCGGGACGGATACGGAATTGCGATGGATATCGGTACGACAACGGCGGCGTTGGATCTGGTGAGACTCTCCGATGGAGAAGTACTGGGCCAGGCGTCCATGCTGAATGCCCAGAAGCAGTTTGGCCAGGACGTGCTGACACGGATCACCTATGAGTACGACCACCCGGATACCGGGATTGCGGACCTTCAGCGGGCAGTCGTGGAGTCTTTGAATGAAGAGATCCGGCAGCTCTGCGAAAAAGCCGGTATCGAAAAAGAGGAGATCCGGGAGATAGATGTGGCGGCAAACTGTACGATGATGCATATGCTGCTCGGAGTAGATGCAAGATCCATCGGACGCGCGCCGTACCGGCCGGAATTTACAAAAGCACAGAAATTAAAGGCGGCCGGGATCGGCCTGTGGGCAGGGGAAGAGACCATGCTCTACTGCCTGCCGTCGGTTTCTGCCTATATCGGTGCGGATATCGTGGCAGGCGTGCGGGTCTGCGGCCTGCATGAGGAAACGGAGAAGGTGCTTTTTATCGATATCGGCACGAACGGAGAGATTGTCCTTGCAGGCGGAGGACATCTGCTCAGCTGTTCCTGCGCGGCGGGGCCTGCGCTGGAAGGAATGAATATCAGCTGCGGAATGAGGGCGGCGGACGGAGCGGTGGAGGATGTCCGGATCACCGAAGACGGAATCCGGCTTACTACAATCGGAGACGGAGAGCCGGAAGGACTTTGCGGAAGCGGAATCCTGGCAGCGGTCAAAGAGCTTCTCCGTACCGGACTTGTCAAAAAGACCGGAGTTTTTGTCAAAAAGGATGCTCTGGATCCGGAAGATTACCGCTATGATCTGATCCGTCTGAACGGTACCAAACGGGAGCTGATTCTTGATGACGAACGGGATCTGTTCATCACACAGGGGGATGTCCGCCAGGTACAGCTTGCAAAAGGAGCGATTCTCTCCGGGTTTACCGCCCTTTTGAAAAAGGCGGGGATCGAGATGAAGGATCTGCAAAAAGTACTGATTGCCGGGCAGTTCGGAGCCCATCTTCCGGCAGAGTTCCTCACCGGTGTGGGAATCCTGCCAGAAGAGGTGGAGGACCGCCTTGTCTATGTGGGCAATTCTTCCAAGACCGGAGCCTACATGACATTGATGTCAGAGACGATGAAGCAGGAGATGGAAGCACTGGCGGAGAAAATCGAATATATGGAACTTGCCGAGACAGAAAATTACGAACGGATTTTTACGGAAAGCATGATCTTTCCGGGAAACTGACGGAGGTGAAAAGCAGATGAAAGCAGAACCGAACAGACGGGATCAGATGACACCCCATGAAAGAAGGCTTGCCATGGAGAAAGGGGAAAGGACAGACCGGATTCCGGTGATTCCTTTTATCGGAGAGATTTCCGGCCGCCTGACAGGGACATCGAGCCGGGAGTACTGGCACGATGCAGGGAAAATGGTGGAGGCGGAGATTGCGGCCTTTAACCGGCTGGGACACGACGAACTCAGCCTCGGCCCGAATACGTGCGGGATTCTGGAGGCCCTTGGAGGGAACGTTGTCTACCCGGAGGAGGGAATGCCTTACTTTGAAGGAAGATATCTGACAGACTACCGGATGCTGGACGGGATGGAGCCGGTACGTCCGGAACAGTCGAAGCGCCTGCTGTTTTTCCGGGAGGCGCTGGAACGGATGAAAAAGGCGGCGGACGGAGTCGTGGATGTGGCCCCGAGTATCGGCGGCCCGTTTACGATTGCTGCCAATTTACGAGGCGTGGAATATTTTCTTCGTGATTTGAGAAAGGAGCCGGAACAGGTGAAGCGTCTGCTGCGCCTTGTGACCGATTCCATGAAGAACTGCGTGGACATGATCGCGCCTTATGCAGACGGTCTTCGGATGGCAGATCCGGTGGCATCCCCGGCACTGATCTCTCCGAAATATTTCCGGGAGATGGTTTATCCTTATCTTGTAGAGATCATGGAGTATGCCGACGGGAAAATCGGGCAAAAGCCGTCCCTTCACATCTGCGGAAATACGAGAAAAGTATGGGATTATTTCCGGGAGATGCCGATCCGTGCCATCAGTCTTGACAACATTATGGATCTGGAAGAAGCAAAACAGGAACTGGGCGGCCGGATGACGATTGTAGGAAATATCCCTCCGGTGGAATGTCTCCTGCATGGCTCGGAAGAGGAACTTCGTAAAGAAATCCGGGAAGAGGTACAAAAAGCAGCGGGAAGTTCGAAAGGATATATCAGTGCCAGCGGATGCGATGTGCCGTACCAGACCGATTTTGCCATGCTGGATAGCTGGATGGATGAAATCCGTAAGATTTCCGGCTTATAGAAAATGCCTATGTCCATATAGACATTATTGATTTGTGGAAATAACAAACTGCGTGATATAATAAACGATGATATATATTGTAACTTTTTATAAGATACAGGAGGAGAGAACATGAAAAAGAAATTAGTGAGTGTACTGCTTTGTACAGCCATGGTCACAGGACTTCTCGCAGGATGCGGAGGGGGATCCGATGATAAGGGCGGAAGCAGCGACGGAGGAAAAGAGACGATCACCATGTGGTGCCCTCCGCTTGATGACAACATGCTGGAAAATTGGGAGCCGCTTTTAGAAGACTTCAAAGAGGAAAATAACTGTGAAATCGATATCCAGATTCAGCCTTGGGAAAACTATGAAGAAAAATGGTCCACAGGCGCGGCATCAGGTGAACTGCCGGACATCGGATATATGTATGCGGAGATGTTCCCTACTTACATTGATTCCGGAGCCGTGGCGGACATGAGTGAATACATTACGGATGAAGACAGAGAAGAATATCTCTATCTGGATCATGGGTATATGATGGACGGACAGTACGGATTTCCGATTGTAACAGGAGTACCGTTTGTTCTTTACTATAACGAAGACATTCTGAATTCCCTTGGCGAACAGCCGCCGGAGACATGGGAAGACTTCGCGCGCATCTGTGAAAAAGCAACACAGGATACAGACGGTGACGGCAAGGTTGATCAGTACGGATATGCAGTCGGATTCAATAATGGAAGCATGAACATGCTTTACCTTCTGAACGCATATTTTTACAGCTTATTGTGGCAGGCAGGAACAGATATCTACAACGATGACTATAAGACTGTGAAATTCAACGATGAAGCAGGTGTAGAGGCAGCGGAATTCTTTTACAGCCTGAAAGACTATATGCCGGAGAACATGATGTCTCTTGCGGCTGAGGATGCATTTTCTACAATCTTCGGACAGGGGAAAGCGGCGTTCGGAGTAACACGTTCTTCCGCAATTCAGGAGACACTGTTTGCAGAGTCCTATCCGGATCTGAACTGGAACTATGTTACATCCTTAAAGAATAAAGATTATGGTACATTCGGAGCAACAGACTGTCTGACTTTATCTTCACAGGCGGAAAATCCGGAACTTTGCATGAAGCTGATCAAGTACATCACAGGATCCGAGTTCATGACAGAGTACCACAAGATTGCTTCCGGCGCTCCGCTGACAAAGAGTGAGCAGTACCAGGGAGATCCGAAGATGGAACGAATTGTAACTGAAGACAGAGATAAATACCGTCCGCTTCAGGTAGGACCTTGCGGAAGCGATATTCTTCAGAACCTTGCAAGCGAGCTTCAGGGAATGATGGAAGGAAGCAAGAGCCCTCAGGAAGCAATGGACGATGCTGCCCAGTACGCGAATCAGGCTCTGGATGAATATTGGGCTGATAAAGAATAAACCGGCTTTGGCGGTTACAGAAAAGGAGCAGAGATGAAAAAAAGGAGAAAGTTTTTATCCACCATCGCGCCCTACGGGTACGTGATGCCGATCAGCCTGATTCTTCTGACCTTCGTGGTCGGATCTGTCGTGATCTCTCTGATCTTCAGTTTTACAAAATACAACCTGCTTCTGGATCCGGAGTTCATTCAGTTTGATAATTATAAAAGGATGCTGACAGATCCGAAGATGCATCTGGCTGTTATAAATACACTGAAAGTCATGGTACTGGTAGTTCCTCTGCAGGTAGTATTATCTGTACTGTTTTCCGTGCTGGTAGCATCCAGAAAGCATACTCTGATCGGTAAAATTGCCAAGGCGGCAATCTTTATTCCGGTGATTTCATCCAATGCGGTCGTCGGTACTGTATGGAAAACAATGTTGAATGCAAGAATTCCGGTACTTTCGGATCTGCTGGATCTTTTCGGTATCGATACCGCAATGCTTCTTGGAAGCAGTACCACTGCAATCGTTACGGTGTCAATGATCATGGTGTGGAAAAGCTTTGGATACTATATGGTACTGAATCTCGCGACACTTCTGTCCATACCGGACAGTTACTATGAGGCTGCAAAGGTGGATGGAGGCGGAACACTTCAGCGGTTCCGGTACATTACTCTTCCACTGATGAAACCGGCGATTATCATGGATGTATTTTTAAGCGTGGTCAGCTCACTGCAGAGCTTTGAACTGATTTATACAATGACCGGAGGCGGTCCGGCAAATTCCACTATGACGATGGTATTTTATGCGTACAATCTGACATTTAAAACCGGAAAGGCCGGATATGCCATGGCGGTATCCAATGTGCTGTTCCTGCTTGTTCTGGCAGTCATGGTGCTGCAAAAAGGATTCATGAAGCGGGAAGCTTCGGAAATATAGAGGGGAGGAAGAGCATGAAAGGAAAGAAAAAAATACCGGGATTTCTTGGTGATCTTCTTCTGCTTGCGACAGCGGTGTTCTGTGTGCTTCCATTTATCTACATGATTCTGATGTCATTGAAAAGCACGGTGAATGCCTATGATTTCAGTTTCAGTTTGTCCGAAGCAACACTGGAACAGTATATTAAGATTTTTACCAAAAACAATTTTTTGCAGTATCTGACTAACAGTGTGATTGTGTCATTTGGGGGAGTTGCCCTGACACTGCTCTGCAGCTGTCTGGCTGGATATTCATTTGCAAAGCTGAAGTTTAGAGGAAATGACAAGATTTTCTTTTTTCTGATGATGACGATGGTTGTACCTTCGGAAGTGATTATTGTACCACTGTACCTGATTGTCCGTGGATTTGACTGGATTAATACATTCCGGGCACTGATCCTGCCGCTCCCGACGGCGTTTGGGGTTTTTATCATGCGGCAGGCAATCATCGGGGTTCCAAAAGAGCTGATTGAGTCTGCAAAACTGGACGGCGCCGGTGATATGAAGATTTTATGGAGAGTGATCCTTCCGCTTGTGAAGTCTTCCATGATGACACTTGCCATTTTCACTTTTGTAGGTGCATGGAATAACTTTATCTGGCCGCTGGTTGCAACAACGGAGGATTCCATGCGGACGCTGCCTCTTGCCATCAGCACGATGAAAACAGCCTATGATTCGGATGTAGGGCTGACTATGGCAGGTGCAGCAGTGACCTTCCTTCCGCCGTTTATCTTTTATCTGATTTTACAGTCGAAATTCGAAGAGGGAATCACCATCAGCGGAATGAAGGGATAACCGCCTGGGAAAAGAATAGAAAAGAAGCAGGATTTTGCTGGAATCCTGCTTCTTTTGCTGTTACCATAGAAGCAGAAGAGAAAGGCGGCGAAGAGGATGAGACGGATTATTTTTCATATTGATGTGAATTCCGCGTATTTAAGCTGGACGGCAATCGAATACTTAAAAAGAGGGGATGAGGAGGATATCCGCGATATTCCGTGCATCATCGGAGGCGACAGAAAGTCAAGGCACGGGGTTGTCCTCGCCAAGTCCATCCCGGCAAAGGCCTACGGCATCCGCACCGGGGAGCCGGTCGTATCAGCCATCAAAAAATGTCCGACCCTTCGGATGGAGCCGCCGGATCACAAGATGTACGCAAGGTACAGCAGGAAGCTGATGGATCTTCTGCGAAGCTACACGCCGGACATCGAGCAGCTCAGCATCGACGAATGTTTCCTCGATTTTACCGGCATCGCCCACCGGTTTGCCACACCGATTGACGCGGCTTTTGAGATCAAGAACCGGATCCGGGAGGAATTTGGATTTACCGTGAATATTGGGATTTCCACCAACAAGCTGCTGGCAAAAATGGCCTCGGATTTTGAAAAACCGGACCGGGTGCACACTCTGTTCCCGGAGGAGATCGAGGAGAAAATGTGGCCGCTTTCCGTTTCGGAGCTTTACATGGCGGGAAAGGCAAGCGTGGAAGTGCTGAAAAAGCTGGAAATCCGTACTATCGGGGAGCTGGCTCATGCGGATCCGGATTATCTGGAGATCCATCTGAAAAGCCACGGCAGGCTTCTGTGGGAATTTGCGAACGGACAGGGGGATGACGTTGTCCGGTCCGAAGGGGAAGAGGCAAAGGGGATCGGAAATTCCACCACCCTTTCCGAGGATGTCGAGACAGAAGAAGAGGCGAGGAAAGTACTTCTGATGCTTTCCGAAAGTGTCGGAGGGAGACTGCGGAAGGCAGGAAAGAAGGCCGGAAGCATCACTGTGGAAATCCGGTATGCCACCTTTCAGAATGTCTCCCATCAGATGCAGATTTCACCACCCACACAGTCGGATTCCATTCTCTATCAGAAAGCGTGCGTTCTTTTTCATGAGCTGTGGAACGGGATGCCCATCCGTCTGCTTGGAATCCGGACTGCAAAACTGGAAGAAGAGAGCGCTCCGCAGCAGATGAATCTTTTCGATTATCTGGAGACGATACAGGAAACACAGAAACAGCCAAAGAGGAAGGACGAAAAGCATCAGAAGCTGGATCAGGCCCTGGATCAGATCCGGAAGAAATTCGGTGACGATGCGGTGATGCGTGCCGCTTTTCTGAAAAAAGAGGAAAAGGACCCGAAAGAGCAGGGATAGCGTTTGACAGCGGTTTCCTGGAGGGTTATAATAAAACGACGTGAAACAGGAGAAAAGAGGAAAAAACTATGGAATTTGTGTCAAGAGAATTCATACCGGTTCTGCTTGGCGGTGACATCAACACGTACAGTGTGGCGCGCGCCTTCTATGAGCAGTATCAGGTAAAGACGTATATTTTTGGAAAATATCCGACCGGACCGAGCTACCAGAGCAGGATGATCGAGTACCGGGCCAATCCAAAGATTGATACGGATGACTATTTTCTGAAAACCGTACATGCCTTTGCACGGAAACATAAAGATAAAAAGATTGTACTGATCGGCTGCGGAGACAGCTATGTAGCGCTGATCAGTAAGCATAAAGCGGAGCTTGACGATAACATTATTGCCCCGTATATTGATTTTGACCTGATGAACAGCCTTCAGCAGAAGGAGACCTTCTATAAGCTTTGTGAGAAGCACGGGGTAGACTATCCTGGAACCTTTGTTTATAAGAACGGCATGTCTATGGATTTTACCATCGACTTCCCGTACCCGGTGATCTTAAAGCCGTCCGACAGTATCAAATACTGGGAGCATCCGTTTGACACCCAGAAGAAGGTTTACACGATCCGGTCCAGACAGGAGTTAAACAGCGTCATCAAAGAGATCTACGATGCGGGATATGATGATGACCTGATTATCCAGGATATGATTCCGGGAAATGACGAGTACATGCGTGTGCTGACTTCCTATTCCGACAAAAACGGAAAGGTGAAAATGATGTGTCTGGGACATGTACTGTTAGAGGAGCACACACCGCACGGACTTGGAAATCATGCGGTGATCATCACCGAGCCGAATCAGGAGCTGATGAAGCGGGTAAGAAATCTTCTGGAGGATCTGCACTATGTAGGATTTTCCAATTTCGATATCAAGTACGACAGACGGGACGGAAAGTACAAGTTTTTCGAGATCAACACAAGACAGGGACGGAGTAACTACTATGTGACCGGTTCCGGGTTCAATGTTGCAAAATATATTGTAGAAGAATATGTGTACGGAAAAGAACTGAAGTTTGAGACTGCAAAGGAAGAGCACCTCTGGATGGTTGTTCCGAAGGCGGTCGCATTCAAATATGTCAAAGATCCGGAGTCAAAAGCGAAGATGAAGAAACTGATCAAAGCAGGAAAGATGGTCAACCCGGTCTTCAAGAAGGGAGATCTTGGATGGCCGAGACTTTACCGGATGCTGCGGACACATTTCAGCCACTTTATCAAATTCAGGAAGTACTACAGCTAGAAGGCTGGAAATGACAGGAGGAGCCATGAAGAAAAAATTAGGGGTAATCGGCGGCATGGGACCGGAGGCAACCGCATATTTTTACGAGGAAGTGATCCGGCATACGAAAGCGGACTGTGACCAGGACCATCTGGACATGACCATCTTAAGCCATGCTTCCATGCCGGACCGGACGAAAGCGATCCAGACGGGAGAAAGCCGGAAGCTTCTGCAGGCGATGGCAGAAGATATCCGGATCATGGAAGCGGTCGGTGCGGCCAATCTTGCAATTCCATGCAACACCTCGCATTATTTTTATGACCAGATTCAGGAAATGACAGACATTCCGATCATCCACATGCCGAGGGAGACGATCCGTTACGCAAAAAGCCATTATGAAAATGTAAAGCGGATCGGAATCATGGGGACGGACGGAACGGTATCTGCCGGTATTTACCGGAAAGAGTGCGAAGCTTTGGGAATCGAGGAGATTGTGCCGTCGGAAAAAAGACAAAAAGACGTCATGTCTCTGATCTACGATGATGTCAAAGCCGGAAAAAAAGGAGATTATCAGAAGTTTGAGCGGGTGATGGAAGAGTTCATCAAAAAGGACTGCGATGTGGTGATTCTGGCATGTACCGAGATTTCGGTCTTTAAAAAAGATCACGTGCTGCCGGAGATCTGCCTGGATGCCATGGATGTGCTGATCCGGGAGTCCATCATGAGGTCCGGGGCCTGCTATCAATAAAGAAAAGGAGAAAATGTATGTCACAGAGGAAAAGCGATACCTTGAAAACATATGCGGATCTGATGGAGGAGTGCGGTCTTCTTGTAAAAGCAGAGTTCTTCGGACAGGAAGACACTCATCCGGAAGTGCTGACCTATGACTCACGGGAAGTGACGGAAAATACGATGTTCATCTGCAAAGGTGCGGCATTTAAGGAAGAGTATCTGACTTCCGCCGTGGAAAAGGGAGCAATCCTTTATATCAGTGAGAAAGAGTACGATACCGGAAAGGACATTCCGCATATCCTTGTAAAAGATATCCGTAAGGCGATGGCGGTACTGGCAGATGTCTTCTACGGTTCCGCATGGAAAGAGCTTACCGTGACCGGAATCGGCGGAACAAAAGGAAAATCCACTTCCGCATATTACATGAAATCGGTTGTAGATGATTATATGAAAGAGACTGGAAAGCCTGAGAGCGCCGTGATTTCCTCCATCGATATCTATGACGGTGTCAGCAGAGTGGAGTCCCACATCACAACACCGGAGGCGGTAGAGCTTCAGCGCCATTTCCGGAACGCGGTGGACAGCGGAATTACTTTTGCGGAGATGGAAGTATCCAGCCAGGCGCTCAAATACAACCGGGTGGACAGGATGCGCTTTGATGTTGGAATCTTTTTGAATATTTCAGAAGACCATATCAGTCCGATTGAGCATCCGGATTTTGAGGATTACTTTACATCCAAGATGAAAATGTTTGCCCAGACCGATCATGCGGTAGTCAACCTGGACGCGGACTTTTCAGACCGGATTCTGGAAGCTGCCAGGGCGGCAGGTGACCTGACCACGTTCAGCCAGAAGGACGAGGGGGCAGACTACTTTGCGTACAACATCCGGAAAGACGGACATGAGACGAAGTTTTCCGTACGTTCCAAAGACGGGGAGGAAGATTATGTCCTGACCATGCCGGGCCTGTTTAATGTGGAAAACGCGGTGGCGGTCATTGCGGCGGCAAAGATTCTTGGCATTCCGGATTCCTGCATTCATTCAGGACTGGAAAAAGCAAGGTCCAGCGGACGGATGGAGCTTTACGCAAGCAGGGACAAAAAGATCATTGCCATTGTCGATTATGCCCACAACAAGCTCAGCTTTGAAAAGCTGTTCTCCTCTACGAAGGAGGAATATCCGGACTACGCCATCAAGTCGGTGTTCGGATGCCCGGGAAAGAAAGCCTACATCCGGAGAAAGGATCTGGGAACTATCGCGGGACAGTATTCCGAAAAGGTGTATCTGGCGGCGGAAGATCCGGGATATGAGCCGGTGGAAGAGATTTCCGGCGATATCGCCCAGTATGTGAAAGCCCAGAACTGTCCGTATGTGATGATCGAAGACCGCGGGGAAGCCATCCGTACAGCGATCGAGGAGTCAGAGGACAAGACCGTGATCCTTGTGACAGGAAAGGGAAATGAGACACGTCAGAAGTACGGAAGTGAGTACATCGACTGCCCGTCCGATGTGGAATATGTGAAAAAATATCTGGAGATTTACGACCAGACTCATTAAAGAAAAATGCCGGGGATGTGCTTCCCCGGCATCATTTGTCAGAAGGTCTCTTTTCGTTCGGCGTTTGTGATAAAGTCAACCAGCTCGGAGACAAAGTCGGCGGTCCGGTTATCGCGGTCAAACTCCTGGTTGAACTCGACGATCTCATATGATATAATCGGCAGTTCTTTCATCAGAGTTCCCATCATTTCATAGACTTCTTCTTCCGTAAACCCGCTTTTGACAGGAACAGACACTCCCGGCATCAGGGCCGGATCCATGGAGTCAATGTCAAAGCTCAGATGGAAGTAGTTCAGGCGGGAGAGATACTGTACCGCCTCGGAGAGACACGAAGCCAGTCCCTTTTTGCAGATCTCCGGATAGGTATAGAAGCGGATCCCAAGATCTTTCATGATCGTAAGCTCCGGCGGATCGATATCCCGAAGTCCAAGATATACAATGTTCTCAGGGCGGATCTTGGCACCCGGGTGTAAGAATCCGGTGAGTTTAGGATCGCCAAGTCCCAGAAGAGAAGCTACCGGCACACCGTGAATATTTCCGGTTACCGTCGTGGCATCCGTATTGATATCCGCATGGGCATCGATATAGATCAGTCCGATTTCCTCTTGAAAGTGATCCTTTACATAGACACTGGCAGCCGAGGCAGAGCCCATCACTACACTGTGGTCACCGCCCAGAAACAAAGGAGTCTTTCCCGTCTCAAATACAGAATACATATACTGGGCAATGCTCTGACAGGTAGCAGCCACGGTATTCCGGTTTTTTAATACGCAGTCCGGATCTTCCTCCATGATGATTTCCGGAAGCTTTACAATTCTTAAATTTTCGTAACGATTTCTCAGATAATCCAGACTATATTTCAGTCCTGGTGCGCCAACCCCAAAGTGCATCGGACATCCAAAAATACTGAACATAGCAACCTCCAATGATATAGTTTTTGTGCCTAACCAGTATAACATGAGGGTATGGAAAAGACAAGGAGGGCTCTAAGATGACGGTTGGCGAAAAGTAACAATTATGCTATGATTACTTATATTGATAGTAAGAACTGTCAGAAAGTATGCGGGCTTATGAGAGCAGTTGAGCTTTTACAGGCAGTCCGGTATGAGCCGGCAGGAGAGAAGATCCGGTTTCCGGACAGAGAGATTTCCGGAGTCAGCATCGATTCCAGAGACTGCCGGGAGGGTTCGGTGTTTGTATGCATCCGGGGAAGCGTATGCAACGGGAGCCGCTATGCAAAAGAAGCGGTCCGGCATGGAGCAAAGGTTCTGGTGGCAGCAAAAGAAGAGCAGGAACTGATCGGTAAGATACTTGGGCAATTCCCGGAATGTGAAGGAGTCCTTGTAGAGGATGAGCGGGAGGCAGCGGCCCTTCTGGCGGCAAGGTACGAAGGAGAACCGTCGAGATCCATGACGATGATCGGCGTGACAGGAACCAAGGGAAAGACGACGACAGTCAGCATGATCCGGAAGATCTTGTCGGAGGCCGGAATCCGGACCGGAATGATCGGAACGACCGGGCAGTTTGACGGGAAGGAGCATCTGCCGTCCGAACATACGACGCCGGATGCGGTGACCTTGCAGAGAAGCCTTGCAAGAATGAGGAAAAATGCCTGTCGTGCCTGTGTGATGGAAGTATCCTCCCAGGCATTGAAGCTTCAGAGAACGAAGGGGATCTGCTTTGATACCGGCGTGTTTTTGAATCTGGGGGATGATCATATCGGGAGATTTGAGCACGCGGACAAAGAGGAATATCTGGCATGCAAGAGGAAACTGTTTTTGCAGAGCCGGGAGGCAGTGGTCAATGCGGATGATCCGGCATGGAAGCAGATGCTTGCGGGAACGGAATGCCCGTTTCAGACCTTTGGTATCCGAAATGGAGACTTCCGGGCAGAGCAGATCCGGACGGAAGGATTTGTCCAGGGGCATCCGGGGGTGGAGTTTGACATCGGGAAGGTGCATTTTCAGATCCCGGCACCCGGAATCTTTACCGTATACAATGCGCTGGCCGCTGTCCGTGTCTGTATGCGGTACGGCGTGACGCCGGAGACGGCAGCCGGATCTCTTCTTGATTTTCAGGTAAAGGGACGGATGCAGTTTTTCTCCATCCCGGGAGGAGGAGAGGCGGTCATCGATTACGCGCACAATGCCATGAGCCTTGAAAGTGTGCTTACGACACTTCGGGCATACCGACCGGCCCGGCTGATTACGGTGTTTGGCTGCGGAGGCCAGAGGGCGAAGGAACGTAGATTTCAGATGGGCGAAGTCTCGGGAAGACTGTCGGATCTGACGGTGATTACATCTGACAATCCAAGATGGGAGGCCCCGGAGGCGATTATGGATGACATCGAGACCGGAGTACGAAAGACAGACGGGAAGTATCTTCGGATCACGGACCGGAAAGAAGCAGTGAAACAGGCGGTGGAGATGGCAGGACCGGGCGATCTGGTTGTGATCGCGGGAAAAGGCCACGAGAATACCCAGGAGATTCAGGGTGTTTTCTATCGGATGGATGAACAGGAATTGGTAGAGGAAGCATGTACGCAGAAATTATTATAGATATCACACATGAAAAACTGGACCGGACCTTTGAGTATGAGGTGCCGGAAGAACTGGAAGGGACACTTGCCGTCGGAAGCAGCGTTCTGGTTCCGTTTGGAAACGGGGACAAAGTCCGAACAGGTTTTATCATCGGATTTTCGGAAAAGAGCAGCTTTGACCCGGAAAAGATCAAAGAGATCAGGGGAAAAGCTCCGAAAAGTGTCCGGATCGAGGAGAATCTGGTAGCGCTGGCAGCCTGGATGAAAGAGCATTACGGCGGTACGATGATCCAGGCGCTTAAGACGGTCTGGCCGGTAAAGAAACAGGAGCGTCCAAAAGAAAAGCGGATCATCCGCCGGACTGTCACAGAGGAAGAAGGAAGAGAGTGGCTTGCTCTGTTCCAAAGGAAGAATCAGAAGGCAAGGGCAAGGCTTTTGGAGGCGCTTCTGGAAAATGAGGAGCTGGATTACGGCTGGATTTTGAGAAAGCTTGGTCTGACCGCTTCGGTTGTCCGGGCACTGGAGGAAATGCAGATTCTTACCGTGGATACAGAAACGGTATGGAGAAATCCGGTCAAGGCATCCGAAGAGCAGACGAAGCAGATCGAATATACAACAGAGCAGAAAGAAGCAATCCGGATTTTCAAGGAGGATTTCCAGCGGGGAAATCCGGGGACTTATCTTCTGTACGGCGTGACAGGAAGCGGGAAGACGGAAGTTTACATGGAGATGATCCAAAGCGTTGTACAAAGCGGCAGGCAGGCGATTGTCCTGATCCCGGAGATAGCATTGACCTATCAGACGGTCATGCGGTTTGTGCGGGTATTTGGAAACCGGGTGTCCATTATGAATTCCAGACTGTCTGCCGGGGAACGCTATGACCAGATGATGCGGGCGAAGAATGGTGAGATCGATGTGATGATCGGCCCAAGGTCGGCGCTTTTTACCCCGTTTGAGCATTTGGGTCTGATTGTGATTGACGAAGAGCATGAAACGACCTATAAAAGCGAGCAGGTGCCAAGGTATCATGCAAGGGAGACCGCGATCGAGCGGGCCAGAATCGAAGGGGCGGGCGTGGTGCTCGGATCGGCGACACCGTCGCTGGAAGCCTTTGAAGGATGCAGGAGAGGGCAGTACCGCCTGCTCCGCCTGACCCAAAGGGTGAAGAAGCAGAAGATGGCCGAGGTGTCCGTGATCGATATGCGAAAGGAACTGCAAAAAGGAAACCGCTCCATTTTAAGTGACTGTTTACGGGAGAAGATCGAGGACCGGCTGAAGCGGCGGGAACAGGTTATGCTTTTCCTGAACCGGAGGGGATTTGCGGGCTTCCTGTCTTGCAGGTCCTGCGGATATGTAGTAAAATGTCCTCATTGCGACGTGTCTTTATCCTGGCACAGAGGGGGACGGATGGTCTGCCATTACTGCGGGTATGAGGAACCGATGATTCATACCTGCCCGTCCTGCGGTTCCCCTCACATCGGAGCTTTTAAGGCAGGGACGCAGCAGGTGGAAGATCTGATCCAGAAAGAGTTTCCGGAGGCAAAGGTGCTTCGGATGGATCTGGATACGACAAGAGGGAAGGAAAGCTACGAGACTATTCTCTCGTCGTTTGCAGATCAGGAGGCCGATATTCTGATCGGTACCCAGATGATCGTAAAGGGACATGATTTTCCAAATGTCACCCTGGTCGGGGTGCTGGCGGCGGATCTTTCCCTTTATATCAGTGACTACCGGGCGGCAGAGCGGACTTTTGCGCTTCTTTGTCAGGCGGCAGGCCGTGCAGGCCGGGGGGATCTGCCGGGAGAAGCGGTGATCCAGAGCTACAATCCGGAGCATTACAGCATACAGGCCGCGGCAAGGCAGGACTACGAGGCGTTCTTTGCGGAGGAGATGAAGTTCAGGACGCTGATGGGATATCCGCCGGCGGCTCACCTGATGGCGGTGCTGATGACGAGCGAAGATGAGGCGCTTTTAAATAAAGGGGCCTACTATCTAAAGCTGTTTGCGGGCAGGATCCGGACGGATGCAGGGCTTGAGATCATCGGGCCTGCCAGTCCTGCCATCGGAAAGGTGAAGGATCAGTACCGGAAAGTGCTTTATCTGAAGCATGAGGATTACCGCGTGCTGACAGAGGCAAAGGATAAGATGGAACAATATATTGAGATTAATGAAGGATTTCAAAACATCCGGATCCAGTTTGACTTTGATCCGGTTCAGACATTTTAATAGTAAAGAGAGGGATTCATTATGGCAATCAGAAAGATACGGGAAGTTGGAGATGACGTACTGGAAAAGCAGTGCAAAAAGGTGGACAAGATGACACTTCGGACGAAGATCCTCATTCAGGATATGTTCGATACGATGTATGACGCAATGGGAGTCGGACTTGCGGCTCCGCAGGTTGGCATCTTAAAGCAGATCATCACCATTGATGTAGGAGATCAGCCGATCGTGCTGATCAACCCGGAAATCATTGAATCGGACGGCACGCAGACCGGGGAGGAAGGATGTTTAAGTCTTCCGGGCAAATACGGCATTGTAACCCGTCCGAACCATGTCAAAGTGCGGGCGCTCAACGAGGACATGGAAGAAGTCATCTGGGAGGGAGAAGGCCTCCTTGCAAGAGCATTCTGTCATGAGATTGATCATCTCTCCGGCCTGATGTACATGCGTCTTGCAGAAGACGGCATCCATGACAATGCAGCGGAAGAAGAATAGAAAGGACTGTGACAGAGTATGAAAGTCATTTTTATGGGAACACCGGATTTTTCCGTCGGAACACTGGAGGCGCTTCTTGAGGCAGGACATGAGGTTGTCCTTGCGGTGACACAGCCGGACAAGCCGAAGGGAAGAGGAAAGGAAATGCAGTTTCCTCCGGTCAAGGAGACGGCTCTTCGGCATGGAATTGAGGTTTACCAGCCAAGACGGATCCGGGAAAAAGAATGTATCGAGAAACTTGCCGCCTATCAGGCGGACATCATGGTTGTCATCGCTTTTGGACAGATTCTGCCAAAAGCGATTCTGGAGATGACGCCGTATGGCTGTGTCAATGTTCATGCATCCCTGCTTCCGAAGTACCGGGGCGCGGCGCCGATTCAGTGGGCCGTGATCAACGGGGAAAAGGAAAGCGGCGTGACGACCATGCAGATGGACGAAGGACTGGATACCGGAGATATGCTGTTAAAGACAACGATTGTTCTGGATGAAAAGGAGACGGGAGGAAGCCTTCACGACAAACTTTCAGATGCCGGGGCAAAGCTCTGTGTTGAAACATTAAAACGTCTGGAGGAAGGAAGCATCCAGCCGGAAAAGCAGGGAGAAAGCCCGACGGAATATGCCCGGATGCTGAATAAAGCGATGGGAGCCATTGACTGGAATCAGGATGCGGTTTCTATTGAACGACTGATCCGTGGTTTAAATCCATGGCCAAGTGCATATACTACATGGGACAACAAGACAATGAAAATCTGGGATGCGGATGTGACAGAAGATGTGCCGGGAACGGAAGATGCCGGACCGGGAGAGATCACGGCAGTGTCCAAAAAGGATTTCACAATAAAGACCGGAGAGAAGAGTCTGGTGATCCGGGAGCTTCAGATTCCGGGGAAAAAACGGATGGACGCGGGCGCGTTTCTGCGTGGATATCCGCTGGAAACAGGAATGAGTTTAGGGGAGAACTGATCTGAATAAAGAAAGGGAGAGGTAGAAATGCCATTTTACTATTACTATGATCCGACGTACAGCCTTGTACTGATCGGGCTCCTGCTCTGCCTTGCGGCATCGGCGCGGGTCCGTTCTACCTATGCAAAGTACGGGAGAGTGCGGAGCCGTTCCGGACTTACCGGCCGGGAGGCTGCCGAGCAGATTTTGCGAAGTGCAGGGATCTACGATGTGCGGATCGAGCATGTGAGCGGAAATCTGACGGATCACTTTGATCCAAGGAACAGGGTACTGCGTCTGTCAGATGCCACGTATCAGTCTGCTTCCGTAGCTGCGGTTGGAGTGGCGGCCCACGAGTGCGGACACGCGATCCAGCATTCACGGGGATATGCGCCGTTGAAAATCAGAAGCGCTATCGTTCCGGTGGCGAATTTTGGATCGGCCATCGCATGGCCATTGATCCTTCTGGGACTGTTATTCAACAGCCGTTCTTCGTATCTGCTGATCCAGATCGGGATTCTGGCATTTTCGTTTGCCGTTTTGTTTCAGCTTGTTACCCTTCCGGTGGAGTTCAACGCATCGAGAAGGGCAGTGCAGATTCTGGGAGAGAGCGGGATGCTGCTTCCGGATGAGCTCTCCATGACGAAGAAAGTATTACGGGCTGCGGCGCTGACCTATGTGGCAGGAGCTGCCTCGGCGATTCTGCAGCTTCTGCGTATCATTCTGCTGACAGGAGGAAGACGGCGTGAATAAACCGATCGAAGAAAGAGAACTGATTCTTGCCATTTTGCTGGAAGTGACAAGAGACAAGGTGCCGGGACACCTGGCCCTGTCAAGAGTCCTTAGCAAGTATCAGTATCTGGATAAAAGAGAACGTGCCTTCATCACAAGGGTGACGGAAGGAACGCTGGAGCATATGATCGAGATTGATTACATCATCGATCAGTTTTCCAAAACAAAAACAGCAAAAATGAAGCCGGTTATCCGTATTATTTTAAGAAGCGCGGTCTACCAGCTGAAGTATATGGATCAGGTACCGGCCTCCGCAGTCTGCAATGAGGCGGTAAGACTTGCAAAGAAGAGAGGATTTCAGAATCTTTCCGGATTTGTCAATGGAGTACTTAGGACCATCGCAAGACAGATGGATCAGGTGAAGCTTCCGGAGCATCCTCTTTCCAGACGTCTTTCTGTGCAGTATTCCATTCCGGAATGGATGGTGGAAACGTGGCTTTCGAGCTATCCGGAAGAGACGGTGGAGAAGATGCTTTCCTTTATGATGGAAGAGCATCCGACCTGTATCCGGTTTGACCCGGAACGGATCACCAAAGAGGAAATCAAAGCCCGCCTGAAAGAAGACGGAGTGGAAAAAGTGGAGGATCATCCGGTTCTCCCGTATGCGCTGTGGATTTCCGGATACGATTATCTGGGCGGCCTGGAAACATTTGAAGAAGGACTGTTTTATGTGCAGGATGCAAGTTCCATGATGGCGGTGGAAAGCCTGCCGGTCAAGAAAGGCGATTCGATTATCGATGTCTGTGCCGCGCCGGGCGGGAAAGCGCTCCATGCGGCGGAAAAGCTTGCGGGAACCGGGCATGTGGACGCCAGAGACCTGACGGAATATAAAGTGGGTCTTATCGAAGAGAATATCGGGCGCAGCGGGCTTACCAATATCAGCGCGCGGCAGCAGGACGCAAGAGTGTGCGATGAGGCTTCGGTTGAAACGGCGGACATCGTCATTGCCGATCTTCCATGTTCCGGCCTTGGCGTACTTGCCACAAAGAAAGATATCCGTTACAATATGACGCCGGAGACACAAAAAGAGCTTGCCGCGCTTCAGCGGGAGATCTTGTCCGTGGTGCATCGTTATGTGAAGCCGGGCGGAACGCTTCTTTACAGCACCTGCACCATCAACCGGGAGGAGAACGAGGAAAATACAGCCTGGTTTCTGGAACAGCACAGGGAGTTTGCACTTAATAAGGAAAAACAGTTTCTTCCGGGCATTGATCCGTGCGACGGATTTTACATAGCAGTTATGAAAAAACAGGAGTCGAAATAGATGGAAAAGAAAGATATTGCGTCCTATACTCTTCAGGAACTGGAAGACGAGATGAAAGCCATCGGTGAAAAGCCGTTCCGGGCAAAGCAGATTTACGAGTGGATCCATGTAAAACTGGTGGAATCCTTTGATGAGATGACCAACGTATCCAAAGCTCTCCGGGAAAAGCTGGACCGGGAGTATGAGATCGCGACGGTAAGTCTGGTGGAACGGCAGATTTCCGGAATCGACGGAACGAACAAATATCTCTTTGAGCTTTCGGACGGAAACATGATTGAGAGTGTCCTGATGAAATATAAACACGGAAACAGCATCTGCATTTCCTCCCAGGTAGGATGCAGGATGGGGTGCCGCTTCTGCGCGTCAACCATCGGCGGACTGGTGCGAAACCTCACCGCGTCAGAGATGCTGAGAGAAGTGTATGAAGTGCAGAAAATCAGCGGGGAGCGGATTTCCAACATCGTTGTGATGGGAACGGGCGAACCCCTTGACAATTATGAGAATTTCGTCCGGTTTATCCGGATGGTCAGCGACGGGCACGGGCTTCACATCAGCCAGAGAAACATCACCGCATCCACCTGCGGGATTGTGCCGAATATCCGGCGCCTGGCGGATGAGAAATTTCAGATCACGCTGGCGCTTTCCCTTCACGGATCCAACCAGGAGAAGCGGAAATCACTTATGCCCGTGGCAAATAAATATGAGCTGTCTGAAGTCCTTGAGGCGTGTGACGAGTACTTTGAAAAGACCGGAAGAAGGATCACGTTTGAGTACAGTCTGGTGCACGGTGTCAACGATACAGAAGAAGACATCCGGGAGCTGACGGCCCTTTTGAAGCATAGAAACTGCCACCTGAATCTGATTCCGGTCAACCCGGTAAGGGAAAATAATTTCAAAAGACCGGATAAAAAAACTGCAGGGATTTTTCAAAATAAACTTGAAAAAAATGGGATTAATGTTACTATAAGAAGAGAAATGGGCTCTGATATTGACGGAGCCTGTGGTCAGCTCAGAATAAAACACAGAGACAATAATAAGGAGAATGAAAATGAAAACATTTTCAATGACTGATATTGGAAGAAAAAGAGAGGTCAATCAGGACTACGTGTTCGCTACAGATGAAACGATCGGGAATCTCCCGAATCTTCTTGTGGTAGCTGACGGAATGGGCGGACATCGTGCGGGTGACTTTGCTTCCAGGTTTACCGTGGAGGTTCTGGCCGAAGAGGTACAGAACTGCAAAGAGACCCATCCTGAGACGATTCTTGGAAACTCGATCCAGGCGGCAAACGAGCGGCTTTTAGAAGAGGCCGAAAAGGACAACAGGCTGGAGGGCATGGGAACGACTCTGGTTGCTGCCACGATAATGGATCATGTACTTTATTTTGCAAATGTCGGAGACAGCAGACTCTATCTGATCAACAAGGAGATCCGACAGCTTTCCAAAGACCATTCCATGGTGGAAGAGATGGTAAGGCTTGGAGGACTGACAGAAGAGGAGGCAAAGCATCATCCGGATAAAAATATCATCACACGTGCGATCGGGGTGAAGCAGAAAGTAGAGCCGGACTTTTTTGAGTACCGCTTAAAGGGCGGAGACATCATACTGATGTGCAGCGACGGCCTCACGAATATGGTAGATGACGATGAAATTTTTCAGATTGTAAAGAGCGCACGTGATATAGTGGAAGCAGTGGAAAGTCTAATTCAAAGAGCAAATGAAAACGGCGGCTCGGATAATATTGGAGTAGTACTGGCGCAGCCGTATGCAGATGAGGTGAGTGTATGGTAAAAGATGGTATTGTATTAGGGGAGCGGTATGAGATCCTCAGTAAGATCGGTGCCGGAGGCATGGCCGATGTTTACAAAGGACGCGACAATGTACTGAATCGTTATGTTGCCGTCAAAGTACTGAAAAAAGAATACCGGGAAGATGAAACCTATGTGAAGAAGTTCCGGTCGGAGGCTCAGGCCGCAGCCGGAATCATGAATCCGAATATTGTCAATGTCTATGATGTAGGCGTGGACCGCGGACTTTATTATATGGTAATGGAGCTAGTAGAGGGAATCACGCTGAAAGAATATATCGCAAAGAAAGAAAAGCTGACACCGAAAGAGGTAATCAGCATCACACTTCAGGTATGTGCCGGCATGGAGGCGGTACATAAAGGCCACATCATTCATCGTGATATCAAACCGCAGAATATTATTATTTCAAATGAAGGAAAGGTAAAAGTAACCGACTTCGGTATTGCCAAGGCGGCAAGCTCTAATACAACGAGTTCCAATGCCATGGGATCGGTCCACTATACTTCACCGGAACAGGCAAGAGGGGGCTTTTCCGATGAAAAGAGCGACATCTATTCCATCGGTATTACGATGTATGAAATGGTGACCGGTCGCGTGCCGTTTGACGGAGATTCCACAGTTGCGATTGCCATGAAGCATCTCCAGGAAGAGATCGTGCCGCCGTCAGAGTACGTGCCGATGCCGTACAGTCTTGAGCAGATCATCTTAAAATGTACCCAGAAGAATCCGGATCTGAGATATCCAAACGTGACACTGCTCGCACAGGATCTTAGAAGATCACTTTCCGATCCGAATGGTGATTTCGTGAAGAACGGCGCTGCCGCATACGGTGCAGGCGCTGATACTGTCATGATTTCCGAGTCAGACAGAAGGAAACTTCAGAATCAGTACGATGACGAGTATGATGATGACGACAGATACGACGATGAGTACGATGACGGATACGACGATGACCATGACGATGGTTACGACGATGACGATTACGATACAAGAAACCTGAAAACCCACAGGAACAAAGAGGAACACACCGGCAAGAAGCCGAAGATGAGCAATATGATGAAGATCATTATTGCGCTGGTGGCAGTCCTTGTTGTCTGTGCGGCAGCTTACGGAATCGGAAGCGCGGTAGGCCTTTTTGGAGGAGGCTCCGGCAGTCAGGAAGAGGAAGAAGTCCGTATGGCGGACGTTCCGAATCTTGCCAACCTTGGCCTGACAGAAGACCAGGCAAGAGAAGCTGCCGAGAAAGCAGGATTCAAGCTGGAAGTATCCGGCACCGAAGCGTCTGACCAGGACGAAGGTACTGTCATCGATCAGGATCCGGAATATGGAGAAGAGGCTGAGAGAGGAAGCACGATCAATGTTGTTTTAAGTGCAGGACCGTCGACCGTGACTGTTCCGGATGTAACCGGTGATGATGTCAGCACGGCAACCGAGAAGATTGAGGCCGAAGGACTCAGCGTGGGTTCCACAAGTGAAGAGTACAGCGATGAGTACGATGAAGGAGAAGTGATCCGGACGACACCGTCTTCCGGCAGTGAGGTGGAAGAAGGCTCCACAGTTAATCTGGTAGTCAGCCAGGGAGTAAATCCGGAGGATGAGATGGTGACAGTTCAGAGCTTTGTCGGCATGCCGGAGAGAAATCTGACATCCTGGGCGGAAGATAATGGCATCAACGTAGACCGGTCCGAGGACTACAGTGATGATGTGGGCGTAGGAAGAATCATTTCCCAGTCTCTGACATCCGGCACTGTGGCAAAAGGCACGACCATCAGCTACGTGGTGAGCCTTGGAGGAGAGCCGGACGAAGAAGAACCGTCGGACAGCAGTAATAACAATGACAACAACAGCAGTGACAATACCAATAATGGAGGAAGCGATTCCTCATCCGGAAACGATTCCGGATCTTCTACATCTTCGGATGGACCGGTCTGGGAGAGTAACATCGCATCCTGGGTACAGGAAAACGGAAATCCGAAATATAATGTGGAATACGAGGAAAATTCTTCAGTAAGCCGCGGACAGGTGATCCGTTACGAACAGAATTCTGACGGAAGCTACACCTTTTATGTCAGCCTCGGCTAAGGACAGGATGCGGACAAACATACAAGGAGACTTTCATGAAGGGTAAGATTGTGAAAGGAATTGCCGGATTCTACTACGTTCACGTAGTAGAATCCGGTGTTTATGAATGTAAGGCAAAAGGGATCTTCCGAAAGGAGAAGATCAAACCGCTTGTAGGAGACAATGTCGAAATTGATGTGATCAATGAGTCGGAGAAAACGGGGAATATCACAGAAATCCTGCCAAGGAAAAATGAACTGATCCGTCCGGCGGTCGCAAATATCGATCAGGCACTGATTGTATTCGCGGTGACAAGCCCCAAACCCCATCTGAATCTGCTGGACAGGTTTCTGATTATGATGGAGAGTAAATCCATTCCGGTGACGCTCTGCTTTAATAAAAAGGATCTGGCAGACGAAAAAGAATGGGAACTGTTAAAAGAGACTTATGAAGCCTGCGGCTATCCGGTTATATTTACCAGCGCTGCAAAAGAGGAGAATATCGATCAGGTAAGGAAGATCCTGGAAGGAAAGACGACTGCCCTTGCGGGACCGTCCGGTGTGGGAAAATCCTCACTGATCAATCTGCTGGATCCGGATGCCAATATGGAGACCGGAGAAATCAGCAGGAAGATTGAACGGGGACGCCACACAACGAGACATTCCGAACTGTTTTCCATTGGCGGGGAGACCTATATCATGGATACGCCGGGATTTGGTTCGCTGTATGTGAATGATTTTGAAAAAGAAGATCTGAAGGATTATTTCCGTGAATTCAGACCTTACGAGGGAAGCTGCCGTTTTCAGGGATGCAGCCACATCCATGAACCGGGATGCGAGGTAAAGGAGGCACTTTCAGAAGGATTCATTCCGAAGAGCAGATATGAAAATTATCTGGAGATGTACCGCGAACTGGAGCAGAAAAAGCGATATTGAGGAGGAAAAGCATGAAATATATTTTGGCGCCGTCTCTTTTGGCGGCAGATTTTAAATGTCTTGCCGGGCAGATGAAAATGACAGAGGAAAACGGGGCTGAGTACCTGCACTTTGATGTAATGGACGGGATGTTTGTACCAAGTATCTCTTTCGGGATGCCGGTATTAAAGTCCATCAAAGGAGCTACAGAGCAGGTGATGGACGTGCATCTGATGGTTCAGGAACCGGTCCGCTATGTGACAGATTTTGCAGATGCAGGCGCGGATATCATTACGATCCATCTGGAAGCATGTCAGGATGTGAAGGAAACGATTCAGAAAATTAAGAACTGCGGGAAGAAGGCAGGGATTTCCATCTGTCCGCAGACGGATGCGGATCAGCTGCTCCCGTATATGGAGCTTGTGGACATGATTCTTGTCATGAGTGTACAGCCTGGATTTGGAGGACAGAAGTTTATTCCGGAATCCATTGAAAAGATCAGGAAGGTACGCCGGATGATTACGGAATGCGGCCGGGACATTGATCTGGAAGTGGATGGAGGAATCTATCAGGACAATGTAGAGGAAGTGCTGAAAGCAGGGGCGAATGTAATTGTTGCAGGATCCGCGGTATTTGGCGGAGATCCGGGACAAAATACAAAGGCTATGATGGAGAGATTAAGACAATATGAGTAGAGTGACAATCATCATCAGCGGAGGCGCGATTAACGATAATTTCGCACTTTCCGTACTGGAATCTTACGAATCGAAACGTATCATCGGAGTGGATAAAGGAGTGGAGTTTCTGTACAGGCACAAAATTGAGCCGGAGTACATTGTAGGGGATTTTGACAGTATCTCAGAAGAAGTAATCCGCTATTACCGGGAGGAGACGAAAATTCCGATCCGGGAGTATAATCCGGTCAAGGATGCATCGGATACAGAGATCGCAATCCGGCTTGCCATTACACTTGGCTGCGACCGGATGATTATTCTGGGAGCAACGGGATGCAGGATTGACCATGTCTGGGCCAATGTACAGTCTCTGGAAATTGCCAGAAAGGCAGGAATACAGGCGGAGATTCTGGATTCATGCAACAGGATCCGGCTCTGCGACCGGGAAGTGCGCCTGAAACGGCGCAATGCATTCGGGAAATATTTTTCCCTGTTCCCGTTTGGGGGAGAGGTGGAGGATCTCACGATCCGTGGAGCGAAATATCCGCTGAACCATCATCACCTGCTCCCGAACGACAGTCTCTGTGTCAGCAATGAGATCGCGGAAGACGAGCTTGTGATCACGTTTGCATACGGAACACTGATTTTGATGGAAACAAAAGACGAGTAAGAAATTTACAAAGAGAATGGAGAGAAATTAAATGAAACTTGGAATCGTAGGATTACCGAACGTAGGGAAGAGTACGCTGTTTAATTCCCTGACAAAGGCAGGAGCGGAATCAGCCAACTACCCGTTCTGTACCATTGACCCGAATGTGGGCGTCGTAACTGTACCGGACGAGAGATTGAATGTGCTGGCGGACATGTACCAGACAAAAAAGATCGTTCCGGCTGTCATTGAATTCGTAGATATTGCGGGACTTGTAAAAGGTGCATCCAAAGGAGAGGGGCTTGGCAACCAGTTCCTTGCCAATATTAGGGAAGTGGACGCCATCGTCCATGTGGTAAGATGCTTTGAGAACAGCAATATCGTTCACGTAGATGGAAGCATCAATCCGCTCCGTGATATAGAGACCATCAATCTGGAGCTGATCTTCTCCGATCTGGAAGTGCTGGAACGCCGTATCAGCAAGCAGATCCGGGCGGCAAGAAACGACAAGGCGGCAGCAAAAGAAGTGGACCTGATGCAGAGAATCAAGGCGCATCTGGAAGACGGAAAAATGGCAGGAAGCTTTACGGATATCCGGGATGAAGAGGAAGAAGAGTGGATGAACAGCTACAATCTCCTCACAGCAAAACCGGTGATCTTTGCGGCCAACGTATCGGAAGACGATCTGGCAGATGACGGCGCCTCCAATGAGGGGGTACAGAAGGTCAGAGAATTTGCCAAAGAAGCAGGTTATGAAGTCTTTGTGGTCTGCGCTGAGATCGAGCAGGAGATCGCAGAGCTTGAGGACGACGAAAAGCAGATGTTCCTCGAGGATCTTGGCCTGAAAGAATCCGGACTGGAAAAACTGATCAAGGCAAGCTACAGTCTCCTTGGCCTGATCAGCTACCTGACAGCAGGAGAGCCGGAAGTCCGTGCATGGACGATCAAGAAAGGGACAAAGGCACCTCAGGCAGCCGGAAAGATTCATTCTGATTTCGAAAGAGGATTTATCCGCGCGGAAGTAGTTGCATACGATGACCTGATTGCCTGCGGCAACATGACAGCCGCAAAAGAGAAAGGCCTCGTCCGTTCCGAAGGAAAAGAATATGTCGTAAAAGACGGGGACGTAGTACTGTTCCGGTTTAACGTATAACAACTTCAAAAACAACAGGGAAGCCGTACAGCTGTCGGGAAACGACGGCTGTGCGGCTTTTTGTTCAGAAAAAGGTGCAAAAATCTGGGACAAGTATACTGGACTTTTACAGGTAATGGCGATATAATATGAATATCTATGAATTTAGAAACATTTTTTGAAACTTAAGGAGGAATAAAGAAATGGGAAGATCAATGAAAACCATGGATGGTAACCATGCTGCTGCTCATGCTTCTTATGCATACAGCGATGTAGCTGCGATCTATCCGATTACCCCTTCATCTGTTATGGCAGAAGCTACAGATGAGTGGGCTACCCAGGGAAGAAAGAACATTTTTGGACAGGAAGTTCAGGTTACGGAGATGCAGTCCGAGGCCGGAGCAGCAGGTGCCGTACACGGCTCTCTTGCAGCAGGTGCCCTGACAACTACATACACAGCATCTCAGGGACTCCTTCTGATGATCCCGAACCTGTACAAGATTGCAGGCGAACAGCTTCCGGGTGTGTTCAATGTATCTGCCCGTGCGCTTGCAAGCCACGCGCTCTCCATCTTCGGAGATCATTCCGACGTATACGCATGCCGTCAGACAGGATGCGCAATGCTTTGTGAATCAAGCGTTCAGGAAGTTATGGACCTGACACCGGTTGCTCACTGTGCGGCAATCAAAGGACGCCTTCCGTTCATCAACTTCTTCGACGGATTCCGTACATCTCACGAAATCCAGAAGATCGAGACATGGGATTACGAAGATCTGAAAGATCTCGTTGACATGGATGCGATCGATGCATTCCGTAAGCACGCGTTAAATCCAAATCATCCTTGCGAAAGAGGATCCGCTCAGAACCCTGACGTATTCTTCCAGGCAAGAGAAGCATGTAATCCGTACTATGACGCAATGCCGGCCATCGTTCAGGAATACATGGA
This sequence comes from Drancourtella sp. An57, assembly GCF_002161525.1. NCBI lineage: Bacteria > Bacillati > Bacillota > Clostridia > Eubacteriales > Oscillospiraceae > Drancourtella > Drancourtella sp. An57. The sequence goes on from NZ_NFHY01000014.1 coordinate 32,973, forward strand.
CAAAGTAAACGCAAAGATCGGAACAAACTACAAACTGTTCAACTACCACGGAGCAGAGGATGCTGAGCATGTAATCATTGCTATGGGATCTGTATGTGAGACAATCGATGAGACTGTTGACTACCTGCTTGCAAAAGGACAGAAAGTCGGAGTCGTAAAAGTACGTCTTTACAGACCATTCAGCGCTGAAGCACTTGTAAATGCAATTCCGGAAAGCGTAAAAGTGATCTCCGTTCTTGACAGAACAAAAGAGCCGGGAGCACAGGGCGAGCCGCTTTACCTTGACGTTGTTGCAGCATTAAAAGGAACAAAATTCGACGGCGTGAAGATCCTCACAGGACGTTACGGATTAGGTTCCAAAGATACGACACCGGCTCAGATCGTTGCCGTATACAACAACACAGAAAAAGAAAAATTCACAATCGGTATCGTTGATGATGTGACACACCTGTCACTGGACGAAGGTGAACCGCTTGTTACAACACCGGAAGGAACAATCAACTGCAAATTCTGGGGACTTGGAGCAGACGGTACTGTCGGAGCTAACAAGAACTCCATCAAGATCATCGGTGATAATACAGATATGTATGCGCAGGCATACTTTGATTATGACTCCAAGAAATCAGGCGGTGTGACAATGTCTCACTTACGTTTCGGTAAGAAACCGATCAAGTCCACTTACCTGATCAAGAAAGCAAACTTTGTTGCATGCCACAACCCGTCCTATATCAACAAATACAACATGGTACAGGAACTCGTTGACGGAGGAACATTCCTTCTGAACTGTCCATGGGATATGGAAGGACTGGAGAAACACCTTCCGGGACAGGTAAAAGCATTTATTGCAAACCACAACATCAAGTTCTACGTAATCGATGGTATCAAGATCGGTAAGGAGATCGGACTTGGCGGACGTATCAACACAATCCTTCAGTCTGCATTCTTCAAACTGGCAGCCATCATTCCGGAGGAAGAAGCGATCGACCTGATGAAGAAAGCAGCAAAAGCTACTTACGGAAGAAAAGGTGACAAGATCGTTCAGATGAACTATGACGCAATCGATGCAGGTGCAAAACAGGTTGTTGAAGTAACTGTACCGGAAAGCTGGAAAGATGCAGCTGACGAAGGTTTATTCACACCGGAAGTAAAAGGCGGAAGAAAAGAAGTTGTAGACTTCGTTAAGAATATCCAGGCAAAAGTAAACGCTCAGGAAGGTAACTCTCTGCCGGTATCTGCATTTACAGAATACGTAGATGGTACAACACCGTCAGGAACAGCTGCTTACGAAAAACGTGGTATCGCAGTGGATATCCCGATCTGGCAGCCGGAGAACTGTATCCAGTGTAACCGTTGTGCGTATGTATGTCCGCACGCAGTTATCCGTCCGGTAGCTCTGACAGAGGAAGAAGCTGCAAACGCACCGGAAGGAATTCAGACAATTCCGATGATCGGTATGCCGGATATGAAGTTTACCATGACAGTCTCCGCTTACGACTGTACAGGATGTGGCTCCTGCGCAAATGTATGTCCGGGAAAGAAGGGCGAAAAAGCTCTCGTTATGGGCAACATGGAAGCAAATGCGGGCGAGCAGGTATACTTCGATTTCGGAAGAGAAATTCCGGTAAAACCAGAAGTAGTAGCAAAATTCAAAGAAAATACTGTAAAGGGAAGCCAGTTCAAACAGCCGCTGCTTGAGTTCTCAGGCGCATGTGCAGGATGTGGTGAGACACCTTACGCAAAACTTGTTACACAGTTATTCGGTGACAGAATGTACATCGCAAACGCAACAGGATGTTCTTCTATCTGGGGTAACTCCTCACCGTCCACACCATACACAGTAAACGCAGAAGGCAAGGGACCTGCATGGTCTAACTCCCTCTTCGAAGATAACGCTGAGTTTGGATATGGTATGCTTCTTGCAAACAAGGCAATCAGAAATGGATTAAAGACAAAAGTAGAGTCTGTTGCAGCATCTGAAAACGCTTCTGAAGAAGTAAAAGCAGCATGTCAGGAATGGATTGATACATTCTCCTGCGGCGCAACAAACGGAACAGCTACAGACAAACTGGTAGAAGTTCTTTCAGGATGCGACTGCGAAGTATGCAAAGACATCGTAAACAATAAAGATTTCCTCGCTAAGAAGTCACAGTGGATCTTCGGCGGAGACGGATGGGCATATGACATCGGATTCGGCGGACTTGACCACGTACTTGCAAGCGGACAGGATATCAACATCATGGTATTCGATACAGAGGTTTACTCCAACACAGGCGGACAGTCCTCCAAGGCTACAAAGACAGGTGCGGTAGCACAGTTTGCAGCAGGCGGAAAAGAAACCAAGAAGAAAGACCTTGCAGGTATCGCGATGAGCTACGGCTATGTATACGTTGCTCAGATCGCAATGGGAGCTGACTTCAATCAGACAGTAAAAGCGATCTCCGAGGCTGAGGCTTATCCGGGACCGTCACTGATCATTGCTTACGCTCCATGTATCAACCATGGTATCAAGAAGGGTATGAGCAAAGCTCAGACAGAAGAACAGCTCGCAGTAGAGTGCGGATACTGGAACAACTTCCGCTTCAACCCGGCTGCAGAGAACAAGTTCACACTTGACAGCAAGGCTCCGACAGGAGACTACCAGGAATTCCTCAACGGAGAAGTTCGTTACAACTCTCTTGTAAGACAGGATCCGGAAAAAGCAAAAGTGTTATTTGCAAAGAACGAACAGGAAGCAAAGGAAAGATACGAATATCTGAACAAACTTGTTACACTGTACGGCAAAACAGAATAATTGAATGTCATAGAATGACAGATCATAATCGATACAGGGACGTATTAATGGTACGTCCCTGTATTTTGTTTAAGAGGAAACTTTGTTCCCTGCTAAACAAAAACGCTCCGCTTTTTTGAAAATCGATGTCGTTTTGGCAGATTGACATATTCTATAAACTGGTTTTCTGCATAAACTTTCTCTATAGATAAAATATATATGGGATAATGATTGAAATTCACACAACGAACGAATAGAAATGCATTAAAATGAATAAATATTCAAAAAGTGACAACTTGCATAAAATCGTAGGTTTTCAATTATGTGAAAAACTAGACAAAAACTGTACTTGGTTCTAGTATAATCTACACAAGTGTGTTTTTTATACGAACAAATTGAGCGACAATAATGGTCTTGCATAAGAAAATAAGCGAAAATGATAAAAAAGTAACAAATAAAATAAAAAAATATCGAAAAATATAAAAAAACATGACAAAATGTTTGTTGTCAGGTTGACAATCTTAAACCAAAGGTGATAATATAAATATACATTTTAGATAGGGGGGGGGGTAACACCAGATGGATACAATCCAGAAGCTGAGAATATATATCCTGACTTTTGCAGATAAAGAGAATTAAAAATGGCCGTAATCCCAGTATTTATGCGGGACTACGGCCTTGTTATTTTGTCATTTTTTCATGGTGTTTTTTCTATTTTTTTGTCTTTGCCAAAATTTTTTTTATTTCTCCCAGCGTACGGATACGTTTTCCGAAATCAATATCCATAATCGATCCAATCTCTTTTAGTACCTCATCATAGTAATCGAATAGATAATAGTTTTGCTGGAGCAGGCTGCATTCTGCTTTTGACAGGGAGTCCAGGATTCTTCCGACACTGTATTTTCGTTCCAACTTATTTTCCAGTATCCTTGCTATCGTCAAGGCTACAAAACAGGTCAGGAAATGTGCTTCGATATGTTCTTTTGTCCAGACGTATACGGGTCTGGCTTCCAGTTCGCTTTTGGTCACCTTAAAAGACTCTTCGATCCGCCATAGCCCCCGGTACATGTCGATGATTTCATCATCCGATGTCTCCATTTCACTGGTCAGGAGCATATAGTAACCGTCCAGTGCTTCCTCTTCACGGATCTTTTCTTCATCAATATCCAGTATGGATGAGGAGGTAAGGATCTCACCGGTCTCCTTGTCGTAGTCTATTTTTTTGACATATTTTGCTGCCCCATAGGAAGTGGCTCTTGTGTAGTTCCCCGGGTTTTGTGCCAGATCTCTGGCCTTTGCCAGTGCGGTTTCCCGTTCGGCTTTTGCCCGCCGGGCATATTTTTCACTCCAGAAGACGACCTGTTTCTCGTCCACCTGCTTTTTCATCTTTTTGCCGGTGACAGAAGTAACCAGGATCGTTCTTGGGGATTTTCGGGATTTTCGTTTATATTCCGTGCCAAGCCACTCGTAGCCCTCTTCTTTGAGGACATAGTCTTTGATCCCTTTTTCAGCTCCTCTGATGGACATGCTGAAAACATATCCATCATGAGTAGGGGTATTGATCGTGTACCAGATGTTATCGCCTGTCGTCATGCCTTTGTCAGCAACGGAGATCAGCCGTCCAAGGTCAAACTGTTTTTTGATGCGCCCGAAGTTTGGCCGGTAGGTCAGGCAGTCATTGGTATTGCCGGGAAAGAGTTCGTAAGTAATGGGGATTCCTCTGTTATCCATGAAAAGGCCCATCTGTATAATCGGGTTTGGCCGGTGCTCTTTGGAAATGCCTTTGTGAAGGAAGTCGTTTTGTTCATCTGTTTCGAAATAGTAGTTTGTAACATCATAATAGATCAGGCTGGTATCCCTGCCATAATTCTTTTTAATCCTGTCATTCATCCATATCTGCAGGTTTTCCCTGTGTTTGTCCAGAAAAGAAAGGCAGCGGTAGACATCATCCAGGGAGTAATCCGATCTTTCAAAAAAACGTTCCCGGCCGTCATAAGAAGATTTCTTTGAAGCAGGAAAAAGGAGTCGGGAATAAACAAGCATCTTCATAATGGCGTTGGCATCATACTGTTCTTTCGAGTGGCGCTGCCGGTTGGTCAGGAAGGTATGGATGCCGAGTTCATGATAGATCCGGCTCAATGCGGCATAGCCGAAGTTTTTCCGCAGGTCATCATCAATGCGAAGCCTGTCGGAATCGTAGAAAGTAAAGTGAATCGGGGCTTGCTTTTTCTTTTTTTCCTCATTAAGTTGCGCTACACGTTTTGTGAAATGAGCAATCGGATCCTCATACTGCTTTTCCAGTTCATCGAGCCAGCCGATAGATTCTACGGTTTTCTGGCGGGAGCATTTCTTAACTTTATCGTAATAAGTATCAACAATAGAAAGCCGGATGCGGCCATGAGAGTTCGGTGTTTTTTTAAGATACATAATAAGCACTCCATTTCATATAATACTTATTATACCACAAAACGTTACAAAACGCTAGTAAAATATGACAAATTTAAAAAATAAAAAAAGCTTGTAAGCCGCCATACAAAAGGATTTCAAGCTATAAGCGAACATATGTTACTGCAAAACTGTGGGGGGGGGTAACACCAGATGGATACAATCCAGAAGCTGAGAATATATATGGAAGAGAAGAAGGTAGATTCTTTCTTTATCGCAAAGCCGGCCAATGTACGCTACATCAGTTCCTACACCGGTGAAGATTCCTATCTGTTCATTACACAGAAAAAACAGTTCTTCATCACAGATCCACGTTACACGGAACAGGCATCCTATGAATGTCCGGACTACGAAGTAGTCAACTGGCGGACACCGAACAATACGATCGGGATGACCGTTCAGAGGCTGGCCTCCGAAGAAGGAGCAAAGACGATTGTGTTCGAGGAAGATCATCTTACCTTTTCTTTTTATGAATCGATCCGCAGCCAGGGCGAGGCGGAGATGGTGCCGACGGTCAATGTGATCGAGGAGTTCCGTTCTGTTAAGAACAGTGAAGAAGAAGGATATTTAAGAGCAGCATGCGAGATCGCATCCCGGGCATTTGACAAGATCATCAAAGATATCCGCGTTGGAATGACAGAGAAGGAACTTGCTTCCAGACTTTCACATTACATGGTAATGGAGGGAGCAGACACAAAGCCGTACGGCGGAATATTGATATCAGGAGCAAGGACATCACTTCTTCACGGCATTCCGTCCAGCAAAGCCATCGAATACGGTGACTTCGTCCTGATGGATTACGGATGCCAGTTCAATGGTTATCTTTCTGACATGACAAGAACTGTTGTAGTCGGAAAGGCGACAGAGAAGCAGAAAGAAGTCTACAATCTCTGCCGTCAGATGACCGAAGATGTAGAGGCGGCGATTAAGCCGGGAGTGACAGGTACCGAGTGTTATGAGGCATCACTGAAAGCGATCAAGGACACAGAGTATCTGCAATACAATTACGGAGGGATCGGCCATGGCGTCGGCCTGTTCGTACATGAGCTTCCATTTATCGGAAGCAACAGCAAAGATGTTCTCCAAGAGGGGAACATTATGACGGTAGAACCGGGGATTTATATACCGGGATGGGGCGGTGTCCGGGTCGAAGATCAGGGACTTGTCACAGCAAAGGGATATGAAAACCTGATAAGTGCTACACATGAGTTAATAGAGCTTTAAAAAAGGAGGACACATTATGAAGAGAAAAGTATTTGCAGCGCTGCTTGCAACAGCGATGGTAGGAACCATGCTTGCCGGATGCGGCACACCTGGAAGCGGCGGAAGCGACGGCGGCGGGACCAGTGATGAAAAAGTGTTCCGTTATTCCACATCCACAGAGCCGACTACACTGGACCCGACAAAAGGTAACTGTATCCCTGACAACGAGATTGCACATGCTCTGACAGAGAGTCTTGTTCGTAATACAGGCGGAGAGATTGAACCGGGTGTTGCTGAGAGCTGGGAAGTTTCCGAAGACGGACTGACTTATACATTCCATCTGAATCCGGATGCAAAATGGAGTGATGGAGAACAGATTAAAGCACAGGATTTTGTTTACAGCTGGCAGAGGCTGATGAATCCGGATACAGCGGCACCGTACGCATTCATCGGTGAATACCTGAAAAACGGTCTTGCTGTAGAAAAAGGTCAGATGGATCCATCTCAGCTTGGCGTAGTGGCACAGGACGATACGACACTTGTTGTTACTCTGGAGCGCCCGACGGCTTACTTTTTAAGTCTGATTGGTTCTTCTGCACAGTATGCACCGCTCCGTCAGGATATCGTAGAACAGTACGGCAGTGATTTCGCAGCTGACTACGAGAAGAATGTATACTCCGGACCATTTGTTCTGACAAAATCTTCTGACAACCAGTGGTTCTTCGAGCCAAACGAAGAGTACTGGAACAGAGATGCAATTAAACTGGATCGCGTAGAATTAAACTATGTACAGAATCCAGATACCGCTCTTGCAATGTATGAAGATGGTGAACTGGATTATGTTTCCATCCCGACAGCGGCAATTTCTACATATGAAGGAAAAGACAATACTTTCCTTAATGGTAACGTAGACTACTTCTACTTCAACATGGACGGAAGCTGTCCGGAACTTGCTAATAAAAATATGCGTCTCGCATTAAACTATGCACTGAATAGAAATGAATACAATGAGCTTGTAAACTATGGATACTATAAACCAAGCAACGGTCTTGTATTCAGCGGACTTACCGGAGTGGAATCCACATATGGTGAAGAGTCCAATCTGAACTCTTATCCGCTTGACGGCGATGATGCAAAGGCAAAAGAATATCTGAATGCAGCATTATCTGAACTTGGATATTCTGATCCTTCTGAAGTGACGCTGACACTGACCACATCTGACAATGAAAGCTCCAAGAAACAGGCTGAGGTTTGTCAGGAAATGTGGAACAGTACACTTGGCATCAACGTTGAAATTGAACAGGTTACATACAATGAAGTACTGACACGTCAGGCAGATGGCGAATATGAAATTATCTGGGCAGGCTGGGGATCTGACTATGATGACCCGTACAGCTATCTGGAGCTCTTTATGTCCAGCAGTGCTTATAACTACAGTGGATTTAAAAATGACCAGTATGATCAGCTGATGACAGCTACTCAGACAGAAGTTGATACAGCAAAACGTATGGACATGATGCATCAGGCAGAGCAGATCCTGATTGATGAAGGAGCATTCCTTCCGCAGGCAGAACGTGAAATTCATTATCTGATCGATGATGATGTGAAAGATGTAACATTCTTCTATTGTGCAATTAATATCGACTGGGTATATGCAGATATTGCAGCCGAATAATTCTGATCAATATCAATAATTAAGACAAATTCCGCTGCCCGGAAAAACCGGGCAGCGGATTCTTGAAAAGACAGGGATGACCCAGGAAAGCCCAAAGGTGGGGATCTGATCTTTCCTGGGCCATCTCGCTAACAACAGGAGGAAGAAGGATGGCAAAATATATTTTAAAACGAGTGGTGGCAGCCATTCTGACGATCTGGGTACTGATCACCATCGTATTTTTCCTTGTACGTCTGATGCCGGGTGAACCGTTTACGAGCGCGAAACTGACACCGGAAGTAAAGGCAAACATGGAAGCATACTACGGATTTGACAAGCCGATGATCGTACAGTATGGAACCTATATGGCAAATCTGCTTCAAGGAGATTTTGGATACTCTATGAAGTACACAAACAGAACAGTAAACGACCTGATCGGTGAGACGTTCCCGTACTCTGCAGATCTTGGTATCCGCGGTCTTGTGATGGCGGTTTCGATCGGTTTGATTCTGGGAATTATTTCGGCAAGAAACAGAGGAAAGAAAATCGACTTCTTCTGTGTTATTGTCGCCGTGCTGGGAACCAGTATCCCCGATTTTATCATGGGAGCTGTACTCCAGTATTTCTTCGGAATCAAATGGGGACTGTTCCCGGTGGCGAGATATGAAGGAATCGAGTATACGATTCTCCCGGCGTTCGCGCTTTCGTTCTACACGCTGGCATCTGTCTCACGTATCATGCGTGCAAGTATGCTGGAGGTAACATCACAGGATTATATTAAGACAGCACGTTCCAAAGGAGTATCGGAGCTTCGGATTACATGCAAACATCAGATCCGGAATGCAATCATGCCGGTTATGACTGTTATGGGTCCGACAGTTGCATCTGTGCTGACCGGTACATTCGTAATCGAATCTATTTTCGCAATTCCTGGAATGGGACGTCACTATGTACAGAGTGTATCCAACAACGACTATTCCATGGTGCTTGGAATGACTGTGTTCTATGGTATCTTCCTTGTATTGTGTAACCTGATTGTCGATGTATTATACGGCGTTGCTGACCCACGTGTACGTATCGGAAAGAAATAAGGTAGGTGAGAGACATGGCAGAATTAAAAAAAGATCAATTTATAATTAAAGGAAAAGATACGGTCCGTATGGAAAGTATCAGCCGCCCGTCTCTTTCCTTCTGGCAGGATGCGTGGAGACGGCTTCGGAAAAATAAAAGTGCGGTTGTCGGGCTTTGTATCGTAGTGTTGTATGCACTGCTTGCGATTTTTGCTCCGATTTTCAGCCCGTATACACAGTCTGAGATGGACGTGAGTTCGCAGAATGCATTTATTTCGGCAGCACACTGGCTGGGATGTGATTCCACCGGACGTGACCTCTGGACACGTATCTGGATGGGAGCCCGTGTATCCCTTTCCATCGGTCTGATTTCCGCAGTACTGAATATGTGTGTGGGAGCAGTCATCGGAGGGCTCTGCGGTTTCTACGGCGGCAAGCTTGATATGATCGTCATGCGTATTGTCGATCTTCTCTATGGTATTCCGAGTCTTATCATTACCATCCTTGTCATGATGGTACTTGGTAAAGGAATCACTCCATTGATCGTGGCAATGTGTGTTGTTGGATGGATCGGCACATGCCGTTTCGTTCGTGGTGAAGTTTACCGGATCAAAGAGCAGGATTTCGTTATGGCAGCGAAAGTGCTTGGAGTACCGGATTTTACAATTATTATCAGACATATTATTCCGAATATCCTTGGTATGCTGATTACCAACCTTTGTATGGCAATCCCGGGAGCAATTTTCCAGGAAGCGTTCCTTTCCTATATCGGACTTGGTATTACGCCTCCGGACTGCAGCTGGGGTGTTATCTGTAAAGAGGGAATTCAGTTCCTGCGCTATTATCCGCATCAGATCCTGATTCCGGCATTCTTTGTCTGCACGACAATGCTGGCGCTGAACCTTCTTGGCAACGGACTTAGAGACGCGGTTGACCCGAAACTGCGTGGAACGGAATAGGAGGAACAGATAAATGGCAGAAAAAGAGAAACTTCTTGAATTAAAAAATGTCGTGTACTCTTTCCATACCTATGGTGGGGAAGTAAAGGCTGTCCGTGACGTCAGCTTTGAAGTACGCAAAGGGGAGATCCTCGGAATCGTAGGAGAGTCCGGATGCGGAAAATCCGTTACGGCGCAGTGTATCATGCGTCTGAATCCGGAACCGCCTGGATTCTTTGAAGGCGGGGAAATCCTGTTTAACGGAAAAGATGTCCTGAAGATGGACAAAAAAGAGCTTAGACAGCTTCGTGGAGGAGATATCGGATTTGTATTTCAGGATCCGATGACATCCTTGAACCCGACAATGAGAGTCGGCGCACAGATCGAAGAGGTGTTCATTGGCCGGGCAGGTGTTTCAAAAAAGGAAGTTAAGGAAAAGGCACTGGAGATTATGAAACTGGTAGGTATCTCTGATGTTGAGAAACGTTACCGCCAGTATCCGCATGAGCTTTCCGGCGGTATGAAACAGCGTGTCATGATCGCGATCGCTCTTGTAAGCAGGCCGAGCCTTGTTATCTGTGATGAGCCGACGACATCTCTGGATGTTACAATCGAGGCACAGATCCTGGATCTGCTTCTTGAGCTGAGAGAAAAGCTTGGAACATCCATTATCATGATTACCCATGACCTTGGTGTTATTGCCCGTATGTGTGACCGCGTCGTTGTTATGTACGGCGGAAAGGTTGTAGAGCAGGGAACTGCACAGGAAATCTTTTACAATACGGCTCATCCGTATACAAAAGGACTGATGGATTCTATCGCAAAACTGGATACGAAGAAAGGTCAGAGACTGAAACCGATTGAAGGTACGCCTCCGGATCTGTTCTTCCCGCCGAAAGGATGTCCGTTTGCGGCAAGATGTGAGTATGCGATGGATGTATGCAAGGACAATCCGCCGTATACATATCAGTTATCAGCTGAACATATTACAAACTGCTGGTTGCAGCATGAATATGCTCCGGACACAGACTTCAAGAAAGAAGGAGCCGTAGCAGTAGAGAAAGGAGAGGTGGCAGAAGATGGAAAATAAGGAAAAACAGCCTCTCGTTCAGGTAAAGCATTTATGTAAATATTTCAAAGTGGGAAGACATGCCGAACTGAAAGCAGTAGACGATGTTTCTTTTGATATCTATAAAGGAGAGACGGTCGGACTGGTAGGAGAGTCTGGATGTGGAAAATCCACGACGGGACGTTGCATGATCCGTCTGTACGAACCGACCAAAGGTGAAGTCATTTACGATGGAAAAGATATTACAAAGCTTTCCAAAGCAGAGCAGAAAGAGTTCTGTCAGAAAGTACAGATGATCTTTCAGAACCCGTATGCATCTTTGAATTCCCGTATGACGGTAAAAGAAATCGTAGGAGAGGGATTAAAGCAGCATGGAACCCCGAAGAATGAGATTGACAAAAAAGTAGAGGCATTGCTGGAAACTGTCGGATTGAACAAGGACCATATGTCCCGTTTCCCGCACGAGTTCTCAGGTGGACAGAGACAGCGTATCGGTATCGCGAGAGCCCTTTCGGTAGATCCGGAGTTCATTATCTGTGATGAACCGATCTCCGCTCTGGATGTATCTATTCAGGCTCAGGTTATCAATATGCTGAAAGATCTTCAGGAACAGCGGGGACTGACATATCTGTTTGTTGCCCATGACTTAAGTGTCGTTAAATACATTTCCGACCGCGTGGTTGTTATGTATCTTGGAATGATTGTGGAACAGGCAGAGACAGAAGAGCTTTACAGCAATCCGCAGCATCCGTACACGAAAGCACTGCTTTCCGCGATTCCGGAGGCAGATCCGGATAAGGCAAAAGCAAACCGCCGTATCCCGATCAAAGGAGAGATCCCAAGCCCGATCAATCCGAAACAGTGCTGCCGTTTCGCAGAACGTTGTGAATTTGCAACGGACCGCTGCTTTAATGAAGTGCCGGAGTTAAGAGAAGTATGTCCGGGACACAAGGTAGCGTGCCATCTGATGGATGAAAAATAAAATCAGAATAATGAAGAATTAAAAGCCGGGAGAAATCCGCAGTATATGTGGATTTCTCCCGGCTTTTTGATGCAAAGGCGTCTGCGCCCGTGTAAGAGTTTGGTTATTGGAATGCTGTGTTCCGGTCTAATATTCCGGATAATCGGCTGCTGTCTGATACTGCCGCAGAAAATCCGGGGTCTGCCCATGTGGATCATCCGGCATAATATGTCCGCTTTCGGCATGACGAAATGGATTGGGTACGTTGACAGTAAGAAGCCGAACGACCTTGTTTGTGTGATTCATCCAGTTATGACTTTCGTTGGAATGAATCTGGATACTGTCACCCGGATACAGCGTATATTGGGAAGAACCCACCTGAATGGTGGCAATGCCTTCCAGAATATAGATGAACTCCTCGCCGTTATGCGTATACATTTCCAGATTTTCTTCTGCTGTGTTGGCAAGTGGAAGCAGGGTAAAAATTCTTGGAAGAAAATCGAAGGAAGAAACATCGTGGCTTAAAATATGCTGGATGATCTGAGGCCCGACCTGTACTGCCGGAAGGGCAAAACTGTGTACAACAGGATCTGAAATATCCTTTACCGGTTCCTCGTCGAAAAAGCTGGTAAGACTTACGCCGAGAACTCCGGCTATGTTTTCCAGTGTGTCGATTGCTATAGATGACATGCCCCGTTCCATCTGGGAGAGAAATCCGGTGGACAGGTTCGTCTTTTCGCTGAGCTGCTTCAGCGTCATATTCTGTGAGGTACGTAATGCTTTGATTTTTTCTCCGATACTTGCGTTCTGGTTCATAATATAACCCCCATTCTTTGGTAATAACAGTATATTGACTTTTTTTTGTCAAGTCAACCTTTTTCACGCCGCCCGTCTATTCATAAAAATGAAATGTTAAATGTAAAATATTTCACAAAGTTCACAAATGATAAAAATGTGACAATAATTTCTGATAAAAGCTTCACAATCGAATAAAAATATTCATAAATATGAACAAAAGGATTGACGAAAATGAAAACTATGCTATAATAAAAGCATAAACTAGAACGCGGTCTAACAAGCAAACAGAAAAAGTGCACAAGAACAAGAAGGAGGATACTGGGGTGAAAATCAGAAAAACATTTCATACGATAGACACACATACCTGTGGTGAGCCAACGAGAAATGTGATTGGTGGAATCCCGAACATACCGGGTAAGACGATGCAGGAAAAGCTGGAGTATATGTCCACAGAAGGAGACTGGCTCAGAAAGCTTCTGACATTTGAACCAAGAGGAAATGAAGTAATGTCAGGAACACTGATCATGGAGCCGTGCAATCCGGAGGCGGATTTCGGAGTGCTGTATTTTGAGGTCGGCGGATGGATGCCGATGTGCGGACACGATACGATCGGAGTCGGAACCGCACTTGTGGAAGCCGGCATGGTTGATGTGCAGGAGCCTTACACCTATGTAACTCTTGATACCGCGGCAGGTCTTGTAAAGCTTCAGATTGAAGTGCGCGACTGCTCGGCTGTAAACGTTACTTTCGTGAATGCACCGGCATTTGTTATGGTTCGGGATGCGGAAATCACAACAAGCAAGTACGGAACAGTAAAAGCGGATATCGCATACGGCGGAAATATTTACGCGATTCTTCCGGCTGCATCCGTAGGACTTCACATCAATCCGCAAAGTTCTTCACTTTTGATTCAGGCGGGCAATTACCTGAAGCAGCGGATCAATGAACAGATTGCTGTGCAGCATCCTACGATTCCGTTTGAGCATCATGTGACACATGTTGAGTTTTATGAGCCGACAGATCAGGAAGACGGAGCAATCAAAAATGCAGTTATTATCCCGCCGGGAGCGATTGACCGTTCACCGTGCGGAACCGGAACATCGGCCAAGCTTTCTGTCCTGGCGGCAAAGGGAGAAATCAAAAAGGGCGAGAGCTTCATTCACCAGAGCATCATCGGCAGCCAGTTCAAATGTAAATACCTGGATGATGCAGAGGTGGCCGGCATACCGGCGGTGATTCCGCAGGTGACAGGAAGAGCCTGGGTGACAGGAATCCATACATTCCTTCTGGATCCGGAAGACATTTTCCAGGAGGGTTATCAGCTGGCATAAGGGCGGAAAGGAGACAAAAAGATGGAAACAGATACAATGAGAGTATTACATCATCCGATCCTGGGAGAACTCGGTCAGGATGACTATGTGGAGATTATCGTGGATGGAAAAAAGCTTCAGGCAAAGAGCGGCGAGACGATCGCAGCGGCGCTGATGGCAAACGGAATCCACATTCACAGATATACAACGAAAAAGCATGAGCCGAGAGGTGTGTTCTGCGGCATCGGACAGTGTACGGACTGCGTCATGACAGTGAACGGGAAACCGAATGTCCGTACCTGCATCACTCCGGTGGAAGACGGTATGGTAATTGAGACACAACAGGGATTCGGAAAGAGAGGCACGAAAGAATGAAAAGAGAAGTAGTAATCATCGGCGGCGGCCCGGCAGGGCTTGCGGCGGCAATCGAAGCAAAAAAAGACGGCTGTGACGTGCTTCTCGTAGATGAGAACAGACGTGCCGGCGGTCAGCTTTTCAAACAGCTTCACAAATTCTTTGGTTCCAGGGCACACCGTGCCGGCGTCAGAGGAATCGATATCGGAAAACAGCTCCTTCAGGAGACGGAAGAACTTGGAATTGACTTCTGGCTGAACAGCGCCTGCATCGGAATTTTCCCGGACAAGAGAGCAGCAGTATTGAGAGATGGAAAAACAGAAATCATAGAGGCGGAGAAACTTCTTCTTTGCACAGGCGGCGCGGAGAATCCGCTCCGGTTCCCGGGATGGACTCTTCCGGGTGTCATGGGAGCAGGTGCGGCACAGACGATGGCAAACGTACAGAGAGTGCTTCCGGGCAAGAGGATTCTGATGATCGGATCCGGAAATGTAGGTGTGATCGTTGCCTACCAGCTCCTTCAGGCAGGGGCGGACGTAGTCGGAATCGTGGAAGGAATGCCGAAGATCGGTGCTTACGGTGTGCACGCGGCGAAAATCCGCCGTGCGGGAATTCCGTTCTATCTTGGCAGCACCATTGCAGAGGCTAAGGGAACGGACCATGTAGAAAAAGCAGTGATCGCAAAATTTGAAAACGGACAGATTGTAAAGGGCACGGAGATGGAAACCGATGTGGACGTCATCTGTGTGGCAGTCGGACTCCGTCCGCTTTCCGAACTGGCACAGATGGCAGGAGTACAGCATGATTTCATTCCGGAAATGGGCGGATGGATGCCGCTTCACAACGCGGATATGGAGACGAGCGTGCCGGGAATCTACGTTGCCGGAGATACGGCGGGAGTGGAAGAGGCCAGCACAGCGATGGATGAAGGAAGACTTGCGGCGGCAGCAGCTGCGGAAGCACTTGGACATCTGACGAAAGAACAGGCAGAAGAGAAAAAGGCCGAAATCAGAGAGAGGCTGGATTCCCTGAGGCAGGGACCGTTCGGAGACCGGAGAATGGCGGCAAAAGAACGGATCATCAAGAAGGGGGTTTAATAGAGATGGCAACAGGAATCATTTATGATGGATACCCGTCTATGGACGAAATCAAAGAGGCAAATGGATGGCCGGACGAAGAACGCTTCGCGAAAGGCCCGGTGGCAGTGGTTGAGTGTGTACAGCAGATTCCGTGTAATCCTTGCGAATCCGCATGCCCGCTTCATGCAATTCATATCGGGGAACCGATTACCAATACGCCTCAGGTAGACAGAGAAAAATGTATCGGATGCGGCATGTGCGTTGCAGCCTGTCCGGGACTTGCGATTTTCCTTGTAGATAAGAGCTATTCCGAGACAGAAGCCACAGTCAGCTTCCCGTTTGAATACGATCCGCTTCCGGAAAAAGGAGCAGAAATAGACGCCCTTTCCCGTGCGGGAGAGTATGTCTGCAAAGGACGTGTGATCAAGGTAATGAATCCGAAAAAGAACGACCACACACCGGTTGTAACCATTGCGATTCCAAAGGAGCATGCGGACACTGTCCGGACAATGAGAAGACTGAAACTTCCGGAAGCACACGAAGGATTCCGCCCGGTAGAACCGGAAGGACCGCTGGATGACGATGTGATCGTATGCCGCTGTGAGGAAATTACAGCAGGAGAAATCAGAAAAGCGATCCGGGAATACCATGCGACAACTGTGACGGAAGTCAAGAGAAGAGTCCGTGCCGGAATGGGACTCTGCCAGGGCAGAACATGCGGCAAACTGGTGAGCCGGATTATCGCAGAAGAAACAGGCAAAAAGATGAATGAAATTCAGGGAAGCACGGACCGGCCTCCGGTACGCCCTGTAACATTTGGAGAACTTGCAGAAGATGGAGAAGATCAGGAGGGATAAAAACATGGGCAAAGCATATGATGTAGCGGTCATCGGGGCCGGTGCCATCGGATCATCCGTGGCATACTTTAACGCAAAAAAGGGAGCCTCTGTCGTCCTGATTGACGCCGGGGACATTGCACAGTCCACAAGCAGCAGAAGTGATGGAAATGTTCTTGTCTGTGACAAACAGCCGGGATTTGACGCTCTGTTTGCAAAGGCCAGCCAGGATATGTTCGAAGGCTTAAGCAAAGAGCTGGATTATGATTTTGAGTGGAGACAAAGGGGAAGTCTCTTTCTCACAGAGACGGAAGAAGAATTTCAGATGGCGTCCGAGTTCTGTGAATCTATGAAGAAATGCGGAATTCCGATGCGGATGATGGACAGACAGGAAGTTCAGGATGATGAACCGTATCTTGCAAAAGATGTCTATGGGGGACTGGAAACCATGTCGGACGGCTCGGTTTATCCGATTGGACTGACTTATGGTATGGCATTGGGAGCAGAGAAAAAAGGCGCGGTGCTTTCTTTACATAACCGTGTCAAAGGAATCCGCCGGGACGGAAACGCATTTGTCATTGAAACAGAAAACGGGGAAATCGCAGCGAAGAATATTGTGGACGCCTGCGGAGTATGGGCCCCGGTGATCGGAAAGATGGTAGGACTTGACATTCCGATTCAGGCCCGCCAGGGACAGATCCTGGTTTCCGAGCAGACCTTCCAGGTGGCAAGAAGAAAAGTACATGAATTCGGATATATGTCCACAAAGTTCCAGAGCGACGGATACAAGCGTCCGGTATCGGAACGGGTGGAAAAATACGGAGTTGCTTTCGTATTTGAGCCGACAGCATCCAACAACTTCCTCATCGGTTCTTCCAGAACCTTTGCAGGAGAAGATACAAGAAGCAGCATTGAAGTCATGAAGGCAATGGCAGAGCGTGCGATCCGTTTCTTCCCTGTAATCGCAGATATCAAAGTGATCCGTTCCTACAGTGGACTTAGACCTTACACGCCGGACCACATGCCGATCGTATCCGGCACTCCGGTAGAAGGCTTCTACATTGCGGCCGGACACGAAGGAGACGGAATCGGACTTTCCCCGATCACAGGAAAAGTCATGGCAGATATGATTGCGGGAGAAGAACCGTTTATGGATTTAAGCCCGCTGAAATTTGACCGGTTTGCAGCCGGACAGGCATAGAGAGACGACAAAGTCAAGGAGGTAAAACATGAACACACAGTTTCAGGGCATTTATGCCGTAGTAGTCACACCATTCCACGAGGACGGAACATTTGATTTCGAGTCAGCAAAGAAAAATCTGGACTGGCTGATCGAACAGGGCGTGCAGGGAGTCTGCATCCTTGGAGCAACAGGTGAATATCAGAGTATTTCCGATGAAGAACATATGGCATATGTAAAAGAGATCGTTCCATATGTAAAGGACCGTGTCAGCGTTATTGTAGGGGCTTCCAGAGAACGCCCGGAAGACGTGGTCAAACTTGTCAACAACATCAAGGAATGCGGCGCTCATGCGGCAATGGTGCTTCCATCCTTCTACTGCCATCCGGCACAGGACGAGATCGTTGAGCACTACCGTTATATTGAAGAGCAGACTCAGTTCCCGATCGTGGCATATAACAATCCGGGATCTGCCGGAATCGAAATTGGCCAGGAAGCATTCCGGGAGATCATGGCACTTCCATACACAGCGATCGTAAAAGAGTCCAGCGGAAGCATGCAGAAGCTGACAGAAGTCCTGATGGATGCTCCGGAAAAGGTATCTGTATTCTGCGGATGCGACAATCTTGCATATGAAAGCTTTGCCGACGGTGCCTGCGGATGGATCTGCATGCTTGCAAATGTAGCTCCGAAACAGTGCGTGGAACTTTACGAGGCGGTTTATGTAGAAGGAGATCTGAAAAAAGGAAAAGAAATCTACAAAGAGATTCTGCCGGCGCTGAATGTGCTGGAGTCATTCCCGAAGCCGGTGCAGGCGTTAAAATACGGCCTTGGCAAAAAGGGATTAAACGGTGGATATGTCAGAAGACCGCGTATGGAATTAAATGATGAAGAAAAAGCATATCTTTCCGAAGCAATGAAATTTGAAACACTTCGATAGGTTATAGAACAGGCATAAAATTTCAGAAAGAGAGGTAAGAGCAGTATGGAAATCCGTAAACTGTACATCAATGGAGAATGGGTAGATTCATCACAGGACGAGTGGATTGAGATCGAGAATCCGGCTACGCACGAAATCATCGCCAAAGTACCAAGAGGAAACAAAGACGATGTAGACAGGGCAGTAAAGGCTGCAAGAGCAGCATTTGAAACATGGCAGTACACTCCTCTGGAAGAAAGAGTGGAGCTGATGAAAAAAGTTGTGGCCGGTCTGGAAGAAAGACGCCAGGAACTGATCGAGACCATCACCAAAGAACTTGGTTCTCCGTACAAGGTTTCCGCGGAAGTACATACGGATCCGTTTATTCTGGAAGCAAAACATTATATCAAGACCGCTTCTGAATTCCCGTATGAGCAGAGAAGACTGACTTCTGTCGTAAGAAGAGAACCGGTGGGCGTTGTCGGAGGACTGACTCCGTGGAATTTCCCTCTGGAGCAGATTGAAAAGAAAGTTGTGCCGGCGCTTCTGGCAGGAAACTGTGTTGTATTAAAACCAAGCCAGTACACTCCGCTGACCGCATACATTCTCGCAGAAGAAATTGACAAGGCAGGATATCCGGCAGGTGTCTTCAACCTGGTAACAGGACGGGGCGGAGAAGTCGGAAATGCCCTTTCCACACATGAAGACGTGGACATGATTTCCTTTACAGGATCTACAGGAGCAGGCCGGGAAGTGGCAAGAATGGCTCTTGGCAATATCAAAAAGATTGCACTGGAACTCGGAGGAAAATCCGCTGCCATCCTTCTGGACGGCGGAGACTGGGAAAATGGAATTCATTCTGTACTGGAGACTGTCGTACCGAACGCAGGACAGACATGCAACGCGCTGACAAGACTTCTGGTGCCGAAGGACGGACTTGCACGCGCAGAGGAAATCATCAAAAAACAGCTGGAAGAATACAAATACGGACCGGCCGATGATCCGACGGTAACACAGGGACCGCTTTCATCCAAAAAGCAGTTTGACCGTGTCAAAGGCTACATTGAACTTGGATTACAGGAAGGTGCCAGAATGGTAGCCGGAGAAGTGCCGGAAGATAACGGAAGCTATTATGTAAAACCGGTGATCTTCAGTGATGTAAAACCGGATATGAGAATCGCACAGGAAGAGATCTTCGGACCGGTACTGGTAGTGATCCCTTATGAGACACAGGAAGAAGCGGTTCAGATTGCAAACGACAGCATCTACGGACTGGCAGGCGCTGTATTTGGCCCGGAAGAAGAGGCAAACAAAGTTGCACGCCAGATGAAGACAGGAACTGTTTACGTAAACGAAGGACAGTGGGACCCGACATCCCCGTTCGGCGGATACAAACAGTCCGGACTTGGAAGAGAAGGCGGTGTAGAGGGATACGAAGAATTCCTCGAAATCAAGACAATCTACGACAAGTAGGATAAAACATGCCATAATAACCTCACGAAGCACGGGGCAGCGGCTCGTAAAGAGCTGCTGCCTCTTGTGCTTTTTAGAATATTCTGCTATGATGAAGAAGACTTCTCTTTTTCTGTGTTCATTCTGAAAATGCAGTCTGATTTCATATCCGTGTTCTAATCTTTTGTCAAATTTATCATCAAATCTATCATCAAATCAAAGGAGGCTTCTGCCTATGAGTAAAAAACAAAGAAAACCAATATCCAAAAAGAAAAACACATCTTCGAATCATCATGTCAATTCTAAATATAAAGATACACTTTTCCGAATGATATTCCGTGACAAGAAAAATCTGCTCTCTCTTTATAATGCTTTAAACAAAACATCTTATACAAATCCCGATGATATGAAAATTACAACACTGGAAGATGTGATTTATGTGGGAATGAAAAACGATGTGTCCTTTTTATTCTCAAGTATCATGAATCTCTTCGAGCATCAAAGCACATTCAATCCGAATATGCCAGTTCGCGGACTGCTTTATCTGGCACGGATTTATCAGAATTACATCCGGGAGAATGGGCTGAATATATACAGTTCTACCCAGATTTCTTTACCAGTACCGGTATATGTGGTATTCTATAATGGACGAAAAGAAGAAGCTGAATACCAGGAATTAAAACTTTCGGATGCTTTTAAAAAGTCAGAATTTTCCGGACAGGCGGCTCTGGAATGTCGCGTCATCATGCTGAATATCAATCTTGGACACAACAAAGAACTGTTCGAGGATTGTAGAATCCTCTGGGAATATGCATATTTTATCAATGAAGTCAGGGAGAATCAGAAAAAAGGTAGTTCCATAGAAGTAGCAGTCCGGCAGGCACAGAAGAGCTGTATCGAACAGGACATTCTGAAAGAATTTCTGGAGAAGAACAGTGCGGAGGTGAGCGATGTGATTCTGGAAGAATTTAATGAGGAACAATACGCCGAAGGGCTTAGGGAAGAGGGACGCCAAAAAGGACAGGAAGAAGGAAAAGCGAAAACATTAATCAGCCTTTATCAGAAAAATCTGTTGACGCTTGAGCAGGCAGCGGAAGAGTATGGAACGACAGTAGAGGAATTCCAGAAGCTTTTAGCTAGGAAAGTCTGAAAAGAAGATGGAAAATAAAGTACGGGGCAGCAGTTCTTTACGAGCCGATGCCCCGTTTTGTACAGATCAGGAGCAATTCCGGATATCCGATTCTTCCGGAAGAAAGCCCTCGAAAATAAAGTAGTCAAAAACATGCTCGCAGGCATAATATTCCCGCGGGGATTTTACTGTCCAGGCGAAACATGGAATGCCAAAAACCACCCGGCAGATCGTCAGGGAAAGGGCGCTTCTTGCATGGTGGTCGTAGGCAATGAAGTCCGGCTTTGTCAGAAAGTTGGTCAGCAGATGCCGCGGGAAATAATAGACAGGGTGCACCCGTCCGTCATCCTTGTGAAAATTCATTCCCAGCTGGCCTCTGACGGTATACGGCCGGTATTTCCGAAACCACATCAAAGCCACCGGATGGAAAGATTCGATGCAGTAAGAACCACTGTAATGATCCAGAAGCTCCGCGGCCTTCCGGCAGATGGAACTTCCCACATGTTTATATTTAATCTCCACAAGGAGCGGCACTTTGCCATCTACCAGATCCAGCACATCCTGAAACAGCGGAATGTGCTCAGCCGTATCAAGAACAGGAAGAGCTTTCAGCTCTTCATAAGTCAGCTCATCCACATCTTTTTCAACTCCGCAGATGCGCTTCAGATCAAAATCGTGTGCGGCAACAACCTGACCGTCTTTTGTCAGCTGGACATCCAGTTCGATTCCGTATCCGTGCTCTACAGCGCGCCGGAAAGCGGCCATGGTATTTTCCGGAATTCCGAGACTTAAGTCATGAAGCCCACGGTGGGCATAAAATTTCCCGGGCATCCGCTTCGGACGTCCGATCAATCTTGGCGCGATGGAAAGCAGGTAAAAAAGCCCTGCGGTCAGTCCTCTTTTTATCCATGAATGTCTATTATCTGTCATGATACACTCCTCCTCGACAAAACCATTGCTTTCTTTTATGATAGCACAAATCCGGCAAAGGGGCAGAAAAATGTTTATAGTTTTTTCATTGGAGTTTCCATGTGCGCTTTGTTATACTATAGTGAGGAATCAATGTTCCATATTGATACAAGAAGAGGTGCGACTAATGAAAGAAAACTTGAAAGAGGTCTATACACAGCGTACGGACAGCTGTGATATGGCAAACAGCGTGGAATTCACAGCACTGATGAATAAATATAAATGTGCGATCATGGAAGTTGAGACAAAACTGAACGTACTGGATGCCGAGTTCTCGCTGAATTATGATCGAAATCCGTTTGAATCCATAGAGACGAGGCTGAAGTCTCCGGCCAGTATCATGGAGAAGCTGAAAAGAAAAGGGTTTGAGCCGACTTTGGAAAATATCGAGAAGAATCTTTTTGACGTGGCGGGCATCCGTGTTGTCTGCGCGTTTCAGGAGGACATTTACAAACTGGCGGAGCTTCTCACAGGGCAGGATGACATCCGGCTTCTGCGGACAAAAGATTACATACAGCATCCAAAGGAGAATGGATACCGGAGCCTGCATCTGATTCTGGAGGTCCCGATCTTTCTGGCAGACGGAAAGGAATATATGAAAGTGGAGGTGCAGTTCCGTACGATCGCCATGGATTTCTGGGCAAGCGTGGATCACCGTCTCCGTTACAAAAAGGAGATCGATGATGAGGGAGAGATCCAGAAGAAGCTGAAACGGTGCGCTACAGTGATCTCCGAGCTGGATCAGGAAATGCAGGATATCCGGAACATGATCGAAAAGAGCAACGGACAGAAACAAAAGCCAAGATATACCTGATTTGCGGTCGGAATGTTTTACGAACCCGGAAAACATGGTATACTATAGAACAGGAAAATTTGAATCGAAATGAGGAGATTGGAATGGACAGTAAGAAATTACAGGCATATGAGCTGATACAGGAGAGAGACCTGAGCGGGATCAAGGCAAAAGGGACGCTTCTCCGTCATAAAAAAAGCGGGGCAAGGATTGCCCTGATCGAAAACGATGATGATAACAAAGTGTTTTCGATCGCATTCCGTACGCCTCCTGAGGACAGTACGGGACTGCCGCATATTCTGGAGCATTCGGTACTCTGCGGATCAAAGGAGTTTCCGGCAAAGGACCCGTTCGTGGAGCTGGTGAAAGGATCGTTAAATACATTCTTAAATGCGATGACTTATCCGGACAAGACCGTATATCCGATCGCAAGCTGCAATGACCAGGATTTCCAGAACCTGATGCATGTTTACATGGATGCGGTATTCTATCCGAATATTTATGAGAGTGACAAGACATTCCGTCAGGAGGGATGGAGCTACGAGCTGGAAGATCCGGACGGAGAGCTGAAATACAACGGCGTTGTCTACAATGAGATGAAGGGAGCGTTTTCCTCCCCGGACGGCGTACTGGACCGGATGATTTTAAATTCGCTTTTCCCGGACACTTCCTATTCCAATGAGTCAGGTGGAGATCCGGATGCGATCCCGTCACTGACATACGAAGACTTCCTGAATTTCCACCGGAAATATTACCATCCGTCCAACAGTTATATTTATCTGTACGGCGATATGGATATGGAAGAAAAGCTCCAGTGGCTGGATGAGAAATATCTGAGCAGATTTGAAAAAGCCGAAATCGATTCGGAGATCCGCCTGCAGAAGCCGTTTAATGAGCCGGTAGAGTGGAAGCGGTATTATTCCATCGCAGCAAACGAGTCTGAGGAGATGAATACCTATCTGTCCTACAACAAGGTAATCGGCACCAGTCTGGACGAGAAGCTTTACCTTGCATTTTCCATTCTGGACTATGCATTGTTGTCCGCACCGGGTGCGCCGTTAAAGAAAGCGCTGACAGATGCAGGAATCGGACATGATATTCTGGGATCCTATGATAACGGAATTTACCAGCCGACATTCTCCGTGATTGCAAAGAATGCCGAAGAGTCACAGAAAGAAGAATTTGTACGTGTGATTGAATCCACTCTGGAAAAGATTGTCAAAGAGGGAATAGATCCGGACGCTTTGACAGCAGGCATCAATTATCATGAGTTCCGCTACCGGGAGGCGGATTTTGGCAGCTACCCGAAGGGGCTGATGTACGGACTTCAGATGTTCGACAGCTGGCTGTATGATGAAGAAAGTCCGTTCCTTCACATCGAGGCACTGGACACGTTTGCATTTTTGAAAGAGCAGATCAGTACTTCCTACTATGAAGATCTGATTCAGAAGTACCTTCTTGATAACACCCATGCTTCCATTGTCATGATCTGTCCGAAGAAAGGACTGACAGCGGAAGCAGACCAGAAGCTCCATCAGAAGCTTCAGGACTATAAGGCGGGTCTCTCCAGAGAAGAAGTGGAGAAGCTTGTGCAGGATACGAAAGATCTGAGAGCGTACCAGGAGGAGCCGACTCCGCCGGAAATTCTGGAGAAGATTCCGGTGCTGAAAGTCAGTGATATTTCCGAAGACATTGCTCCGATTTATAACGAAGAGCAAAAAGCCGGGGATGTTCCATGTATCTGTCATCCGATCGATACAAACGGAATCGGCTATCTGACACTGATCTTTGATCTTCGGACATTAAGCGAGAAAGAGATCCCGTATGCAGGACTTCTGCAGGCAGTGCTCGGCATTATCGATACCGAACATTACGAGTACGGCAAACTGTTCAATGAGATCAACCGACGCACGGGAGGCATTGAGACATCCCTTGAAATGTACACCGACGTCACAAAAGTGAAGGAGAAAGAATTCCGCCCGACGTTTGAGATCAAGACGAAAGCGATGTACGGCCAGCTTCCGTTTGCCCTCTCTATGATGGAGGAAATTCTGATGCGGTCGGTGCTTACAGATGAGAAGAGGATCAAAGAGATTCTGGACATGCTGAAATCCAGACTTCAGATGAAGTTCCTCTCTGCGGGACACAGTTCCGCCGTGCTGCGTGCCATGTCCTACAGTTCGCCGCTTGCGCGCTTTAAAGACATGACAAACGGAATTGAGTACTACGAGACCGTCAGCCGGATCGCAGACCATTTTGAGGAAGAAAAGGATCGTCTCATGGAGATGCTGCAGACGATCAGCCGCAAGGTATTCCGGAAAGATCGGATGATCGTAAGCTATACGGGAGAACCGGAAAGCAAAGAACCGGTACTTCAGGAGATCGAGAAGTTCTCAGGATGTCTGCACACGGAAGAAGTGGAAGAGTCCGGTTTCCAGCTCGCATGCGCGAAGAAAAACGAAGGATTCCAGACTTCCTCCAAGGTACAGTATGTGGCAATGGCAGGAAACTTTATCGATGCCGGAGCAGAGTACCACGGGGCGCTTCAGATTCTGAAAGTTATCATGGGATACGAATACCTCTGGCAGAATATTCGTGTCAAAGGCGGCGCCTATGGATGCATGAGCAGCTTTAACAAGCTGGGAGAAGGCTATTTTGTCTCCTACCGGGATCCGCACCTGAAAAATACGCTGGAAATTTACCAGGGTGTGACCGAATATCTGAGAAACTTTGATGTCAGTGACCGGGATATGACAAAATTCATCATCGGTACCATCAGCAATATGGATCAGCCGATGACTCCGGCTACCAAGGGCGACCGTTCCATGAATCTTTACATGAATCATGTGACGGAAGAGATGATCAGAAAAGAAAGGCTGGAAGTTCTCCGTGCAACGCAGCAGGATATCCGGAATCTGGCGGATATCGTGGAGAAAGTATTACAGGCAGACCAGATCTGTGTCATCGGAAATGAAGACAAGATTGAGCAGGAAAAAGAAATCTTTACCGAGGTGAAGGCGCTGTTTTAGGTGCCAGGTCCTCCGGTTCGGAGAGTTTACAAAGGAAAGAGGAACGGGATTTTGACAGAGAATAAGCAGTATAAATCAGGATTTGTGACACTGATCGGGCGGCCGAATGTGGGAAAATCCACGCTGATGAATCAGCTGATCGGGCAGAAGATCGCCATCACATCCAATAAACCACAGACAACGAGAAACCGGATTCAGACCGTACTCACAACGGACGAGGGACAGATCGTCTTTGTGGACACGCCGGGAATCCACAAGGCAAAAAACAAGCTTGGCACCTATATGGTGAATGTGGCGGAGCGGACACTCAATGAGGTGGATGTCGTACTCTGGCTTGTGGAGCCGTCCACTTTTATCGGTGCGGGAGAGCAGCACATTGCAGAGCAGCTGAAGAAAGTACACACACCGGTGATTCTTGTTATCAACAAGGTGGATAAAGTAAAGCGGGAAGAGCTTCTTCCGTGCATCGCAAAGTATAAAGATATCTACGATTTTGCGGAGATTGTTCCGGTCTGCGCAAGAAACGGAGAGAATACAGACGAACTGGTAAAGGTGATTCTGCAGTATCTGCCGTACGGACCACAGTTTTACGATGAGGATACGGTGACGGACCAGCCGGAGCGCCAGATTGTGGCGGAACTGATCCGGGAGAAGGCACTGCACAGCTTAAACGAGGAGATTCCGCATGGAATCGCGGTAGTGATCGACCGGATGAAATTCCGCAGGGGACAAAAAGGAACCATCGCGGATATCGATGCGACGATCATCTGTGAGCGGGATTCCCACAAAGGAATTATCATCGGAAAACAGGGCAGCATGCTTAAAAAGATCGGCAGTACCGCCAGATTCGAGATTGAGCGGATGCTGGACTGCAAGGTCAATTTAAAGCTGTGGGTGAAGGTGAAAAAAGACTGGAGAGACAGCGAATTTCTGATGAGAAATTTTGGATACCGGGAAGAAGAATAACAAAAGAAAAATCGGAGAACCTAATTTTATTCCAAAAGATGAAGAGGTGATCCGATGAATGAAGACTACTGGGCACGGTTTGAGATGACCGGAAAAGTAGAAGACTATCTGACCTACAAAGGGATAACGGCTCATAAGGCCGAAAAAGACCGGGATCAGAACGAAAGCCGGAAGGATGAAGAAAGTGAGCCAGACGATTACCGTGACAGGAATGATTCTGTCAGCGCTTCCGATTGGAGAATACGATAAAAGAGTGGTGATCCTCTCCCGTGAGCGGGGGAAGATCTCCGCTTTTGCCAGAGGTGCAAGGCGGCCGAACAGTATGCTTGTCGGGACGACGGGCCCGTTTCTGTTCGGCACCTTTACGCTTTACGAAGGAAGATCTTCGTATACGCTACAGCAGGCGGAGATTCAGAATTATTTCGGAGAGCTTAGAACTGATATCGAAGCCGTGACATACGGGTTTTATTTCCTGGAATTTGCCGAATACTGTACAAGAGAGAATAATGACGAGACGGAAATTTTAAAGCTTCTCTATCAGACGATGCGGATTGTCGTAAAGAGAAGCATTTCTCTTCCCCTGATCCGGTGCATCTTTGAACTGAAGATGATCTGCCTCGAAGGGGAGGCGCCGCAGGCCTTTGCCTGCGCCGGATGCGGCAGGACGGAGGAGCTTTCCCGGTTCAGCGCGTCGAGGGGCGGCATGCTCTGCCCGGACTGTGCCGGACAGGCGGCGGATGTACTTCCGTTTGGACAGTCTGCGCTTTACGCCCTGCAATTTATTGAGGGGACGCCGGTGGAGAAACTTTACACCTTTACGGTGAGTGATGATGTGCTGGCGCAGCTGAAAAAGGCAGCAAAGCGGTGCGTAGATGTGTACATAGGACATACATTCCGGTCGCTGGAGATGCTGGAAATGATTTAAGCAGGGCTCCGGGCCGGAAGAACGGCCGAATTGTCAGGAAAACAGGACGCAAAAACAGGGGATGTGCTTGCAAAAGCGGGCGAATTACCGTATAATGGAAACAATTTTAGAAGAATGTGAGGTAAAAGACGATGGTAGAAAAAACAATGGACAAAATCGTAGCTCTTGCCAAAACCAGGGGGTTTGTATATCCGGGATCCGAAATCTATGGTGGACTTGCTAATACATGGGATTACGGAAATCTCGGCGTAGAACTGAAAAACAATGTGAAGAAAGCATGGTGGAAGAAATTTATTCAGGAAAATCCTTACAATGTCGGCGTAGACTGTGCGATTCTGATGAATCCGCAGACATGGGTTGCTTCCGGACATCTCGGAAACTTCAGCGACCCGCTGATGGACTGTAAAGAGTGTAAGGAGCGTTTCCGTGCAGATAAACTGATTGAAGATTATGCGGCAGAACACGGGATTGAGCTGAAAGAAAGCGTAGACGCATGGTCCCATGAGAAGATGATGGATTTCATCAATGAACACCAGGTTCCGTGTCCGAGCTGCGGCAAGCACAATTTCACGGACATCCGGGAATTCAATCTGATGTTCAAGACATTCCAGGGAGTTACAGAGGATGCGAAAAACGTCGTTTACCTCCGTCCGGAGACTGCTCAGGGTATTTTCGTCAACTTTAAGAATGTACAGCGTACTTCCAGAAAGAAGATCCCGTTTGGAATCGGACAGATCGGAAAATCTTTCCGTAACGAAATTACACCAGGTAACTTTACCTTCCGTACAAGAGAGTTCGAGCAGATGGAGCTGGAATTCTTCTGTGAGCCGGGAACAGACCTGGAGTGGTTTAAATACTGGAAAGATTTCTGCTACAACTGGCTGAGAGATCTTGGTATGACAGAAGACGAGCTGCGCGCACGTGACCATGAGCCGGAAGAGCTTTCCCACTACAGCCGTGCGACAACAGACCTCGAGTTCTTATTCCCGTTCGGATGGGGCGAGCTTTGGGGTATTGCAGACCGTACCGATTACGACCTGACACAGCATCAGGAAGTATCCAAGCAGGATATGACATACTTTGACGATGAGAAGAAGGAAAAATACCTGCCATACGTCATCGAGCCGTCACTTGGAGCAGACCGTGTCGTACTTGCGTTCCTCTGCGCAGCATACGATGAGGAAGAACTGGAAGGAGGAGATACAAGAACAGTCCTTCACTTCCATCCGGCTTTAGCTCCGGTGAAGATCGGTATCCTTCCGCTCTCCAAAAAGTTAAACGAGGGTGCGGAGAAGATTTATGCCGAGCTCAGCAAATATTACAACTGTGAGTACGACGACCGTGGAAACATCGGAAAACGGTACCGCCGTCAGGATGAGATCGGTACACCATTCTGTGTGACCTATGATTTTGAATCCGAGGAAGATGGCGCAGTAACTGTACGTGACCGTGACACGATGGAGCAGGAGCGTGTAAAGATCGAAGATCTGAAAGCTTATTTTGAAAAGAAGTTTGAATATTAAAAAACGAGGCCGGGAGCAGTTGTCTTCCGGCCGCTGTTATGCAGTGATTTATTCTGGCAGGAGGGAGTCATGTATCCGGAAATACATTATAAAACAGAATCAAAAGAATTTAAGACCGTCACCATCTTCGGATGCTACGGGGAGAGTCCGGAGGTCTTCCTTCCGGATACCATCGATGGCCTTCCGGTAACAAGAATTGCAGACTATGGATTTGCGCAGACAGAGGAAGAGGAAGGCATGGCAGTCTTTTTGCCGGACGGGGAGCGAAAATCAGAAGCGCGGAAGCGGCTCTGCGGCGGACAGGTGGAGGAGATCCATCTGCCGGAGGAGCTTGGTGAAGTAGGGCGCTACGCCTTTTACCGCTGCTTTCGGTTAAAACGACTGTCCTTTACGGACAGCCTGACCAGTATCGGCGGAGGTGCCTTTACCGGATGCCAGTTAAGCCATGTGGAAATCCGCTGCAGAAAGTCGCGCCAGACCTGTCTGAGACAGATTCTGGAGGAACAACGGTTTGAACTTGCGGTCCATATCTCCTATGAGGATCAGGAACAGATCGAGACAGCCAGTCTGATCTTTCCGGAGCACTACGAAGAGGCGGTGGAGAATACGCCGGCCCGGATCGTGGAGACGCACTACCACGGATCCGGCGGAGACTACCGGCAGTGTGTCTATCATAAGGAGATCGATTATGAGGAGTACGATTCCCTTTTTGTAAAGGCAAAAGCAAGAGAGGATGTCCGCACTCTGATCCGGATTGCGCTGGCCAGACTTCGGGAGCCGTACCGGCTTACCGGACAGGCAGAAGAAGAGTACGCAGATTTCCTGAGGGGCTGTGCCGGGGAGACCGCCGGATTTCTGCTTGAGGCGGATGATATGAAGACGGTACGATTTCTTCTGGATCAGAAGATATGGAAAGGTGAGGCACTGGAGACGGCGCTTACTGTTGCAGAGAAAAAAGGACATGCTGAAATGTCAGCCCTTCTCCTGCAGGCCGGAAGGAAACGGAGTGGAAAGAAAACGTTTGATCTGTAATCAGAAAAATGTATGAAGATGGATAAGGAGGAAGAGATGGCAGAGACGATCAGCGAAGAGCAGGCCGCGCGAATGAATGCCCTGGGAAAGGAAATTCTGCGGACAGCGAGAAATGAGTTATATTTGAAAATGCGGTACCTGGACGTGGCGCTTTCCAGCCTGCGGTTCCAGATGGACGGGGAGATTGGCTCCATCGGAACAGACGGGCAGGGGCTTTACTTTCATCCGGGATGGCTTGGCGGAGCTTACCGGGAAGACCGGAAGAATGTCAACCGGGCCTATCTCCACATCGTCCTGCACTGTCTGTTCGGGCATCTTTATCTGAGAGGTAAACGGGATCCCCTCTTCTGGGATCTGGCCTGCAATATCGCAGTGGAGTCCATTATCGACAGCCTTTCCTGCCCTTGTGTCAGACGGGCACCATCCTGGCTGAGAAAGGACGTATACCGCAGACTGAAAAACAGCACGAAGGTGCTGACAGCACAAAAAATCTATAAAAGTCTGACAGCATGGGGAATGAGTGAGAAGAAGCGGATGGAACTGGAAGCCGAGTTCGGGGCGGACAGCCATCTTTACTGGCCGGACCCGGAGGAAAATAAAAAGCGGCCGCCAAATGAGACAGAGAATAACTGGAAACAGATCAGCGAGCAGATGGAACTGAATCTGGATACTTTCGCGCAGGAAGAGGCAAGTGCTTCCGGAGACCTTCTGGAAGAGCTTCGGGTCGCCAACAAGAAGCGCTACGACTACCGGGAATTTCTGAGAAAGTTTTCCGTGTGGCGGGAAGAGATCGGTGTGGATGACGACAGCTTTGACTACGCCTTTTATCATTACGGACTGTCCATGTACGGCAATATGCCGTTGATCGAGCCGCAGGAGACAAAGGAAGTCAAAAAGATTGAAGAATTTGTCATTGTGGTGGATACGTCCATGTCCTGCTCCGGAGACCTGGTGCGGAAATTTCTGGAAGAAACGTATGATGTCCTGAGCGAAAATGAGAGCTTCTTCCGAAAAGTTCATATCCGGATTCTTCAGTGCGATGAACAGGTGCAGGAGGATGTGAGGATCGAGAGACAGGAAGACTGGGAACGCTATATGCAGGAGCTGAAACTCTATGGCGGCGGCGGAACCGATTTCCGTCCGGCCTTTGCCTATATTGACAGCCTGATTGAACAGGGAGCGTTCCAGAATCTGCGGGGCGTGATTTATTTTACAGACGGATACGGCACCTACCCATCCCGGATGCCATCCTACGAGACGGCGTTCGTCTTTATCGACGACGGATCGAGGGACATCCGGACACCGGCATGGGCAATCCGGCTTGTGCTGGATGAAGCGATATTTATGGAAAGCGAGGAAGAATAGAGGATGCATATCAAACGAGCAAAGCAGGAAATCAGGGATTCCATCGAGGCTTATCTGCAAAAAGACGCGGACGGACATTACCTGATCCCGTCGATCCGGCAGCGGCCGATCCTTCTCATGGGGCCTCCGGGAATCGGGAAGACCCAGATCATGGAACAGGTCGCAAGAGAATGTGGAATCGGCCTGGTTTCCTATACGATTACACACCATACCCGGCAGAGTGCGGTAGGACTTCCGTTTATCCGGGAGCGCAGCTATGGCGGGGAAGTCTGTTCCGTCACGGAGTATACGATGAGCGAGATTATTGCGTCAGTTTACGAGAAGATGGAGGAGACCGGGTTAAAAGAAGGCATCCTCTTTCTGGACGAGATCAACTGCGTCTCGGAGACACTGGCGCCGACCATGCTGCAGTTCCTTCAGTGCAAGATGTTCGGAAACCACAAAGTACCGGAAGGATGGATCATTGTGGCGGCAGGCAACCCGCCGGAATACAATAAGTCCGTGCGGGAATTCGACATTGTGACACTGGACCGGCTGAAACGGATTGACATCGAGGAAAATTATGACGTATGGCGGGAGTACGCCTACGAGGCACAGATCGATCCGGCGATTCTTGCTTATCTGGAAATCCGGAAGGATCATTTCTACAGGGTAGAAAATACGGTGGATGGAAAGCAGTTTGTGACGGCCAGAGGATGGGAGGATCTCTCAGAACTTCTCCGCGTATACCGGATGCTTGGTAAGAAAGTGGACCGGGAAGTAGCGCACCAGTATTTACAGAACTGGGAAATAGCAAAGGAATTTGCCAATTATCTGGAACTGTACGAGAAATACAAGAAAGACTACGGTCTGGAAAAGATTGTACAGGGCATTTACGGGGAGGATGTTCTCGAAAAGCTGAAATTCGCCGCCTTTGATGAACGGTTCAGCATTGTAGGCATGTTAAACGGAAAGCTTGCCGAGTATTTCCGGGCGTACCAAGAGGAAGATGCCAGAACAGAACGGCTGTTTGCGGAATTAAAAGTATACAAAGAGGAGCACAGCCTGTCAGCAGTGATTGAACGACTTCGGGCAGAACTGGCGTCGAAAAAGAAGGCAGGGCTTCTGACCGGAGCCATGGAAAAACTGGAAACTTCGGTGATTACAGAGCTGGAATCCTATGAGCAGCGGTGGAAGCTGACCGAAGCGGCGGCAAAAGGCGCCGGATGGGACGAGGAGTTTGCTTTTGTCAAGGAAGCATTTTCCGGACAGGTGGAGAAGCGGCAGACAGTTACGGATCAGGCGATGGAAGCACTGGAAAACACATTCCGGTTTCTGGAGGACGCCTTTGGCGAAAGTCAGGAGATGGCGGCCTTTCTGGCAGAACTCAACACCAACGGGGACAGTATCCGGTTCCTGAGGGATAATGACTGCCCGTATTTCTACAAGTACAATAAAGGACTTTTGTTTGATGAGAGACAGAAGGAGATTCTGACAGAGATGGAAAATCTTGAAAAAAGTATTGACACATCTGCGCTTTCATCCTATAATGAGTAAAAATTGAATTTAGCCAGATAAACCGTTGAAGTGGAGATCAAAGTTGCCGTGCACCCACAGAGAGTCCGGGAAGGTGAGAGCCGGATGGAACGCAGTCAGCCAAATGGACCACGGAGGGCGCAGTCAAAAGCAGGAATTCCTGCCCAGTACTCTGCGACGTAGGGCATACGTCAGTTGCCGGAGATATGTTGGTATCTCGCTAAGCGCATGGAAGATTTTTTCCGTGAATCAAGGTGGCACCGCGGTATGTAGATATCGTCCTTGATACAGATGTTATGGATTGTCTGTATCAGGGGCGTTTTTTTGTTGTCGGAATGCTGATCCGGCTGATAGTACACAATGCTCTTTGATCAGACCGGAAGGGAAAAAGATGATTCAGAATTTTGTGGAGGTTTACAGACATGATTAAAGAAGCAATATTAAAACTGGCACAAAGAAACGATCTGACAGCAGAAGAAGCACTGGAAGTCATGAATGAGATCATGGACGGCAAGGCAAGCCCGGTTCAGATGAGCTCTTATCTGACCGCTCTTTCCCTGAAAGGGGAGCACATCGAAGAGATTACCGGTTCAGCCAAAGGAATGCGGGATCACTGTATCCGTCTCCTTCATGAGATGGACGTACTGGAGATTGTCGGAACAGGAGGAGACGGAGCAAATTCGTTTAATATTTCCACCACATCTTCTCTGGTCATCGCGGCGGGCGGCGTTCCGGTTGCAAAACACGGGAACCGGGCGGCATCCAGCAAAAGCGGGGCGGCCGATGTTCTGGAAGCGCTGGGAGTCCGGATCACGGCCTCGCCGGAAGAAAGTGCGGGATGGTGGTTTATGGGATGGACCGGCTGGATGAGATTTCCATGAGTGCGCCGACAAAGGTCTGTGAGATCAAAGGCGGAACCTATCATACTTACGAGATTACTCCGGAAGATTTCGGATTTATCCGGTGCGAAAAAGAGGAACTGACAGGAGGAACACCGGAGGAAAATGCACAGATCACACTGGAGATTTTAAATGGAAAGAAAGGACCAAAACGGGATGCTGTGGCGCTGAATTCCGGAGCTGCCCTTTATCTGGCCGGAAAGGCACCGAATCTGGAGGCCGGCGTACGGATGGCGGAAGGAATCATCGACAGCGGGGCAGCCAGAAAGAAACTGGAAGAATTCATTCGGGAATCGAACGGCTGGAAACCGGAAGTACAGGAGGAACGGGTATGAAAACCATACTGGATGAAATCGCTGAAAAGACAAGGGAGCGGATTGCAAAGAAAAAGAGGGAGATTCCGACAGGCCGGCTTCTGGAGAGAATCGAAAGCCGGAAGGAGCAAAAAGAACCGTTTCTTTTTCAGAAGAGCCTTTCCAGGGAAGGACTTTCGTTCATCTGCGAGGTGAAGAAAGCTTCCCCGTCCAAAGGGGTGATTGCGGAAACATTTCCATATCTGGACATTGCAAAAGACTATGAAAAGGCTGGAGCGGCAGCCATCTCCTGTCTGACCGAACCATTCTATTTTCAGGGGAGCGATGCTTATCTGGAAGCAATTGCCAGGGAAGTACAGATCCCTGTTTTGAGGAAAGATTTTACTGTGGATCCGTACATGATCTACGAGGCAAAAGCCATGGGAGCCGATGCAGTGCTTCTTATCTGTGCGATTTTGACGGAAGAGGAATTACGGTCTGATCTGGAACTTGCAGAGCATCTTGGACTTTCCGCTTTGGTGGAAACACATTCTGAGGAAGAGATAGAGATGGCAAAGCGGTGCCAGGCAAAGATCATCGGTGTCAACAACCGGGATCTTCATACGTTTCAGGTAGATCTTCAGACAAGCGCCAGTCTGCGCAGACTGGTGCCGCCAGAAATCATCTTTGTATCAGAGAGCGGCATCCGCACTCCGGAGGACATACGGCTTTTAAAAGAAAACGGAACGGACGCGGTGCTGATCGGCGAAACACTGATGCGGGAACCGGACAAAAGGAAAGCGCTTACCTGTCTTGGGGGAATGGACCAATGAAAACGAAGATCAAAATCTGCGGATTGAGGCGAAAAGAAGACATTGTATATGTGAACGCGGCAAGGCCGGACTACTGTGGATTTATTCTAAACGTGCCGCAAAGCCGGAGAAATATGGATCCGGAAGGACTGAAAGGGCTTTTGGAAGAGCTGGATCCGGGGATTGTGCCTGTAGGAGTCTTTGTCAATGAGGATACAAATACGATTCTACGCATTGTGAGGGAAAGCGGGCTTAAAATGATTCAGCTCCACGGACAGGAAGGAGAAGAGATGGTCCGGACGATTCGGGAGACAGCCGGCGTGCCGGTGATCAAAGCTGTTTCCGTAAAGAGCAGAGAAGATGTAGAAAGAGCAGCGGGATTTCCGGCAGACTATCTGCTGTTTGACTGTGGAACCGGCGGAACAGGAAGAAGTTTCGACTGGTCATGCCTGGAGGAAGCAAAACAGCCGTACTTTCTTGCCGGAGGAATCGGCATTCATAATATGAAAGAAGCCGTGGAAAGGTTTCATCCGTTTGCTGTCGACTTGAGCAGCAGCGTTGAGACAGACGGAGTGAAAGACGAAAAAAAGATCGCGGACGCAGTACACATGCTGCGGTCGCTGACTTGAGATATCAGATAAGAGAAAGAAAGGAAGGAATCAGATGTCAAAGGGAAGATTCGGAGCCCATGGAGGGCAGTATATACCGGAAACGTTGATGAATGCGGTTATTGAACTGGAAGAGGCCTACAATCATTATAAGAACGATCCGGAATTTCAGAAGGAACTTACAACACTATTAAATGATTATGCAGGGAGACCATCCAGACTCTACTATGCGGAGCATATGACGAAGGATCTGGGCGGGGCTAAAATTTATCTGAAAAGGGAAGACTTAAATCACACCGGCGCTCATAAAATCAACAATGTCCTTGGTCAGGTTCTGCTTGCAAAAAAGATGGGGAAGACCCGTGTGATTGCGGAGACAGGAGCAGGGCAGCACGGAGTTGCAACCGCAACTGCAGCCGCTCTGATGGGGATGGAGTGTGAAGTGTTCATGGGAGAGGAGGACACAAAACGTCAGGCACTGAACGTGTATAAGATGCGCCTTCTCGGAGCCAGGGTACATCCGGTCACTACCGGAACGGCAACTTTAAAAGACGCGGTGTCCGAAACCATGAGGGAGTGGACGAACCGGATCGATGATACCCACTACGTCCTTGGATCTGTCATGGGGCCCCACCCGTTCCCAACCATCGTACGGGATTTCCAGGCAGTGATTTCCAAAGAAATCAAAGAGCAGATCCTGGAGGCGGAAGGAAAACTTCCGGACGCGGTGCTGGCCTGTGTCGGCGGCGGCTCCAATGCGATCGGAGCGTTTTACCATTTTATCGAAGAGAAAGACGTTCGGCTTATCGGATGTGAAGCGGCGGGCCGCGGCATCCACACGAAAGAGACGGCAGCAACCATTGCTACAGGAAAGCCCGGTATCTTCCACGGAATGAAATCCTATTTCTGCCAGGATGAGTACGGACAGATTGCTCCGGTATACTCCATCTCAGCCGGACTGGACTATCCGGGAATCGGTCCGGAACACGCGGATCTTTATGATAAGAAACGGGCTGAATATGTGGCGGTGACAGATGACGAGGCAGTGGACGCCTTTGAATATCTGTCCAGGACGGAAGGAATTATTCCGGCCATCGAAAGCGCCCATGCCGTAGCCTATGCCATGAAACTTGCAAAAGAGATGAGACCGGACCAGTGTATCGTCGTCAATCTGTCAGGAAGAGGCGACAAGGACTGCGCGGCCATCGCCAGATACAGAGGGGAGGATATTTATGAGTAGGATCAGAGAAGCATTTACACATGGAAAAGCATTTATTCCATTTATCACCTGCGGTGATCCGTCCGTCGAGGTGACAGAGAAGATCGTCTATGCCATGGAGGAGGCGGGAGCAGACCTGATTGAGCTTGGAATTCCGTTTTCCGATCCGACGGCGGAAGGACCGGTGATTCAGGATGCGAATTTACGTGCTCTCTCCGGAGGAATTACGACGGATGCGGTCTTTGAGATGGTCCGGCGGATCCGAAGAAACACCAGTATTCCTATGGCCTTTATGACTTATGCCAATGTGGTATTCTCCTACGGGACGGAACGTTTTATACGGACTGCATCGGAAATCGGCATGGACGGTCTGATTCTTCCGGATGTTCCGTTTGAAGAGAAGGAAGAGTTTGACAGCGTGTGCAGGAAGTATGGGCTGGACTTTATTTCGCTGATCGCACCGACATCCAGAGACCGGATCCAGATGATTGCAAAAGAGGCAGCCGGTTTTGTCTACTGCGTCTCCTCGCTCGGGGTAACGGGTGTACGTTCAGAGATCACAACGGATGTGGGAAAAATGGTGCAGCTGGTGAAAGAAGAACAAGATATCCCGTGTGCGGTCGGATTCGGAATATCGACAGAAGAACAGGCAGGGAAGATGGCGGAAGTTTCGGACGGCGTGATCGTAGGTTCGGCCATTGTGAAGCTCTGCGGGCGGTACAAAGAGCAGTGTGTGCCGTATATAAAAGAATATGTAAAGAAAATGAAAGAAGCACTGTGACTTTTGGCAAAAGTGATGTATAATAAGAGTACTTGAGGGCATTTGAGCCTGAAAATATCTCATGTCAGAAGGAGGAACAAAACAGTGGACAGAAGAAATGTATGGAAGACCTACACACAGGCAGAATTAAAAGAGATGGAAGACATCAGCGCACGTTATAAACGTTGCCTGGATGAAGGAAAGACAGAAAGAGAATGCGTAGAGGTCGCAGAGCGCCTGGCAAAAGAAGCAGGATACCGCTGCCTGTGCTCTTACAAAGAGGCAGGAGAACCATTAAAGGAAGGCGACAAGATTTACGCATCTTTCATGGGCAAGATGATTCTTCTTTTCCAGATCGGTAAAGAACCGCTGGAAAACGGAATGAATATTCTTGGAGCTCACATTGATTCTCCACGAATCGATATCAAACAGAATCCGCTCTATGAGACGGATGAGATGGCATATCTCGATACTCATTACTATGGAGGCATCAAGAAATATCAGTGGCTTGCTTCCCCGCTCTCTCTTCACGGAGTGATCGTAAAGAAAGACGGAACCAAAGTCCGTGTTAATATCGGAGAAAATGAAAATGATCCGGTATTTGTAATCACAGACCTGCTTGTACATCTGGCTGGAAAACAGATGTCACAGAAAGCATCTGAAGTGATTGAAGGCGACAATCTGGATCTTCTGATCGGAAGCCGTCCGCTCACAGAGGCAGAGGGACTCAAAGAAGACGAAAAAGAAGCAGTAAAAGCAGGCGTTCTTCGTCTTATGGAAGAAACATACGGAATCGGAGAAGAAGATTTCGTATCTGCAGAGCTTGAAATCGTTCCGGCAGGAAAAGCAAGAGACTGCGGTATTGACAGAAGCATGATCTTATCCTACGGACAGGACGACAGAGTCTGCGCATTCACATCTCTGTTTGCAATGCTGGACAACCCGCAGATCAGCCGTACCGCATGCTGCATCCTGGTAGATAAAGAAGAAATCGGAAGCGTCGGAGCAACCGGCATGCATTCCAGATTCTTTGAAAATACGATAGCAGAGCTCATTGCACTGACAGGTGAAGAGTCCGAATTAAAAGTAAGACGTGCCCTTCAGAATTCCAAGATGCTTTCCTCAGACGTAAGTGCTGCTTACGATCCGATGTTTGCAGCAGCATTTGAAAAGAGAAGCTCCGCATTCTTCGGAAAAGGACTTGTATTCAACAAGTTCACAGGAAGCCGTGGAAAGAACGGCTCCAACGATGCGAACGCAGAGTATCTCGCAGAAATCCGCAGCGTCATGGATGAGGCAGGAGTCGGATATCAGTATGCAGAACTTGGTAAAGTAGATGTCGGCGGCGGCGGAACGATCGCATACATCATGGCACAGTACGGCATGGAAGTGATCGACAGCGGTGTTGCAGTTCTCTGTATGCATGCAATGTATGAGATCTCCAGTAAGGCAGATGTATACGAAGCTGTGAAAGGCTATAAAGCATTTATTGAAAAAATCGGACAGAAATAAAACGAGAGTGACAATCCGGCCATAAGACATGACCGGATTGTCGCATAAACTGTGACATAATTGCCATACGAGGCATGACAGAATTGTTGCAGAAAATACGATAAATTTCTTGACGAACTATGTTAAAACATTTACAATATTACCAGCGGGAAACTGCAAAAGAACGTAATATTCCGGGCACAGAAGTACGACTTTACATAAGAGAAACGCAAAGTCGTGTTTTTCGTGTCAAATATTACAAATATATTATTAGGAGGACATTGAAACATGGCTACGAAATGGGTGTATATGTTTACAGAAGGTAACGCTACAATGAGAAACCTTCTGGGTGGTAAAGGTGCGAACCTTGCTGAAATGACAGGCCTTGGACTCCCGGTACCTCAGGGATTCACTGTAACAACAGAGGCTTGTACCCAGTATTATGAGGACGGCAGACAGATCAATGACGAAATCATGAGTCAGATCATGGAAGCTATGACAAAACTGGAAGAGATCACAGGAAAGAAATTCGGAGATAAAGAGAATCCGCTTCTCGTTTCCGTTCGTTCCGGTGCAAGAGCTTCCATGCCGGGTATGATGGATACTATCCTGAACCTTGGTCTGAATGAAGAAGTTGTTGAAACTCTGGCAGAAGCTTCCGGAAACCCGCGTTGGGCATGGGACTGCTACAGAAGATTTATCCAGATGTATTCCGACGTTGTTATGGAAGTCGGCAAAAAATATTTTGAAGAACTCATCGACAAGATGAAAGAAGAAAAAGGCGTGAAGCTGGACGTTGAACTGACAGCAGAAGACCTCAAGGCTCTTGCAGGACAGTTCAAAGCTGAATACAAAGAGAAGATCGGATCCGACTTCCCGGCTGACGCAAAAGAACAGCTCATCGGCGCTGTAAAGGCTGTATTCCGTTCATGGGACAACCCGCGTGCCAATGTATACCGTCGTGACAACGATATCCCGTATTCATGGGGAACAGCTGTCAACGTACAGATGATGGCATTCGGTAACATGGGAGATGACTGTGGTACAGGTGTTGCATTTACACGTGACCCGGCTACAGGAGAAAACGGTCTGTTCGGAGAATTCCTTACAAACGCACAGGGCGAAGACGTTGTTGCCGGTGTTCGTACTCCAATGCACATTTCCGAAATGGAAGACAAATTCCCGGAAGCATTCAAACAGTTCAAAGAAGTATGCAGCACTCTGGAAAACCACTACAGAGATATGCAGGACATGGAGTTTACTGTAGAACATGGTAAACTGTACATGCTTCAGACACGTAACGGAAAGAGAACAGCACAGGCTGCTCTGAAGATCGCATGCGACCTTGTTGACGAAGGCATGAGAACAGAAGAAGAAGCAGTTGCTATGATCGATCCTCGTAACCTTGATACATTACTTCACCCACAGTTCGACGCTGCTGCACTGAAAGCAGCTACACCGATGGGCAAAGGTCTTGGAGCATCTCCGGGAGCTGCCTGCGGTAAAGTTGTATTCACAGCTGATGACGCTGTAGAGTGGGCTGAAAGAGGAGAAAAAGTCGTTCTGGTTCGTCTTGAAACATCACCGGAAGATATCACAGGTATGAAGAGCGCTCAGGGTATCCTGACAGTTCGCGGTGGTATGACATCTCACGCAGCAGTTGTTGCCCGTGGTATGGGTGAATGCTGTGTATCCGGATGCGGCGACATCGTAATGGATGAAGCAAACAAGAAATTCACACTTGGCGGAAAAGAATTCCACGAAGGAGACTTCATCTCCATTGATGGTACAACAGGTAACATCTACGACGGAGTAATCCCGACAGTAGACGCTACAATCGCTGGTGAGTTCGAACGTATCATGAACTGGGCTGACAAATACAGAACAT
Organism: Drancourtella sp. An57; assembly: GCF_002161525.1. Classification (NCBI taxonomy): domain Bacteria; kingdom Bacillati; phylum Bacillota; class Clostridia; order Eubacteriales; family Oscillospiraceae; genus Drancourtella; species Drancourtella sp. An57. The sequence continues at coordinate 74,227 of NZ_NFHY01000014.1, forward strand.
TAAAAGTTCGTACAAACGCAGATACACCGGAAGACGCTAAGAAAGCTGTAGAACTTGGCGCAGAAGGTATCGGACTTTGCCGTACAGAGCATATGTTCTTCGGTGAAGGAAGAATCGACGCGTTCCGTGAAATGATCTGTTCTGAAACAGAAGAAGAAAGAGAAACAGCTCTTGAAAAAGTTCTTCCATATCAGCAGGGAGACTTCGAAGCTCTCTACGAAGCTCTGGAAGGTAACCCGGTAACAATCCGTTTCCTGGATCCGCCGCTTCATGAGTTCGTTCCAACAGAGGAAGAAGATATCAAGAAACTTGCAGAAGCTCAGGGCAAGACTGTAGAGCAGATCAAAGCAATCATCGACAGCCTGCACGAGTTCAACCCGATGATGGGTCATCGTGGATGCCGTCTTGCAGTTACTTATCCGGAAATTGCAAAGATGCAGACAAAAGCTGTTATCCGTGCAGCTATCAACGTAAAGAAAGCTCATCCGGACTGGAACATCAAACCGGAAATCATGATTCCGCTTGTTGGAGAAGTAAAAGAGCTTAAATACGTGAAGAACTTCGTTGTTGAAACAGCTGACGCTGAAATCGCAGCAGCTGGTATCGACCTTGAATACGAAGTTGGTACAATGATCGAGATCCCGAGAGCTGCTCTTACAGCTGACGAGATCGCAAAAGAAGCTGACTTCTTCTGCTTCGGTACAAACGACCTGACACAGATGACATTCGGATTCTCCCGTGACGACGCTGGTAAGTTCCTCAACGCTTACTATGACGCTAAGATCTACGAGAACGATCCATTTGCAAAACTTGACCAGGTTGGTGTCGGCAAACTGATGAAGATGGCTATCGATTTAGGAAAACCGGCTAACCCGAACCTGCATGTAGGAATCTGTGGAGAGCACGGTGGAGATCCAAGCTCCGTAGAATTCTGCCATAAACTTGGCCTGAACTACGTATCCTGCTCACCATTCCGTGTACCGATCGCTAGACTTGCAGCAGCACAGGCAGCTATCAACAACAAATAATAAATAAAGATTTTAATCTATATTTATGACAAAAAAGGGAAGCGTATGCTTCCCTTTTTTCCTTACCCTTATGTTTGTTTTACCAGCCCATCATGAAGGCCCCTCTTAAAGAACCCTCACGAAGAAAGGTCCTCTTTAAATTTAGATACCCGAATTCTTCTCCATTTATGGTTTTAAAACTTTCATGGATTGTTCTATTCTTTTCAATTAATCACAGCCAAAATCTTGGAGTCTGCTTTGCGATATAGATCCAAATAAGAGCTTGTAAAAATGAAGTTTTTTGCATTCCCATTTTCGTCCGTAAGTGAATTCTTAAGATCTTCAATTATTTTGTAATAAGATTCCACCTTTTCTTGGTCCTTTAAAATGATTATGAAGTAGATCTAATGCAAAATGTGGATTTAACTAATCCGGATATTGAAAACGTCCTCTGGAATGTCTATACCTACCTTCGGATTCGATGAATAAGAACATACAATCCAAACAGGGCGAATACTGCCATTGCCAGTTTCAGACCGGCCAAGACAATCCAGACCCCTGCAATCAAAAGCCCGATTAGAAGCACGCAGATCCGTCCCATAATCCGGTTCCTGGTGTCCTGATTATGGACCAACAGTTTCAGGGCGAAGAAAATAAGAACAAGAATAGATACCGTGAAACCAAACAGAAAAAATCCGAATCCCATTTTGAAACCGACGGATAAACCGTTGCCTTCTATAGAGACGATATCGGTCTGATCCGGGTTGTAGCGGATGGTAATCTGTTCTCCGATTTCAAAGGAGCGTCTGGAGCTCCAGACATTTCCTGTACCCATGCAGATCCCGTTTCCTTCTGCCTGATAGCGGACTACAGGGGCGTAGAGATAGCCGGAAGTTTCGCCTGTAGTATCCCATTTCCGGGTATATTCTACTACAGTTCCATTCGCTTCGCCGGAATATCTCAGATCTTCCTGACAGGAAGAATATAGGAAATAAACGCCGACTGACATAAATCCAACTGTGAAAACAAGAAGAAACAGTGCTGTCCCAAGTCTGGTAAAAATGGATATGTGCGCCGGAACAGTTGTATTTTCTGTATTGATATCTTCTGGAACATTTCGATTCTGTCTCCACCGGAAAAAGAAAAATACAGTTATGCCTGCGCTAAGTATGCCTAGAATAAGAATCATGATCGTATAGAAAAGCATAAGACAGCCCTCCAATCTTTACTGTCATTATAAAAGAAAGAACCGGTATGAACTACTGGCTTTCTGTCAAGTCTAAGTAAAATCCTGATAAAAAGGAAATGGCAATGTTTATCTGCATGCCTGCTTTAACCCAAATTTAACCCAAATCTGAGCAAAGTTAAAATACAGGGAAGCTATAATTTCCATAAAGGGGAAGAACAGCTTTCCTTTTATGTTTTATGAAAAGTCTATATGGTAAAGGAGACCTGCATATGGTAAAAATCTATGTCATCGACACCAACATTCTCATTCAGAATCCACAGGCACTGCTCAGTTTTGAGGATAATCAGGTGATTCTGCCTGTTGTTGTACTGGAAGAGCTGGATAATCTCAAGAAAGCAGATGGCGAGAAAGGAAGAAATGCCAGGACAGCGATCCGGATTCTGGAAGAACTCCGGCAAAAAGGAGATCTGCTGGAAGGAATTCCGCTGGAATCGGGAGGCATGCTCCGGGTGGAGAAAAATTTTGTAAACGTGACGCTCCCTGAGGATCTGCCGGAAGAGAAGATGGATAACCGGATTTTGAAAGTCTGCAAGGGATTGGCGGAGTCCTGTGAGGAACAGGTGGTTCTTGTGACAAAAGACATTTTGCTCAGAATTAAGGCACAGATCATCGGAATCCGGGCAGAAGATTATACGACAGAGCAGGTTGTAGAGTATGAAGGGCAGTACAGGGGAAGGATAGAAGTGTATGTGCCGGAAGAAAAGTTCAAAGAGTTTAAGAAAAAGGGTGTTCCGGTGGAGGATGTCTACCTTTCGGACGAACAGGGTAACCGGATCGTGCCAAAGCTGGAAGAAAATGAATTTGTGATTTTAAAGGCGGATCAGTCTGCAAAGAAAACCCAGCTCGGTCGGGTGGAAAAGGGAGTGATTAAAAAGCTGGAATACCGGAAAACCCAGCCTTACGGTGTTTCTCCAAGAAATGCAGGACAATATTTCGTACAGGAAGCATTGATGCAGCCGGCCGAAAAGGCACCGCTTGTTATTATCAAAGGCAGGGCAGGGACCAGTAAGACTTTCTATACGCTGGCGGTCGGCCTGGAAAAAATCCTGAATCATCCAACGGGAGAATACCGGAGAATTCTGATTTCCAGGCCAAACGCACAGTTTGACTCGGACATCGGTTTTCTCCCGGGAGACGAACAGGAGAAGATTTCTCCGCTAATGCGTCCTGTCATTGACAATCTGGAACAGCTGATCGATTCCAACGAGGAAGAACGCTATAAAGATGAGCGGGAATTACAGGGGAAGATCGATGAAATCTTCGACCGCGGGCTGATTCAGACGGAAGCGTTAAATTATATCCGCGGGCGCTCCATTATGAAGACGTATCTGATTATCGATGAAGCACAGAACATGACACCGAATCAGGTAAAAGGAATCATTACGAGAGCAGGAAAAGGAACCAAAATCATTCTGCTGGGTGATACGAACCAGATTGACCGCCCGATGCTGGATGAGCGGACGAATGGTCTCAGTTATGCGTCCGAATATATGAAAGGCAGCCCGCTCTGCTGGCAGGTGACTTTCGCACCGGAGGAATGTGAACGCTCCGCCCTTGCCATGGACGCAATTACAAGATTATAAGAAGAGGAGATACGACAGAATATATGGCAGAAAAGAAACAAGACATCATTACTTACAGAAAGGTAAAGGAAAATGAAGAGATAAATCTTTTGATAGAGAAAGGAAATGAGGTGCTGGACGTTCTCGGATTTACGGAACATTCCCGAAAACATGCTGCCAAGGTGGCAGAAACCGCCGGAAAGATTCTCAAAGATCTTGGGTATGGGCCAAAAGAAATCCGGCTCAGCAAAATTGCAGGGTACATGCATGATATCGGCAACAGCATCAACCGGCACGACCACGCCCATACCGGAGCATTGTTGGCTTACGGAATTTTAAAGGGAATGGGGATGCCTCTCCGGGATGTGATGACTGTGACGACCGCGATTGGAAACCATGATGAATCCACGGGCACTGCCGTGGACATCGTCTCTGCGGCGCTGATTCTGGCGGATAAAACCGATGTGCGAAGAAACCGGGTGCAGAATCCGACCATTGCCAATTTTGATATCCACGACCGGGTTAACTATGCGGTGCTGGCCTCCAGTCTGGAAGTCAAAAAAGAGAAGAGAGTGATTCAGATGAATCTGGAGCTGGATGACGAGATGTGTACGGTGATGGATTATTTTGAAATTTTTCTGGAACGGATGATCATGTGCCGGAGAGCCGCCGAGGTTCTGGGATGCAAGTTCAAGCTTGTGGCAAATGGCAATAAGATTTGTTAGATATAGAAAGAAAAAGGGGGAGAGACGAAATGCTCTCCCTGTTATACGTTAGAAGGTTACTGTAGAATCGCAGCAGCGGAAGTCGGTATCGATATAATGCGCGATAATCCGCACTTTCAGATGCCGTTCACAGCACAGCGACTGGCACGGACAGCCGGATACATTCAGGTCTTCCGGAAGAACAAACTTGATGCATTTTACTTCTACATCCTGACAGTTCTTCTGATTATGGGCCGGTACGGTGATGGCCTTCATGCCGCGCTGATATTCGCTTCCGTAGTTATCGGTTTCGGTCAGAATAATTCCGAGAGCAACCCGTTTGTGAGGGCAGACATTTTTCAGTTTGACATTGAGCTGTACGATCCGGCCGGAAGATTCCAGATACGCATCTCCCAGATCAACGACCAGAGAGTCCTGGCATTTTCCGATTGTAAAATCGACCGGGACCGGACAAGGCTCCGGGTCTACCGAAACGCCGCATTCAACCTGAACGGAAGGTTCAGGGAAGGATACGGTATTACCTTCCGTATCCGAGTAGAAAATGGACTGGTTGACAGGAAGATTTCCGGAAGTCTGGCCGGTGTGCTGCACATAGAATTCCAAAGACGCACCCTCGTTTCCAGAGACTCCGAGTGATGGAATTTTCCATTGCAGAGACTGAGAGTCAATGGCAGCAGCAGTACCGGAAGATGGCATGCCAATGCTTACAATAGTGAAATCCGGATTGAGAGTTTCATTAATGACAATATTTGTTGCTCCCGGTTTGGAAATGTTGGCCGCCAGATCCGCAAACAAGTCCTCCAGTTCAGAATCATCCGGGGTGACAGCAACATGAGATGCATCCGGATCTGTTGCCCAGTCATTGAGTACATCCACATCAATTCCTGTGTCTCCAATCAGACCGATACAGTAAATAATGATCCCCGAATCACGGATCGTCTCCGCGACCGGTGCAGGAGGAATTCCGGAAGTCGTTTTCCCGTCTGTAAACATGACAATGACCTTTTCGTTGGAAGAAGAAGGGTCAAAAAGGGATGCAGCAGTGGAAAATGCGTCTGCATGGTTGGTGGATCCACCTGCAGAAAGCGCAGCTACCGCCGCCTTTAAGTCAGTAACCGAAGTAATCAGCTGTGTGTCTGCTGATGCGTTGCTGGAAAAGCTGACGATACCGATATGGCTTCCCGAGCCGATCTGTCCATCCTGAGTACTGTCGGTAGTTTCATTGATAATGTCAATAAAGGTGTCCGCCCCAAGCTTCAGATTTTCGAGCGGGCTTCCGGCCATACTGCCGGAGCGGTCGAGAACAAGAACAATATCCACCGGATTTTCCAAAATATCCGGAGCTGCCGAAAGACCAAGTGTTACCTGGAAGGTTCCGCCGCAGGTGATCTGTGAGACATTGACCTCTTTGTTAGAGTTTGTAATGCCCATGAAAGTGCCTCCTGTTTTTTATTTTAGAGGAAATAAATCCTTCACTATCAGGGTATGAAAAGGGAGAGAAATGGTTCCTTTTGTCGAATAGGAAACCAGTTCTCTCCCGGAGAAAGAAAGGGCTGCAAAAACAGTATATCAGTATAAAAGAAGATTACCTTTTTTCTTGGCCTGCTTCATAAAACAGTCAAAGACTACATATCCCGCCACAAACCAGAGAAGGCTGACGGCGCATAGCAAAAGGAACGTCATTCCCAGATCTTTGTGAACAAAGCTGTTCCGGATCACGGTATTACACATCGTAAGCGGAAGCACGCTGGAAACTTCTGTGATGACGGGTGACGTCGGAATGGTATCCGTAACAAAAAGAAGAAATAACTGTACCAGAAGCACAATAGCGCCGATCCGTTTGTAATACAGAGAAAGCCCTGCGATCATCAGCCCGATTCCGTACATGCCGAGGATGGAAATTAAGAATGCGGCTACGATCGGAAGTGTTACTGTATACCGTACCCCGAAAAAGAAATATGTTACAACAGAATAAATGATCACAACAATAGTCTGGACGAGCACCGAGGAAAGCAGGTCTCCCAGATAGAGAATCTGAAGCGGAAGACGGGAGTGAAGCTTGAAAAAGAGGGTGCCGCGCTGAAGCTCTGCCAGAAGCTGGGAAGCAATAGTGGAAATTGCTGTGACAGAAAAGGTCCATGCCACGTAGCCCAGAAGAAGCAGTGCCTGATAATTTTCTACGCCATACAGTTCTTGAAAGGACTGCCCTGTATTAGACCAAAAGAAAAAACAGAGAAGTAATGTATAAATCACCAGGTCAGAAACCAGTCCCATCTTATAGCGGAACGTCCTTAACACATCCATTTTACATTCATACCAGATTATTCTCATAACGATTCCCCCTGCAAATATAATGCTTCATAAATTTCCAGAAATTCCTCTGTATCAAGATGTTCTTTTTCGACTGAGATCTGCCCGTCTTTCAGAAACAGAAACCGTTCGGCGGCCGACGTAATAAAGTCCGAATCATGGGACGTGATCAAAATGGTCTTCGCATTTCGGATGGAAGAAACAGCGTGAAGCAGTGCCCGTTTGTGATCCAGATCCAGTCCTTCGGTCGGTTCGTCTAAAATCAGATACCGGGAATTCGTCACCAGAGCCGCAAGCAGAATCATCAGCTGTTTCTGACCGGTAGAGAGCTCCTCAAACAGTTTGTTTTTTACGGAGTCATACAGCGGGAAAGAAGGCAGGTACCGGTCCAGGTTCTGCCGGATATCCGAGTTGGAAAGGCCCCGCAGCACCGCAAGGAATTCGATGTTTTCTTTCACTGTATTTTTCGCATACAGCTGATGGGAACCCGACAGAACGGTAAAAATTTCTCTTTGAAAATCAGGAGTTTCGGAGGTGACTTCTCCAGAATCCGGTACCAGAGATCCGCACAGAATATTCAAAAGCGTTGTTTTTCCGATTCCATTTGGTCCGATCAGCGCCGTGGCTGTCTGATCCGGGATTTCAAAGCTGATGTGATCCAGAACACAATTACCATGAAAAGATTTACTAACTTGTTTTACAGATATCATACCTTTGCCCTCACATAAATTGTATTTCCCTTATTATATCAACAAATAAAATGTGTGTCAATTTAATTGGGGTGGGGGTAAAATTTTGGAATATTTTATATAAAAGAAAATAATCAGAATAAACATTAAGGGAAGATTACAGAATATTCCAAATGAAAATATTGACAAATAATGTTGATGATTAAATATTATCACAAAAAAATGAATTTAAATCTATAATGATAGACAAGTATTTTTGACAATGATATAATTTAGACAATAATAGCCGGATAATTGAACGGGAGGAGGGGGAAAAAGTATGAGAAAGCAAAGTATGATTCGGAAGGGAATGTCAGTGTTATGTGTATGCGCTCTGGCAGCAGGACTTTGCAGCTGTGGAACGGAAGAGAAAAGTGAAGAAGAGAAAATCCTGCGGGTCGTGGCAGATGGAAGATTGTATAAGAAAGCAGAGGCTGCAGCAGGTTTTACAGAAGGAACGAATAGCGAGATAGAGGTGGAAATTCAGCAACTTCCAGAAAAGAAAGAGGAGCGGGAGAATGAGATTCAGAAACTGAGGACAGAGATTATGGCGGGAAAGGGACCGGATGTGTATTTGCTGGATGGAAACCAGGAAAATGGAGAAGAGTTTCTTCCACTGTTGGAAAATCCATATCAGACGATGCAGAGCGGGGCCTTGGCATCTTTGGATGAGTTCATGGAGAAGGATTCTTATTGGGAGGACAATACCTATCATGAAGCAATTTTGAAAGAGGGACAGTATGATGGGCGGCAGTACATCATTCCGATGTCTGTGATGTATTATGTACTGCCAAGAACAGAGGATATGGAAGAAATGACCGGAGATACCTTGGGAGAATGGGTAGAGCAGGTAGCAAATTCGGAGGATGTAAGGTTAAAAAAATATTTTATCACATTAATGAGTCAGGGAGCACGGTGGATACAGCCTGCAGCAGATTATGAATCCGGAGAAGTCCTTTTCGATCAGAAAAAATGGTGCGAATTTGCTGACAAGTTCATTCGGTTTGGGAAAGCAGCCCAAGAAGAGCTTGCTTTGGTGGAAGAACACTATTTTTTTGAAAATGGGAGAGCTGCTGATAAGAATGAGAAAGTAGACTTGCAGATTGTTCCGGATATTGATGGCAGGAAGATGGCATCGATTATGTCTTACGCAGCAGTAGGAATGTCCAGTGATCTGAAGCAGGAAGCGTACGATTATCTGATGCTGTTTTTGAATGATCAAACAAAACAATATAATAAAGAACATCCGGATATAAGGCTTCCAGAGTTTTATGGATATCTAAGCCATATAGGAAATGTTCCGGTACAGGAAAGTGCTTTTGAAGTCTGGATGGGATATCCTGATGATGAAGTGCTTCAGGAAACCATAAATACTTTCCGTGAACTAGACGGTACATATTTCCTGACCAGTGCAGAAAGAACCCTTTTTACAGAAGCAAGCGACATTTGCTCTGAAGCCATCTATTCGGACTACGACTGGACTCAGGCTCTTCCAAAGGCTGCTGACAGCGCATGGAATACTTATAAGATGATGGTGTCGGAATAAAGTTGAAAGCGCAGAGAGGAGGGGAAAGGATTATGAGAAAACAAAATATGATTCGGAAAGGAATGTCAGTGTTATGTGTATGCGCTCTGGCAGCAGGACTTTGCAGCTGCGGGACTGAAGAGAAAAGTGAAGAAGAGAAAATCCTGCGGGTCGTGACGGATGGAACACTGTATACAGATGTAGAATTCGCTGCTAGATTTTTGGAAGGTGTGGATGGCGAAATAGAGGTGAGAATCCAAAGGCTCCCGGATGACAAGGAGAAACGGGAGATAGAAATTCAGAAACTGAGGACAAAGATTATGGCAGGGAAAGGACCGGATGTCTATTTACTGGAGAGCGTTCGGGAAAATGCAGCAGAAGCTGTTATGCCACTGTTAGAAAACCCATATCAAACAATGCAGAGTGGGGCATTAGCGTCTTTGGATGAATTCATGGAGAAGGATTCTTATTGGGAGGACAATACCTATCATGAAGCAATTTTGAAAGCGGGACAGTATGATGGACGCCAGTATATCATTCCGATGTCTGTGATGTATTATGTACTGCCAAGACCGGATGATATGGAAAAAATGAAAGGAGACACATTGCAGGAATGGATGCAGCAGGCTGTTTCCTCTGACGATTTTCGCTTGAAACAGGCTTTTTATGGATTGACATTGCAAACAGCGAGGTGGATACAGCCAGCAGCAGATTATGAAAAAGCAGAAGTAAAATTTGATAAAGAAAGATGGAAAGAACTGGCTCAGGACTGCATTCAGTTTGATATTGACGTGCAGGATGAAGTCATAAACTCAGACATAGACAGCCGATTCGTATTTAAAGATTCAATGGAAGTGTTGTACTATAACGAGCAATCCCCATTAGGGCTACAAGTGGTTCCTGATATCGAAGGAAGGAAAATGGCATCGATCATGTCTTATGGAGCTGTCGGAATGTCCAGTGATCTGAAACAGGAGGCTTACGATTTCCTGATGCTGTTTTTAAATGACAGGACTCAAAAGTATCAAAAAGAACATTCGGAAGATTCCATGAAATTACCAGCTTTTTATGGGTATCTTGATAAGAGTTTTACCCCGGTACAGGAGAACGCATTTGAAGTATGGATGAATTATCCATCTGAGGAAGTTCTACAAGAAATGCAGCAATCTTTCCGTGAACTTGACGGAGCCTATTTTCTGACCGGAGCAGAAAGGGAACTGTTTGAAGGATTGGATCAGATAGCCGGGAATTGTTCACGCCCGGGTTATGACTGGAGTGCAGAAATTGACAAGCTTGTCGACAGCGTATGGAACACTTATAAGATGATGGTGTCAGAATAAAGCCGGAAGCGCAGAGAGGCGGGGAAGGATTATGAAAAAACAAGATGTGATCCGGAAAGGAATAGCAGTTTTATGTATATGTACCCTGACGGCAGGACTTTGGGGCTGCGGAACGGAAGAAAAAAGCGAAGAAGAGAAAATCCTGCGGGTCGTGGCAGATGGAAGATTGTATAAGAAAGCAGAGGCTGCAGCAGGTTTTACAGAAGGAACGAATAGCGAGATAGAGGTGAGAATCCAAAGACTTCCGGATGAAAAAGAAACACGGGAAAACGAGATTCAAAAACTACGGACGGAGATTATGGCGGGAAAGGGACCGGATCTTTTTTTACTGGAATGTATTCCGGAGAATGCGGAAATAGAAGGTGGATTTCTGATAGATAACCCGTACAAAACGATGCAGAGCGGAGCATTAGCGTCTCTGGATACATTCATGGAAAAAGATTCCTACTGGGAGGACGGCAATTATAATAAAACATTTCTGAAAGCAGGACAGTATGACGGACGTCAGTATATTATTCCAATGTCAGTATGTTACTATGTACTGCCAAGATCAGAGGACATAGAAGAGATGACGGGAGATACTTTGGAAGAATGGCTGGAACAGATCCGTGCTTCTGATGACATCCGTTTGAAACAGGCACTTTGTACATTCGGCTCCACCCATAGTGCGCGGTGGATGCAGCCGGCGGCGGATTATGAGAGGAAAGAAGTACTGCTTGATAAAGATAAGTGGGTTGAATTTTCAGAGAAGTATTTCCAATTTAGGAAAGAAGCATATGAAGAAATAAGCGGAAAAGAAAATGAACTATACTTTAGACCGTTGAACAAAACCCTGCTCACACTTTATGAATCTCAAATAGATCTGCAGGTTGTTCCTGATATCGAAGGAAGGAAAATGGCATCGATCATGTCTTATGGAGCAGTATCTATGTCCAGCGATCGAAAGAAAGAAGCTTATGATTTTCTCATGTTGTTCTTAAATGACCGGACGGAACAGTACAGAAAAAAACATGCAGATGATTCCAGCATGGGATTGCCGAGTTTATATGGATATCTGGACGGTAATTATATGCCGGTTCAGAAGACCGCTTTTGAGCAATGGGGAGAATTCCCGTCGGAAGAAATGATTCAGGAAATGCAGGAGAGCTTTCGTGAGATCGACGGTGCTTATTTCCTGACAGAAGGAGAAAGAGCACTGAATTTCGATGTTATGTCGGGGAATTCCAGGGTTACGAATCTAAATTGTGATATAGAAACGGAGTTTTCCAAGATTGCCGACACCGCTATTGATATTTACAAAATGCTGGTGGAGGAGTAAGTGAACAGGAGCTGAAAGAAGAGAGGAGGGAGAAGTGATGAGAAAGAGAAACAGCGGTCTTCTGCTTGCGTTTCCGGCGCTGGCAGGCTTCCTTGTATTTTATTTCATCCCGTTTCTGATTACGGGATGGTATTCGGTTTCTTTCGGGATCGGAAAAAGGGAATTTGTCGGAATGGCCAATTTTCAGGATTTGTTTGAAAATGAGATGTTTCTGCTGGCGGTAAAAAATACACTTCGTTATATGATTGTGACTGTTCCGGTGACACTTTTTGGGGCCATAGTGCTTTCGATACTGCTTCAGAATACGGTAAGAGGAGTGCGGTTTTTCCAGCTTTCCTTCCTTTACCCGATGATTCTGCCGATTGCATCGGTGGTACTTGGGGTACAGTTTCTCTGGGGCGAGTCCGGCATCTGGAATAAGGTGATGGAACTGCTTGGAGGAGAGGCAAAAGACTGGCTGAACTCTTCGGCGGCGTTCTGGGTGCTCTGCATTTTGTACTGCTGGCGGTTTACCGGCTACTATGTGCTCATTTATTTCGCAAGGCTTCAGATGATTCCAAAAGAGTATTATGAGTATGCAATGTTGTTTGGAGCCGGAAAGTTTCAGTCCTTCCGGCACATCACCTGGCCGATGCTGATCCCGACCTTTTTGTTTACAATTGTTCTTTCCGTGATGAACGCGTTCAAGTGCTACAGGGAAGCATTCCTCCTTGGAGGCAATTATCCGAATGACAGTATTTATTTGTTACAGCATTTTATGAATAACAATTTTCAGAACCTGAATTACCAGAAGATCTCCACGGCTGCAGTCAGTATTGTCGCGGCGCTGCTTCTGGCTGCCGGAGTTGTGTATGTGCTGTATCTGATTATGAGGAGGGGGAAGAAGTATGGCTAAAAAGAAACAAAAACGGATTCTTTTTCTGGGAATTCTCTCTCTGGTCTTTCTCTATCCGGTGATCTATATGCTGGTCTGCTCGGTCTGGGAAGGAAGAAATGCGGGAATTTCCCTGATGGGATATTATGAGGTACTGCTGGAAAGTCCGGGATATCTGATCAAATTCTGGAGAAGTCTTGGCATGTGCCTTTTGATTGCGGGAGGACAGACGGTGCTTGCGTGCATGGCAGGTACGGCGTTTGCAAAATACCGGTTTATCGGGAAGAAGTTCTGGCTGTTTGTCATGGCGCTTTTTATGATTCTTCCGGTACAGGTGACCCTGCTTCCAAATTATATTCTGATGGAGAAACTGGGCTTTTTGAACAGCTGGAAGTCTCTGATTATTCCGGGAATCTTTTCGCCGTTCGGAACAGTGTGGCTGACATTTATCTTTCAATCGATTCCGGATGAATGGCTGGAGGCGGCGAGGCTGGACCGTGCAAATCAGCTTCAGATTGTCCGCTATATTGTAGTGCCGGCCTCAAAGCCTGCTGTGGTGACCTTGTTTGTGCTCACCTTTGTGGAGAGCTGGAACATGGTGGAACAGCCGATCATTTTCCTGGAAGGAGAACTGGATTATCCGCTTTCGGTATTTCTCGCAAGCGTGATGGAAAACAGCATGGCAGTACAGTCGGTATGCGGACTGCTGTGTCTGATCCCGGTTACATTCTTCTTCCTGTATTATCATAAAGAGTTGACAGATGGTTTAAGAGATATTCTATGGAGTTGATGAGTATGAGGAAAAAGAAAGTTTGGATTGCCGGATGTACGGTGTTTCTTCTGCTTCTGATCTGCACAGTACTGTCTCTTAGGGTGGAGAAGATGATGCGGATCGAAGTGGAAACAGTCAGTCCGATCCAATGTACCGAGGAAGAACTGATAGACATGTTTACCCTTCCGGTGTCCTGTTTTAAAGAAGATGAGTTCGGGACAGCTCTTTACTATGTGGAAGAGCGGGAAGGGCTGTTTGGAAAGGAACTGTATGTTGTAAAGGACGAGAATGCTGCTGTAATGTGGGAAGAGGGAAATAAGGCGTATATCCTTTCTCAGTCGGCGAGGAATGATCAGGGAAAACTGAGAAAAATTGTGGATTATTCCGCGTGGCCGCTGGAAGACGGTGACGCAGTGGTGATTGCGGGGGAAGAATGATGGAAAAGGAGAGAAAAAAGAGTAGTAGAGGAATTGTTCTGTTTCTTACAGCATTGATTCTGCTTGCAGGATTGTTGGCTTTTCATATGTTGATTGGACGGGGTATGGAAAAGCAGATCGAAAAGCTTCCGGAAGGAATCCTGCTGAAACTTGCGGAGCCTTTGGAGGCCGGGGAGATTATGAAGGCAGAAACTGCCGGATACGAAATAAAACACATAGAGAAGGGTTCGGGAGAGATTTCGATTTATACTGTCAGAAAGACGAATGAGAAGCCGCTCCATGTCAATCAGGTGTCTGACTTTACATGGAATGTTTTTGGCAGACAGATCGAAGGAGAGAGTCTGAATCTGTCCTCACACAGAACAATGGCTTCGCAGGCAGTGTATCTGTCATGGCTGATTGCATTGCTTCCGATGAGCGTGATCCTTCTGTTTGTCGGTATCCGAAAACTCGGGGCACTGCAGGAGAAGCAGTGGAGACAGGGAGTCGAAGGCGTACTGATGATTGGAGCATGGCTTGTGGTGATTTATTTTCTGACAGGAAAACTTGAGATACCGAGAGAATTTCTGCCGCCGGAACAGATCCTGGATATCCGGTTTTATGTGGATGGAATCCGGGGATTCTTTGCGGATGATAGATGGACCGATCTGGAACTGTACCAGACGCTCCGGGCATGTTATAATCAGGAGGTGGAAATTTATGGAGCCTGGGTTATATGCGGATGGATCGGTACACTGATTTTCTGGATAGCCGCAGGTGTGGAAAGCCGTAATCAAAAGAAAAGAGAAAGAAGACGGCAATACGGATAGACAAAGGAGAAACGATCGGCATGCACGACGAAGAGCAGTCAGTTCAGTCAGAAGAATATAGAAAAAGTCTGATATCATTACATATTGCAGTCATGCTGTTTGGGCTGTCTGCTGTCCTTGGACAGTTTGTGACAGCTCCGGCAGTGATTGTAGCAGGAGGGCGGGTCATCTGTTCCTCCCTTTTGCTTTTCCTGCTTTCTATAGCAGGCCGAGCCTCCCTGAAACTTAAATCGAGGAAAGACTACGGAATCGCGGTGTTTGCAGGAATCATTCTGGCAGTCCACTGGACGACCTTTTTCCAGGCGATTCAAAGTTCCTCTGTGGCGATCGGGACCATTACCTTTTCTACGTTCCCGCTGTTTTTGACATTTCTGGAACCACTTTTGTTCCGGGAAAAATTGAAGGTGACAAGTGTGTTGAGCGCGGCGGTCCTGCTTCTTGGCGTCTTTATTACGATACCGGAATTTTCACTGGAGAATCAGATTACCATCGGGATCCTTTGGGGAATGGTGTCCAGTCTGTCGTATGCGGTTCTGTCTCTGGCAAACCGGTATCTATCCCGCAGTTATGCGGCAAGAACAGTCTGCCTGTACGAACAGGGAACGGCAGCGGTTGTCCTGCTTCCGGCAATATTTTTTGTCAAAACAAGCTGGACAACACAGAATATTTTTTGTATTGCCGCAATCGGTTTTATCTGTACCGCATTCGCCCATTCCCTGTATGTGGCTGCACAGCGGAAAGTAAAAGCTCAGACGGCTGGTATTATCTCCGGTATGGAAACAGTTTACGGAATCGTGTATGCACTTCTCTTTCTCGGAGAAGTGCCGGGGATCCGGGAACTGATCGGAGGCGCGGTGATTCTTGGAGTGGCGCTGGTAATTTCCTTGAGAAAAGAATAGCATCTTTTGTGTCGGTGATATAATCGAAACAATATATTTCTAAAATGGAAATGGGATGAAGAGTATGAGAAAAGGAAGCATGATTGACGCTTCGGAAAGCATAAGAAGGAAGAAAGTCAGAAGAACTTTTCTGTTATTGAATTGTCTGTTTGAGTTTTATGCGGGAATTACAGGGGCGACATTTGTTCTGTTTCTGTACAGCAAGGGACTGAATACGATGGAGGCAAATCTTGTCATCGCCATGTCCCTGATTGTTTCGTTTTTTATGGAGATCCCGACTGGCGCGCTGGCGGATTCAATTGGATATGTCGGGACGACTGTACTCAGCGGAATTCTGATGGCTGTGACCAATGTGTTGTTTTTCTTCTGTGATACAATGCCGGTATTTCTGGCAGCACAGATTTCTCTTGGAATTGCCTGTGCTTTTGAGTCCGGGACACTGGATGCATGGGTTATCGACAATACGTCGACAGAAGAAAGCAGAACGGTCTTTATTTTGAAAAACAAAGGGGTTTCTGTCATGATGATCCTGTCCGGCCTGTTAGGAGGTCTGGTTGCGGATTTTTATCTCGAAGGAATTTTCCTGCTTGCTTTTGTGGCAGCGGTGATTTACATAGGGATCAGTCTTGTAGTGATGCCGAAGGTGGAGACGGTCAGAAAGACGAGAACACAAAGGCAGATTTCAGAAGCAGCGTCTGGTGTAAAAAAAGTCATAAAAGAGAGCGTGCAGTACTGTATGAAAGACAAAAATGTCTGGAATGTGATTTTGTTTAACAGTATTCTGACCTTTGCGTTTTCACCGGTATTTGTATTCTGGTCGCCGGTGCTGCACAGTTTTGAACGCGTTAATTATACGGTGATCGGGCTGGCGTGGGTATTGATGCGGGCTGCGATGCTGGCCGGCAATGCAGTGCTGGAACGAAGAAAAGAGAGATCGTTTTCAGCACTTGCAGTGATCAGTGCAGTATGCGGAATCAGTGTGTTTGCGCTGGCATATCTGCATACATTCTGGAGTCTGATGCTTGGAATCCTTCTGTTTGAGTTTTTCCTGGGGATCATATATCCGCTCAAGGAGACCGTATTAAATGCGGGGATCAGCCATGAAAACAGGGCCACAGTTCTGTCCTTTCACTCAATGATTGTGAGTATTTTTAATTATGTTTCCATGCTGGTCATGGGAAAGATTGCGGAGATCTGGTCGATCGAAACGACATGGAAGATCAGCGGCCTGCTTTTGGTGATTGCAGGGATAGTTACCGTTATAAATAAAAGAGAGAAACTCCTTTCCTGAAATCAGATTTCAGGAAAAGAGAGTTCTCCCTTTTTTGTTTATGTGGCTTTAGCTGGTTAAGTGATTCGTTATATACAACATCATAATATACGGTTAACAACCTGAAAAGTAAGGGCCTTAACCGCAAACTTTAGTTAAAGTGAGCCCCTTGTCAAGGACATCCGAAAAATTTTTTGTCTGGATTTTATAACAGCTTAAATGCTGATGGTAACTCGTTGGTTTTAATATATTTATAGTACTCGTTTGGAGACATT